>NZ_JBXAHJ010000006.1:0-332428 GCF_058794995.1 Pseudomonas sp. GW823-FHT06E10 | reverse complement strand
TGCTGATAATCTGTTGACTAGCAGTCTGACTCCACAAGCACCCACACGAATTGCTTGATTCAGTTGTTAAAGAGCGGCTGGTTAAGATCTTTCGTCTCAACCGAGGTGCGCATCTTACAGCGCATCTTTTCAATTTGCAACCTTAAAAGTTTATGATTTTTCAACAAAATCAACTACTTAAACCAAGAGCCACATCAAACTGCTCGTTAGCGGGAGGCGAATAATACAGTATTAAAATACGTGGTCAACCCCCCACCTGAAAATTCTTCTTCCTTACCAGAGCACCCGGGCCGCCACCATGAGAACCTCCAGCATCTATATAAAGCACTGGGACAGCAACGAACCCAAACCACATCACCTGGACATATAGATACAACAATGGTGAGAAAGCCCTACGGCAAATGGATACCCAGGGGATCCCAAGAGCATGACGGGCATCACGTCAAAAATGCCGGGACACGAAATACCCTCCCCGACCAATACGACAGAAACGAAAAAGCCCCTGAAATGTTTAACCACTTCAGGGGCTTCATCTTGTTCAATAATGGCGGAGAGATAGGGATTCGAACCCTAGGTACCGGTGAAGGTACAACGGATTTCGAATCCGTCCCATTCGGCCACTCTGGCATCTCTCCAACGGCGCGCATCATAACAACACTTTCGCAGGAAGCGAACCCCCTAAGCGAAATATTTCTGTGCTATCAGATGCTTGCGTCGGTTAAAGCGGTACGCCCAGACGATTGGCGACCTCTTCATAGGCTTCGATGACGTCACCGAGGCCCTGACGGAAGCGGTCCTTGTCCATTTTCTTGCCGGTGGCCTTGTCCCACAGACGGCAGCCGTCCGGGCTGAATTCGTCGCCCAGCACGATGGAGCCATCGTGGAACACGCCGAACTCCAGTTTGAAGTCGACCAGCAGCAGGCCGGCGTCGTCGAACAGTTTGCTCAGGACTTCGTTGACCTTGAGCGACAGCTCTTTCATGCGCACCAGTTGCTCGGCGGTGCCCCAACCAAAGGCCACGACGTGGGATTCGTTGATGAACGGGTCGCCCTTGGCGTCGTCCTTCAGGAACAGTTCGAAGGTGTAAGGGTTGAGCTTCATGCCCTCTTCGACACCCAGACGCTTGACCAGGCTGCCGGCGGCGTAGTTACGCACGACGCATTCGACCGGGATCATGTCGAGTTTCTTCACCAGGCATTCGTTGTCGCCCAGCAATTTGTCGAATTGGGTCGGCACGCCGGCCGCTTCGAGCTTCTGCATGATGAAGGCGTTGAACTTGTTGTTCACCATGCCTTTGCGGTCGAGCTGCTCGATGCGCTTGCCGTCGAACGCCGAGGTGTCGTTACGAAACAGCAGGATCAAGCGGTTAGCGTCGTCGGTCTTGTAAACCGACTTGGCTTTGCCGCGGTAGAGTTCTTCACGTTTTTCCATGATGGGCTCCGCTTGCTAAGTAGATGGGCTAGGCGATATGTCGCCAGTCGAGCCCTGAATCTTGATCGGCCAGTTGCAGCCAGTCCGGGTCGCACCCAAGGGTGTCGACAAAACATTGCCGGGCCAGCCGCGGCAGGTTGTTCTTGCTGCTCAGATGGGCCAGGACCAGGTGTTGCAGGTCTTTCCAGCCCAACTCGGCCACCAGGAATGCCGCCTGGTGGTTGTTCAAATGCCCCAGTTCACCGCCTACCCGCTGCTTGAGAAAGTACGGGTAATGACCGCGAGCCAGCATGTCACGACAGTGATTGGACTCGATCATCAACGCATCGAGGTCCCGATAGCCGTCCAGCACCTTGTCACAATACGAGCCCAGGTCGGTCAACAGGCCGAAGCGCCGCAAACCGTCACTGAAAACATATTGCGTCGGTTCTTGTGCATCGTGGGCCACGGCAATGACACCGATGCTCAAGTCGCCGATTTGCAGTTGATCGCCGCCGGCCAGAAAGCCTGCGGGCTCAATAGGTTTGCGCATCCCGCGCAAGGTCCCGCGACTGAGGTAGACAGGCAGATTGTAGCGCCGAGACAGCAAACCCACGCCATGCACGTGGTCGGCATGTTCGTGGGTCACGAGTATCGCGCTCAGCTGCGCAGGGTTCACACCCAGGCGCAGCAGGCGTTTTTCGGTTTCCCGCAGGGAAAAACCACAATCCACCAATACGTACGTATCAGCGCTGGCTATCAGCGTGCCGTTCCCTTGACTACCGCTGCCGAGAACGGCAAAACGCATAGGATCAGCCCAGGTTGTCCTGAATCTTGCTCAACACTTTACGCGCCACATCGGCCGGCGCCACGGTGTTGATGTTTTTCTCTACGGTGACCTGGACGTTCTCGCCAACCTTGCTCAGGCGAACCTGATAACGTTCGGCGCGGGCCTCAAGCTCTTCCTTGCTCGGCGCGCTGCCGAACAGGCTGCTGAAGAAGCCTGGCTTGTCGTCTTTGCTCTCGGCTTTTTCGGCCAGGTTGATGTAGTACAGGCCCAGGCTGCGGTTGATGTCTTCAACACGCCATTCGCCTTGTTCCAGCGCACGACCGACGCTCGACCAGGCACGATCCAGGTCGGTACCGACGTTCAGCACAGGGTTACCGCTGCCGTCTTCACTCAGGCTGACACGACTTGGTGCGTCGAAATCACGCGAAGCCAGCATGGAAACCGAACCGCCCTTCTCGGAGATACGGCTCATGCTCGCGAGCATGTCGTCGACCAGTGCCGCGTCCAGGCCAGTGTTGACCGAACGGTTGGTGAAGGCCACGTCGGCGGTGCTGCCGGCGGGACGCTCGGCGCTGACCACATAGACTTCACTGGTATTGCGCTGCACGCCCGGCTCGATGCGCACCCGCACGCGGGTTTCGCTGTCCGTGCTGACGCCGGCCGCGCTCAGGCGCTTGGCCATGGCCGCAGACAGTTCATCGGAATGCTGCCAGGTCGTGGTGAATTCACCGGTTTGCGGACGCTGTTCATCCAGACGGAAACCGTTGTCCTGGAAGAACTGAACGGCCACGGGCCAGACTTCAGCCGGCGGATTCTGCGCCAGGATGGAGCTGGAGCCGCCGCTCTTCTGCAGGGAGTAGGCACCGGCGTCAGCACCCGCGGTCAGCGGCTGCGGCCGAGGAACGATGTATTCGCCCTTGGCGGTGTCATCGGCCACGTTGCGCGGGATCGGCAACAGCGGATCCAGACGCTTGGCGGTACGGACATCCGGTGGCATTTGCATCGGTGCAGTCTGTTGCGCTTCCAGGTAATCGCTACCACGGTCACGGAAATAACCTTCCGGGCCCCAGATCCATCCACAGCCACTGGTGCTGGAGATAATCAAGGCAAGTGCGGAAAGTCCGGCCATTCGCTTCATGCGTTGTACTTCCTCAATTAAACCAGGACGCCGCACTGGCGCAGGGCCGTACGCAGCGTTTCGTGACAAGGTGCGCTCAGCCAGGTCAACGGCAGGCGAATGCCTTCGTGCATCAGGCCCATTTCAACCAAAGCCCACTTCACCGGAATCGGGTTGGCTTCGATGAACAGGTCCTTGTGCAGCGGCATCAGTTTTTCGTTGATTGCCCGTGCAGTCTCGGCATCCCCCTTGAGGGCGGCCTCGCACAGATCGGCCATTTCACGCGGCGCGACGTTGGCGGTAACGGAAATGTTGCCCTTGCCGCCCATCAGGATCAGCTCGACCGCGGTCGGATCATCGCCGGAAAGGACGATGAAGTCCTTGCTTACGCCGTCGAGGATGGCCTTGGCGCGCTTGAGGTCGCCGGTCGCTTCCTTGATACCGATGATGTTCGGCACGGTGGACAGGCGGATCACGGTTTCGGCCTGCATGTCGCAGGAGGTGCGGCCGGGAACGTTATAGAGAATCTGCGGGATGTCGACCGATTCGGCGATGTGCTTGAAGTGCAGGTACAGGCCTTCCTGGGTCGGCTTATTGTAGTACGGCACTACCAGCAGGCAGGCATCGGCGCCGGCTTCCTTGGCATTACGGGTCAATTCGACGGCTTCGCGGGTCGAGTTGGCGCCGGTACCGGCAATGACCGGAATGCGACCGTTGACCTGCTTGACCACGGCCTTGATGACGGCAATGTGTTCGTCTACATCAAGCGTTGCCGACTCGCCGGTGGTGCCGACGGCGACAATGGCATGGGTGCCGTTTTCAAGGTGGAAGTCCACGAGTTTGCTGAGGCTGTCCCAGTCAAGACGCCCCTGTGCATCCATGGGTGTGACCAGTGCCACCATACTGCCCGCAATCATGAAACCGCTCCTGCCGGAAAAAGAGAGCCGTAATGGTACTGGCGCCAAGATGCTTGCACAAGCGAAGTACTGTGCTGCCGCCATTCCCCTTGGCGCCGGTTTTCGCTACCCTTCAGACTTTGATCGGTACAGACAAGCTCGCGCGTCGGGTTTCAGCCTCCATTTACGGCATCACAAGCCCTGATCCAGCGTTGCCGCCTCTCGCTCCCGCCCTGCCGGAGCACGTCGCGACCTGCCGCTTGGGGTTTACTGAATTCGCATCCGCAGGCTCGCTCCCGGCAAAACGCCCTCTGGACGTACCGACCGCTCATCGCTTTAGGAATGCTGCATGTCCACCCCCACAGTTCGCGAACAATTCCTTGTTATCAGTGCCCTCGGCGCCAACCCCATGGAGCTGACCAACGTCCTGTGCCGCGCCAGCCATGAAAACCGCTGCGCCGTTGTCACCTCTCGCCTGACCCGCCATGGCGAATGCAGTGCCCTGGTGCTGGAAATCTCCGGTAGCTGGGATGCCCTGGCACGCCTGGAAGGCAGCCTGCCGGTATTGGCCAAGCGGCATGCGTTCACGGTCAACGTGGTGCGCAGCGCGGCCCTGGAAAACCGCCCTCAGGCCCTGCCGTACGTCGCTTATGTCAGCTCGGCCTACCGCTCGGACATCATCAACGAGCTGTGCCAGTTCTTCATGGACCACAATGTCGAGCTGGAAAACCTGACCTGCGACACTTATCAGGCTCCGCAGACCGGCGGCACCATGCTCAACGCCACGTTTACCGTGACCTTGCCGGCCGGCGTGCAAATCAGCTGGCTGCGCGATCAGTTCCTGGATTTTGCCGACGCGCTGAACCTCGATGCCCTGATCGAACCCTGGCGCCCACAGAACCCAATGTAAGGAAGCTTTCATGGCCGTTGCCATCGACCAACCGGTTGCCGATTTCCAAGCCCCCGCCACCAGCGGGCAAACCGTCAGCCTCGCCGGCCTGAAAGGCAAGCAGGTAGTGATCTATTTCTACCCCAAGGACAGCACCCCGGGCTGCACGACCGAGGGGCAGGGCTTTCGTGATCAATACGCTGCGTTCAAGGCCGCCAATACCGAAGTGTTCGGCGTGTCTCGCGACAGCCTCAAATCCCACGAGAACTTCAAGTGCAAACAGGAATTCCCCTTTGAGCTGATCAGCGACAAGGACGAAGCCATCTGCCAACTGTTCGACGTGATCAAGCTGAAAAAGCTCTACGGCAAGGAATACATGGGCGTGGATCGCAGCACGTTCCTGATCGACGCCAACGGCATGCTGCGCCAGGAATGGCGCGGCGTGAAGGTGCCGGGGCATGTTGATGCGGTATTGGCCGCGGCCCAGGCTCTGAATAAGGCCTGATTTCCGGGCGTTCTTTCGGACGCCATCGCGAGCAAGCTCGCTCCCACAGTTGACCGAGTTGCCCGGGCATCCACGGTTCAATGTGGGAGCGAGCTTGCTCGCGATGAGGCTCGTCGCTTCAGCTCATAAATCCACTTCGTGAATTAAAGCAGCGGCGCCACCTCCGGCTCCTTGCGCGGCCAGGCATCCAGCACGGCCTTGAACAGCGTCGCCAGGGGAATCGCGAAGAACACCCCCCAGAACCCCCACAACCCGCCAAACAACAGCACTGCGCAGATGATTGCCACCGGGTGCAGGTTGACCGCCTCCGAGAACAACAATGGCACCAGCACGTTGCCATCCAGCGTCTGAATGATCCCGTAGACCGCCATCAAGTATATGAACTGATCGCTCCAGCCCCACTGGAACAGCGCAATCAGAAACACGGGTACGGTCACCACCACGGCGCCGACATAAGGCACCACCACCGAAATCCCCACCAGCAGTGCCAGCAGCGCCGCGTAATTGAGTTCAAGGACAACAAAGGCGATGTAGGTCACGCCACCGCAAATGAAGATTTCGATGACCTTGCCGCGAATGTAATTGGCGATCTGCCGGTTCATTTCATGGGCGACCCGGGTGATCAAGGCCCGCTCACGGGGCAGGTAACCGCGCACCCACTGGCCGATCATGGCCCGATCCTTGAGGAAGAAAAACACCAGGATCGGCACCAGCACCAGGTAGATCATGATGTTCACCAGCAATGGCAGGCTCGACAGCGAGAACGTCAGTGCCCACTGACCAAACTTGCCGATTTCGCCCCGTGCCGCTTCGATGGCCTGCAGTACTTGCTCATCGGACACCAGATGCGGATAGCGTTCGGGCAGCAGCAGCAACAGCGACTGCCACTTGGCGAGCATGCCGGGCAACTCGTTGAACAGGGTGATCAGTTGATGCCAGAGCAATGGCACGACCACCACGATAAACACCAGCAACAGCCCCATGAACAACGCAAAGACCAGCCCCACCGCGACCCCGCCCGGCACCCGCAGGCGCTCGAGGGTCACCACCAGCCCCTGCATCAGGTACGCCAGCACCATCCCGGCGAGCACTGGCGCCAGCATACCGCCCAGGGTCAGCACGGCGGTGAACGCCAGAAACAGCAGGACAGCCAGCACCACCGCTTCTTCATCGGAGAAATAGCGCTGAATCCAGTCGCGCAACACTTTGAACATCAATAATCCTTAGGAGTAAACGCAGCCGATTTCAGGCTTTTTTCAACCAGTAGCGGTAAACACCCGCCTCATCTTCTTCACGAAGCAGGGTATGACCGGCCAATCGGGCAAAGGTGCGAAAGTCGCGTTGCGAACCCGCATCGGTGGCGATGACCTTGAGCACCGCGCCACTGGCCAGCCGGTTGAGCTCCATCTTGGCCTTGAGCAACGGCAACGGGCAATTCAGGCCGCTGGCATCCAGTTCAACGTCATGCTCTACAGCGTCGGTCATTGCATCACTCCGGGTCAGGTGGTTGTGTTGCCTAGAATATCTGGTCGCAACGCCGGTGTCCGGCTACAGTAAGGTCTTTGTCGACTAAGGCTTTGTGCATGACTTTTTTGCGCCCCACCCTGCTGACGCTCGCTTGCCTGCTCGCCTCACCGGGCTTTGCCGACGACCTGCCGTCACTCGGCGACGCCAGTTCTGCCATTGTCTCACCGCAACAGGAATACCAGCTCGGTCGCGCCTGGCTGGCAATGTTGCGCAGTCAGGTTTCGCAGCTCAACGATCCTCAGCTCAAGAATTACGTGGAATCCAGCGTTTACCGACTGGTCGAGACCAGCCAGGTCACTGACCGACGCCTGGAATTCATCCTGATCAACAGCCCGCAGCTCAACGCCTTTGCAGCGCCGGGCGGGATCGTCGGGGTGAACGGTGGTTTGTTCCTCAACGCCCAGACCGAGGGCGAATACGCTTCGGTACTGGCGCACGAATTGGCTCACTTGTCGCAGCGCCACTTTGCCCGGGGCGTCGAAGCGCAGCAACGCATGCAAGTACCCATGATGGCTGCATTGCTGGCGGGTATCGTGCTGGCAGCCGCCGGTGGCGGTGACGCCGGGATCGCGGCCATTGCCGGCACACAGGCCGCAGCCATTCAGGAACAGCGGCGATTCTCCCGCCAGAACGAGCAGGAAGCCGACCGTATCGGCATCCTCAATCTGGAAAAGGCCGGTTACGATCCCCGCTCGATGCCAACCATGTTCGAACGGCTGGGGCGTCAGTACCGCTACGATGCCAAGCCACCGGAATTTCTGCTGACCCACCCGGTCACCGAATCGCGTATCGCCGACACCCGCAACCGCGCCGAACAGTTTCCAAAGGGCGGTATCGAAGACAGCATGCGCTACCAACTGATCCGCGCACGCGTACAGCTGATCTATGAAGAAACCCCGGGGCTTGGCGCCAAGCGCTTCCGCGCCCAGCTCGACGAGAACCCGAAAAACGACGTGGCACGCTACGGCCTGGCGATCGCCCAGATCAAGGGCGGCCATCTGAACGAAGCACGGGAAAACCTCAAGCAGTTGCTGGCCAAGTCACCCAACGAAATCATCTACAACCTGGCTCAGGTCGATCTGGATATCACCAATAATCGCCTGGCGGATGCCCAGTCCCGGGTTGACCGGTTGATGGGCCAGTACTCTGGCAACTACCCGCTGAACCAGATTCGCGTCGACCTGCTGCTCAAACAAAACCGTACTGCGGATGCGGAGAAAGCCCTCGAAAGCCTGCTCAAGTCCCGCCCGGATGACCCGGACGTGTGGTATCAGGTTGCCGAGACGCGCGGCCTGTCGGGCAATATCATCGGCCTGCATCAGGCTCGCGCCGAATACTTTGCGCTGGTCGGTGACTACAAACAGGCCATTCAGCAACTGGACTTCGCCAAACGCAGGGCTGGCAGCAACTTCCCGCTGTCTTCGCGGATCGACGCGCGGCAACGCGAGCTGATGGAACAAGAGCGCATGATCAAGGACATGATGGGCTGACGCCCCGGCGACAAAAGGTCCGGACACAAAAAAACCGCCTCTTACGAGGCGGTTTTTTATGCAACCAACAACCGGGTTATTCAGCCAGTTTGAAGGTGATGAAGCTCGCACGCCCCTGACGCAGTACCCGCATCGACACCGAACGGTTCTTTGGCAGCGCCTTGGCGATGTCCGCGAACTCCTTGGTGGAACCGATGGCCTGGTTGTTCAGATGGGTGATCACATCACCCGGCTGCAAGCCGATCATGGCAGCAGGGCCGTCCTGCACTTCCTTGATCAGCACACCACCCTTGAGGTCGTAGGTTTTCTTCTGCTCGTCAGTCAGCTCGACCACGGAAACACCCAGGCGATTACTGCTGCGCTCAATGCTGGATTTTGGCAGCGCATCCAGCTCCTTGCCTTCTTCCGGAATCGCGCCGACCGTCAATTCGACATTCTTGCGCTTGCCGTCACGAATCACTTCCAGATCGGCCTTGTTGCCAGCCTTCAACGCGCCAACCAGATGCGGCAGATCGGCCGACATGACGATTGGCTGACCGTTCATGCTCAGGATCACGTCGCCAACTTGCAGGCCGCCCTTGGCAGCCGGACCATCGTCCTGGATCTGGGCGACCAGCGCACCGGCCGGTTTCTCCAGGCCGAACGACTCGGCCAGGTCCTTGCTCACTTCCTGAATCACGACGCCCAGCCAGCCACGGCTGACCTTGCCACCGGATTTCAGCTGATTGGAAACATCCATGGCCACGTCGATCGGGATTGCAAACGACACGCCCATGAAGCCACCGGAGCGGGTATAGATCTGCGAGTTGATCCCGACCACCTCACCGTTGAGGTTGAACAGCGGACCACCGGAGTTACCCGGGTTGATCGGCACGTCGGTCTGGATGAACGGCACATAGTTTTCGTTCGGCAGGCTGCGACCGACGGCACTGACGATACCTTGGGTCACCGTGTGGTCAAAGCCGAATGGCGAACCGATCGCGACAACCCATTGGCCAGCCTTCAGGTCCTGGGATTTACCGAGCTTGAGCACTGGCAGATCCTTGCCTTCGATTTTCAGCAGCGCCACGTCGGAACGTGGATCGGTACCGATCAGCTTGGCTTTCATTTCGCTGCGATCGGCCAGGCGGACGAGGATTTCGTCAGCATCGGCGATCACGTGATTATTGGTCAGGATATAGCCATCGGAAGAGATGATGAAACCCGAACCCAGGGAGGTTGCCTCGCGCTGACGGTCACGAGGTGAGCGCGATTGTGGCGGCATGCCCCGTTCGAAGAATTCGCGCAGCATCGGTGGCAAGCCTTCGAGGTCGGGCATTTGCTGGTTGACTTTGCGATCCGGCAGCTTTTGCGTGGTACTGATGTTTACGACCGCAGGCGAGGCCTGTTCGACCAGTTGCGTAAAATCAGGCAATTCGACCGCTTGGGCGGTGACCGCCTGACCGAGCACCAGCACGGTGGCAATAATGGAAAGGTAGGACTTCAAGCGTGGTATCGACATACGGCTCCCGTTACGACGAGCATGGTTAAGCGATATGGAGCAAGGAACACCGGGAACAATACGCCGGTATTTTTGTTCCGGGAACAACAAACAAGGCCAGAGCCGAGGGGCTCTGACCTATAAAAAATTTACGGGATTTTTGCAAACTGAAATGCTCACGAAACATTTCAAATTCAGCTCACTGCTTGGTTGCAGCGGCGTCGGTGCGCATTGAAAGCGCTATCCGTTCAGCAGTACCGACCGGTATCTCGCCAACGACAGTCACCATCATGTCGCCCTGTGCCGTGGCCAGGCGCCGGGAAACCGCAACGGTCGGCCCCAACTGAGTACGGGTGTCGGTGACTGTTGCGCCATTCAACGGCTCGAGGAATACCGAAAAACGCGTCAGGCCATCGTCATACATCAGGCTATTGACCTGGGTCTTGGTCTGCGGATCCTTGCGAGCGGTGCTGCTGGTCAGCTCGAAGCCGGGCGGCAACCAGTCGGAACGCCAGACCTGGGCAGCCTTGACGGCAGAGGCCTTGTCACTTTCGAGATTGACCGGCTTGCAATCATTACTGGCCTGCAGGTCTTTTTCGGAAGGGACGTCAGCGGTATCCATTTGCGTGAACTGGAAGCGCTCCAACAACCGCCCCTTGTCGTCCAGTAGCAAGGACTTCAGAGGCAGGCCGGTTTCCTTGTCCAGATGCAGTTCAAAACCATAGCGGTGCTGATCACGGGGTGTCAGCGATACGATCACCGCCGAACGCCCGGCGACACGCGACTTGCCGATGACGGCCAGGTCATACCAATTCTTGAGCTTTTGAGGATCGAGTGCACGGGCGGCGGAGTTCGGGGAGTCCCCAAGCCCTGCTATCAGTGTGCCGCTGACGCATTGGGTTTGCCCATCAATGCGAACGACTTCCTGAGCGGAACCGTCGAGCTGGATCAAACGCTCGCGGACCTTCCCATCCTGGACGCGGTGCCAGATGTTATGGGTAGAAAAACTACCGTTACGCTCGTAGACGAAAGTACCCTGAAAGCTTTGCTGTTGCTCTGCCTGGCCCAGGCGGGTCAACCAGTCCTGGGCTTCACCGGCTTGGGCTGGAACGATGAACCAGCCGCTGAGCAGAAGCGAAAGTAGAGGTATGGCGCGCATGATCCTCCTTAACGGTTTTCCAGACTTGCGGCACGAGCGTAAGGCAGAGCGCTCTCAGTGCCTTTCAATGCAGCCTGTTGTGCGTGTTGGCGCAAGTAACCTGGCAGACGCTGATCGTGCCAGCCTGGCTGACCTTGCAGTACGCCGTTGGCCATTGGGCCAGTAGCATCCGAACTCTCATTGTAGCCTGCCAAAACGGCTGGGCCTTTTACTTGTGGAGCAGCCAGTCCGGGTTGAGCGGATTGCTGGGCCAGTTCGACACCGGCGATCTCATCCTGGTTGTACAGACGCACACCGGCCAGCACCGCCAGGGTCACCGAGGCAGCGACCGCCAGACGACCCAGGCTGCGCCATGGACCACGGGAAGCTTTTGCCGGTACGGCTTCGTCAGCCAGGGCAGCAGAAACAGCCGCGGCGATGTCCAGGCGTGGAAGCAGCAGATCCTTGTGCATCACTGCCCGAGCGATCTGATAACGAGCCCAGGTTTCACGGGTTTCAACATCGTCACAGGCATTCAATACCCGACGCAATTCCAATTCGTCCGCTTCGTTATCCATCACTGCGGACAGCGATTCCTGCAGGGCTTCACGACTCATGGCGTTCCTCTCTTGGCTGTCGCCGCTGTCTTTAGTTTTCCTGCAACAACGGCTGCAGGGCTTTGTCGATGGCCTCCCGGGCGCGGAAAATCCGGGAGCGCACGGTGCCTACCGGACATTGCATGACACTCGCAATGTCCTCGTAACTCAGACCATCAAACTCACGTAAAGTTAAAGCCGTACGCAAATCTTCCGGCAGTTGCTGAATGGTTCGATGGACGGTGCCTTCGATCTCATCCCGCAGCAAAGCCCGTTCTGGCGACTCGAGATCCTTGAGGCCATGATCGCCATCGTAGAACTCTGCATCCTCGGAACTGACATCGCTATCCGGCGGCCGACGGCCGCGTGAAACCAGATAGTTTTTCGCCGTGTTGATGGCGATGCGGTAAAGCCACGTATAAAACGCGCTGTCTCCGCGAAAATTTCCAAGTGCACGGTATGCCTTGATAAAGGCTTCTTGTGCCACATCCTGGGCTTCATGGGTGTCGTGCACGAAACGCACGATCAACCCGAGAATTTTGTGCTGGTATTTCAGCACTAGCAGATCGAAAGCACGCTTGTCGCCGCGCTGAACGCGTTCGACCAGTTGCTGATCCTCTTCCTGGGTTAGCATGAACACTCCTCGATGAGCTCGGAGGAGGCTTGCAGAAGTAAACCACCAGACTTGCAAACATAGACTCGGGCTTTTCGCAAAAGTTCTCCCCCTCCAGGCAAGTTTCCTGCGGGCTCTGATTTGGCACGCACGAAAAGCGCAGCACGAGTTGACCCGGCTGCGCGGATAATCTTGTCATCGGATTCTTCAGCAAGGATCGAACTGCAATCCGGCACTGAAGCCGACACTGTCCCTTGTTTCAGGCAACCGTCTATTGATCTTGGCCCTTTGGCAAAAGTTCCAATTATTTATAGCCGTACCAACCCGACATTGTGCAACCGTGAAGGGAAAAAGACTGTTAAATCGGCGATACAGTCATTCTCGCGCCCAACGGGCAGAAAAACATCCGACGAAGCGACCGATGTTTTGCGTCACGGTAGTTTCACAATGCCATGCTAGCTCGGGTATTGTGCCGCTCCCCCCCTCTATATACTAGTGGGCAGTGCGGCTGCATTGACTCGAAAGTCCAGCTGCGCCACCCCCGACCCGGGTCGCTTTGAGCGGAATCCTGAAATGAGCCAACAGTTTCAACACGATGTTCTGGTAATTGGCAGCGGTGCTGCCGGCTTGAGCCTTGCGCTGACCTTGCCCGGTCATTTGCGCATTGCCGTTCTGAGCAAGGGCAACCTTGCCAATGGCTCGACTTTCTGGGCCCAGGGCGGCGTTGCGGCCGTTCTCGATGACACCGATACCGTTGAGTCCCATGTCGATGACACGCTTAATGCCGGCGGCGGCCTGTGCCATGAGGACGCCGTGCGCTTTACCGTCGAGCACAGCCGGGAAGCGATTCAATGGCTGATCGACCAAGGCGTGCCCTTTACCCGCGATGAACAATCGAGTAACGAAGACGGCGGGTTCGAGTTCCACCTCACCCGCGAGGGCGGTCACAGCCATCGGCGCATCATCCACGCCGCCGATGCCACCGGCGCTGCCATTTTCACCACCCTGCTCGACCAGGCCCGGAAACGACCGAACATCGAACTGCTGGAGCAGCGGGTTGCGGTTGACCTTATTACCGAGAAACGCCTGGGACTCGAAGGTGATCGCTGCCTCGGCGCCTATGTGCTCAATCGCGGCACCGGCGAAGTCGACACCTACGGCGCCCGCTTTGTGATCCTCGCCTCCGGTGGTGCGGCCAAGGTTTACCTCTACACCAGTAACCCTGACGGCGCCTGCGGCGATGGCATCGCCATGGCCTGGCGCTCGGGCTGCCGGGTGGCGAACCTGGAATTCAACCAGTTCCACCCTACTTGCCTGTATCACCCGCAAGCCAAGAGCTTCCTGGTCACCGAAGCCCTGCGAGGCGAAGGTGCCCATCTGAAGCTGCCCAACGGCGAGCGCTTCATGCAGCGCTTCGATCCACGGGCCGAATTGGCCCCACGAGACATCGTCGCCCGGGCCATCGACCATGAAATGAAGCGCCTGGGCGTCGACTGCGTCTATCTGGACATCAGCCACAAACCCGAAGCCTTCATCAAGACGCACTTCCCGACGGTGTACGAACGCTGCCTGGAATTTTCCATCGACATCACCAAACAACCGATCCCGGTGGTCCCGGCGGCGCACTACACCTGCGGCGGCGTGATGGTCGATCAACAGGGTCGCACCGATGTGCCGGGGCTGTATGCCATCGGCGAAACCAGTTTCACCGGCCTGCACGGCGCCAACCGCATGGCCAGCAACTCGCTGCTGGAATGTTTCGTCTATGCCCGCTCGGCGGCCGCGGACATTCTCGAACAGTTGCCCCGGGTTCCGATGCCAACGCCCCTTCCCGCCTGGGATGCGAGCCAGGTCACCGATTCCGATGAAGACGTGATCATTGCGCACAACTGGGATGAGCTGCGGCGATTCATGTGGGACTACGTTGGCATCGTGCGCACCAACAAGCGCCTGCAACGGGCGCAACATCGCGTGCAGCTGTTGCTGGATGAAATCGACGAGTTCTACAGCAACTACAAGGTCAGCCGGGACTTGATCGAGCTGCGCAACCTGGCCCAGGTTGCCGAGCTGATGATTCTGTCAGCCATGGAACGCAAGGAAAGCCGTGGCCTGCATTACACCCTCGACTACCCGGACATGTTGCCGGTCGCGCTGGACACTATTCTGGTACCGCCCACCTACGTCGGCTGAATTTGAGCCGCACCCGCAGGCGTCGGTGCACATCCGCCGCCTGCGTATCCCAGGGTACGCAAATGGCCCTGACCCGGCGCTCGCCCCGTAATCGAAAACGCAGTACCACCACCAACGGCAGCGCCAGGCTGTCCGGCCTTAGTTGCACGGGCTGCCAGCCCTTGGCACGACTCCACAACTGCCAGCCATCGGCATCGTGCCGCAAGCCGCAAAATGCCTGCGGGTGCGTCAGCAGGATCTGCCGGGGCAACAGCCAGGCTCCATGAGCCACGCACAGCACGACGCCGAGCAAGCTGGCCCAGACCGGAATCGACAGTAAAAACAACGAACCCAACGCGAACAGCTGGGCCAGAAGATAGGCCGCCAGCAACTGCCGTGAGGCATGCCAGCGGCATTCGAACCCATTACTTGGGCTGGACACGATCCAGGATCATGCGAACCATGCGTTGCAGCTCAGGATCTTCCGATTCGCTGCGTTCCATGAACCAGCCGAACATGTCCTGATCTTCGCATTCGAGCAACCTGACATAGCAGGCGCGATCAACCTCGTTGAGGTGCCGATAAACCTCTTTCACAAACGGCACCAGCAACACATCAAGCTCAAGCATGCCGCGGCGGCTGTGCCAGTAGAGGCGGTTCAGTTCAACATCTTCGACCATGGAGCGCTCCTCAAATAGGCCGCAAGTATACAGGCCCGCGCCCCGTCGAACAGTCGGCTTTGGTCGGCCACCGTCGAGCCTTTGTTAACTACCCATTTCGAAGGCGGCCCCTTATGATGTCCATCAGACTTTTTACCCTGCGATGACCCATGGCCGATTCTGCTTTTTTCTGCACCCTTTCTCATGAAGGTGTTCTCGCGGTCCGCGGCGCGGACGCCAGCAAATTCCTGCAAGGCCAACTGACCTGCAACCTCAACTACCTGAGCGATTCCCGGGCCAGCCTCGGTGCCCGCTGCACGCAAAAAGGCCGGATGCAATCGAGTTTCCGCATCCTGCTCGAAGGTGACGGCGTGGTCCTGGCCATGGCCACCGAATTGCTCGAACCGCAACTGGCGGACCTGAAAAAATACGCAGTATTTTCCAAGTCGAAACTGACCGACGAAAGTGCCGCCTGGGTCCGCTTCGGCATCGACCATGGCGACGCCGCGCTGGTCAGCCTCGGCCTGGACCTGCCGGCAGAAACCGACAGCGTCGTGCGCAACGATGGACTGATTGCCATACGCGTCTCGCCTGAACGTGCCGAACTGTGGGTTGCCGCCGGTCAAGCCGATGCGGTCAAAGGCAAGCTTTCGGCTGTGCTGAGCGAAGGCGATCTGAATCAATGGCTGCTGGGCCAGGTCCGCGCCGGGATCGGCCAGGTCATGCCCGGTACCCGCGAGCTGTTCATCCCCCAGATGCTCAACCTGCAAGCGGTCGGTGGCGTGAGTTTCAAGAAAGGTTGCTACACCGGGCAGGAAATCGTCGCGCGGATGCAGTACCTGGGCAAACTCAAGCGCCGCCTGTATCGCCTGCAACTGGCTGCCGGCGAACTGCCTGAACCGGGTACCCCGCTGTTTTCCCCGACCCACGGCAGCGCCATCGGCGAAGTGGTGCTGGCGGCCCGCGCCGGACAGAACATTGAACTCCTGGCTGTGTTGCAAGCCGAAGCAGCAGAAAGTGGAGAAATCCACCTGGGCGCGCTCGAAGGGCCGTCCTTGCAGCTGCTCGACCTGCCTTATGAACTGGACCGCGACCGCGAAATCCAGCAATAACGGCAGCACTTGGCGCGACACCTAGAGAGACTAAATGAGCAAGCTGGCGGAAAAGGTCCAACAGGATTTGGTTGAGGCCATCAATAACGATGACCTGGTTCTGCCAACGTTACCGGAAGTGGCCCTGCAGATTCGCAAGGCCGCGGAAAACCCGGAAGTCAGCGTCAGTACCCTGAGCAAAGTGATCGGCCGTGATACCGCGCTGTCGGCACGCCTGATCAAAGTGGTCAACAGCCCACTGTTGCGCGCGACCCAGGAAGTGACCGATCTGCATACCGCGATCACCCGCCTGGGCATCAACTACAGCTGTAACCTGGCGATCGGCCTGGTCATGGAGCAGATTTTCCATGCCCGCTCCGACGTGGTGGAACAGAAAATGCGCGATGTCTGGCGTAAAAGCCTGGAAATCGCCGGCGTCAGCTACGCCTTGTGCCGCAGTTGCACCCGACTAAAGCCCGATCAGGCGGCCCTTGGCGGTCTGGTGCACCAGATCGGCGTGCTGCCGATCCTGACCTACGCCGAAGATCACTACGAGCTGCTGTCCGACCCGGTCAGCCTCAACCATGTGATCGACCGGATTCATCCGCTAATCGGCGAAAAACTGCTCAGGGTCTGGGAATTTCCCGACATGCTGGTGCAAGTGCCGCGGCTATACCTGAACTTCAAGCGCCAGTCTGCGCAGGTCGACTATGTGGATCTGGTGCAGGTGGCCAGCCTGTATTGCCTGCAGGACACCGATCACCCGCTCGCCAGTACCGATGCGTTGAACGTACCGGCCTACAAAGCACTTGGAATCGATTTTGACGACAAGGCGATGTGCGCCGACCTGGAAGAAACGCGCACGATGTTTTACTGATCCTTGTGGCGAGGGGGCTTGCCCCCTCGCCACAGATGTTGTGTTACTCCCCGGAGATAAAACTCACCCGCACCTTCAACCCCGCCCGCTCGCCATCGTGCAGGCTGATCTGGGCCAGATGCGCGCGGCAGATCTCACCGACAATCGCCAACCCCAATCCGGAACCGGCCACTTGCTGATTGCGCCGATAAAAGCGCTCGAATACCCGATCGCGTTCTTCAAGAGGTATGCCGGGGCCATCATCTTCGACTTCCAGCACGGCAGGCGCCGAGACCCGCAGAATCACGTTGCCACCCGGCGGCGTGTGGGCAAGTGCGTTATCCACCAGATTGCTCAGCAGTTCGTTCAATAACGTCGGCTCGCCCCGCAGCCAGACCGGTTCATCCGCCTCCAGCGCCAGCGCGATACCACGCTTGTGGGCCAACGGCGCCATGGCCATGCCCAGTTCCCGTGCCAACTGACTCAGGTCGAGTAACTGCGCGCCGCCCTCGGCAATCGCCCGGGCACCATTTTCGACCCGCGCCAGGGAAAGCAACTGATTGGCCAGATGAGTCAATCGATCAGTGCTCTGGGCGGCATTCTCCAGGGTGCTGCGCCAGACATCGGGCTCAGCCGAGCGCTGGCCCAGCTCCAGGCGCGCCTTGAGTGCCGCCAGCGGCGTGCGCAGTTCGTGGGCGGCGTCGGCGATGAATTGTGCCTGCTTCTCGAACTGGCCACGCAAGCGCTCGGTAAAGTGATTGAGTGCGCGCACCAGCGGCCACAATTCGCGCTGCACTTCCACCAAAGGCAAGGGGCGCAGATCGTCCGGCTGGCGCTCTTCCACCGCCGTGCGCAAGCGCTCCAGCGGGCGCAACGCAGCACTCACCGCGAACCACACCAGCATCAACGCACCGATTGCCAGCATGCCCAGGCGCAGCAAAGTATCCGCCGCCAGACTGCGGGCCATGCTGACGCGCGCTTCATCGGTTTCCGCCACGCGAATTTCCGCCATGCCATTCATGTTCGGCTCGCTCACGGGCTTGAGCAGGCTCACCACGCGCACGTTCTGCCCGCGGTACTGGGCGTTGTAGAAACGTGCAAGCGCCGGATAGTCATCGGTGCGCGGCGTTCCCGGCGGTGGCGCGGGCAGGTTTTCGTAACCGGAAATCAGCTTCTGATTGATGTCGTTGACCAGGTAGAAAATTCGCCCGGCACTGTCGTAGGCAAAGGTATCGAGGGCCACGTAGGGCACGTCGGCACTCAGGGTGCCGTCGCGCTGGGAGACGCCGGCAGCGATGGTTCGCGCCGACGCCAGCAGGGTCCGGTCATAGGCCGTATCGGCAGCTTCGCGTCCGTTCCAGTAGGCGCTCAAACCACTGGCCAGCATCAACACCACCAGCAGCAGCGCCAGGTTCCACAGCAACCTCCAGCGCAGGCTGCTGGGCTTATGCATCGCGGCTTTCCAGCAAGTAACCGAGGCCGCGGAAGGTCACGATGGCGACCGGCTGACCGTCGAGTTTCTTGCGCAGGCGGTGCACGTAGATTTCGATGGCATCGGGGCTGGCTTCTTCGTCGAGGCCGAACACTTGCGACGCCAGCTGCTCCTTGCTCATCACCCGACCGGGGCGCGCGATCAGGGCTTCGAGCACGGCCTGTTCGCGGGAGGTCAGGGTCAGCAATTCTTCCCCGAGGGTGAAACGCCGGGTTTCCAGGTCATAGGCCAGCACACCGCAACGCTGAATGCGCTCACCGCCCAGCACGCTGCGGCGCAACAAGGCTTTGACCCGGGCTTCGAGTTCGGTCAGTTCGAACGGCTTGGCCAGGTAGTCGTCGGCGCCGAGGTTCAGGCCGTGGACCCTATCCTTGACGTCGCTGCGGGCGGTCAGCATCAACACCGGCAGGTTCTTGCCCCGCGCCCGCAAACGCGCCAGCACTTCGAAACCATCCATGCGCGGCAAGCCGACATCGAGGATCGCCATGGCGTATTCCTCGCTGCCCAGCGCCAGGTCGGCCGCCACGCCATCGTGCAGGACGTCCACGGTCAGCCCGGTGCTCTTGAGCGCCTGGGCGACACTTTCGGCGAGCTGCAAATGGTCTTCGACGAGCAGAACACGCATGGATCTTTACCTCATTCCGGGATGGTCGACGCCATTCTCTGGCGCGAAGTTTACAGCCGCAACCGCCGCTGTGAAGCCCGAAAACCGTGAAAGTCAGCTGAAAGGTTAGCGAAAGGTTAGCCCGTTACAGTCCAGCCACGGACAGTTTCGACTGCCGTCGCTGCAGCCACACAGCGATACGAAAAACGCCTCGAAGCGTTTTCGACAAATAAGAACAATAAACGGAGTAAGTCATCCATGCAGTCCTTGCAGACCCAGGCTATCGCGCCTGCCCGCCTCTCCCGTTTCAGCCACACTGCGCTTGCCAGCGCTGCCGCCCTTGCCGGCTTTTCGCCGTTGAGCCAGGCCGCATTCTTCGAAGACAGCTCGGCCACTTTCGAAACCCGCAACATGTACTTCAATCGCGACTTTCGCGACGGCACCAGCGCCCAACAGTCCAAGCGTGACGAGTGGGCCCAGGGGTTCATGCTCAATCTGAAATCAGGCTACACCGACGGCACCGTGGGGTTCGGTGTCGATGCGCTGGGCATGATGGGGGTCAAGCTCGATTCGAGCCCGGACCGTACCGGTACCGGCCTGCTGCCGACCGACGATGGGCGCGCCGTCGACGAATACTCCAAGCTCGGCCTGACCGGCAAAATGAAAATCTCCGCCAGCGAGCTGAAAATCGGCACCCTGATCCCGGAACTGCCGATCCTCAAGCCCAATGACGGGCGCATCCTGCCGCAGACCTTCGAGGGCGGCATGCTGACCTCCAAAGAGATCAAGAACCTGACCTTCACCGGCGGGCGTCTGGATAAAGCCAAGGACCGTGACAGCACCGACTTCGAGGACATTGCCCTCAACAACAAGAACGGCCGTTTCGCTGGCACCGTGGCCGGCAAGCACTTTGATTTTGGCGGCCTGGACTACAAGCTCACCGACAAGATCACCGGCAGCTACCACTTCGCGCAACTCGATGAAGTCTACAACCAGCATTTCCTCGGTTTGATCGCTTCGCAGCCATTTGGCCCCGGCACTTTTGGCACCGACCTGCGGTTTGCCATCAGCGATGACCAGGGCGAGGCCCGTGGCGGCAAGATCGACAACAAGTCCCTCAACGGCCTGGTGAGTTACGCCTTGAGCGGCCACAAATTCAGCGCGGGCTACCAGCACATGTCCGGCGACAGCGCATTCCCGTATGTGGATGGCGCCGACCCGTACCTGGTGAACTTCGTGCAGATCAACGACTTTGCCGGCGCCGAAGAACGCTCCTGGCAAGCGCGTTATGACTTCGACTTCGTCACCCTCGGCGTCCCCGGTCTGACCTTCATGAGCCGTTACGTGAGCGGTGACAACATCAAGCTCAAGAACGGTGACGAAGGCAAAGAGTGGGAACGCAACTCCGAGATTAAATATGTTGTACAAAGCGGCGCGCTCAAGGATGTCGCCGTGCGCCTGCGCAATGCCACCTACCGCTCCAACTACTCTGCTCGCGATGCCGATGAAGTGCGTCTGCTGGTGAGCTATAGCGTTGCCCTTTGGTAATTCAGTGCGTCCATAACAACAACTCCCAAGGAGACTTGAATGAACCTGTCAATGCGTAAAATTGCCCTCGCGGCCAGCGTACTGCTGTTTACCGGCCATGCGCTTGCCGAACCCAAACGCCCGGAATGCATCGCCCCGGCCTCGCCCGGCGGTGGTTTCGACCTGACCTGCAAACTGGCGCAAAGCGCGCTGATCAACGAAAAACTGCTGACCAAACCGATGCGCGTGACCTACATGCCCGGCGGCGTTGGCGCAGTGGCCTACAACGCAGTGGTCGCCCAACGTCCGGCCGATGCCGGCACCCTGGTAGCCTGGTCCAGTGGTTCGCTGCTGAACCTGGCCCAGGGCAAGTTCGGTCGTTTCGATGAAAGCCACGTGCGCTGGCTGGCCGCCGTTGGCACCAGCTATGGCGCCATCGCGGTGAAAAGCGATTCGCCCTACAAGACCCTCGACGATCTGGTCCAGGCACTGAAGAAAGATCCGAGCAAAGTGGTGATCGGCTCCGGCGGCACCGTCGGCAGCCAGGACTGGATGCAAACCGCGCTGATCGCCAAGGCCGCCGGGATCAACCCCCGTGACCTGCGTTACGTTGCCCTCGAAGGTGGCGGCGAGATTGCTACCGCCCTGCTCGGCGGCCACATCCAGGTCGGCAGCACCGACATCTCCGACTCCATGCCGCACATCCAGAGTGGCGACATGCGCCTGCTGGCGGTGTTCTCCGACAAGCGCCTGGACGAGCCGGAAATGAAGGACATTCCGACAGCCCGCGAGCAAGGCTACGACATCGTCTGGCCGGTGGTTCGCGGCTTCTACCTCGGGCCAAAAGTCAGCGATGAAGACTATGCCTGGTGGAAGGATTCCTTCGACAAGCTGCTGGCCTCCCCCGAGTTCGCCAAGCTGCGCGACCAGCGTGAACTGTTCCCGTTCGCCATGACCGGCCCGGAACTGGACACCTACGTGAAGAAGCAGGTTGCGGACTACAAAGTGCTGGCCAAAGAGTTCGGCCTGATCCAGTGATCGCCTCTGTCTAGCGGCCGCGGCTCCGTTTGGCGGAGTCGCGGCACAGGAGTTCCCCATGCTCTTACAACGCATTTTTGCTTCGGTGCTGTTGCTGGCCTGCCTCAGCCTGGTGGCGATGGCCTGGCCCTACCAGGCACCTTTTTCCTACGAACCGATCGGCCCGCGAGCCTTCCCCCTGCTGATGCTGGGACTGATGGGCCTGGCGCTGGTGTACATGGTGTATAGCCCTTCGCCGATCAAGCACACCGATGAAGAGCCACCGCTGGATCGCGAAACCCTGACCAAAATTGGTGTTTGCGTACTGTTGCTGCTGGTCTTCGCCGGGCTGTTCGAACCGCTGGGCTTCATTCTCAGCAGCATGCTGGTTGGCATACCGATGGCTCGCCTGTACGGCGGACGCTGGCTGCCGGGCGCGATAATCATCAGCCTGATGAGCGTCGGTCTGTACCTGCTGTTCGACAAAGTCATGGACGTGCCACTGCCTCTGGGCCTGCTCGACGTTCTGGAGAACTGATATGGATACGCTTGGTTATTTGAGTCACGGCTTCGGCGTCGCACTAACCCCTTACAACCTCTTGACCGCCCTCAGCGGCACGCTGATCGGCACCGTCGTCGGCCTGCTGCCGGGGCTGGGGCCGATCAACGGCGTGGCATTGCTGATCCCGATTGCGTTCGCACTGGGCCTGCCGCCGGAGTCGGCATTGATCCTGCTGGCGGCGGTGTATCTGGGTTGCGAATACGGCGGCCGGATCAGTTCGATCCTGCTGAACATTCCCGGCGAAGCCTCCACCGTGATGACGACCCTCGACGGCTACCCGATGGCCCGTCAAGGCCTGGCCGGTGTTGCCCTGTCGCTGTCGGCCTGGAGTTCGTTCATCGGCGCTTTCATTGCCACCTGCGGGATGGTGGTGTTCGCGCCGATACTGGCGAAATGGGCGATTGCCTTCGGCCCGGCGGAATACTTCGTGCTGATGGTGTTTGCGATTGTCTGTCTCGGCGGCATGGCCGGCGACCGCCCGCTCAAGACCTTCATCGCCGCGCTGATCGGGCTGTTTCTGTCGACGGTCGGCATTGATGCCAACAGCGGTGTGTACCGCTTCACCGGCGATAACATCCACCTCACCGACGGCATTCAATTCGTAGTGCTGGTGCTGGGCCTGTTCTCCATCAGTGAAATCCTGTTGCTGCTGGAAAAAACCCACCGTGGCCAGGAAGCCTTCCAGGCGACCGGGCGCATGCTGTTCAACTTCAAGGAAGCCGCTTCGGTGTTCTGGGTGAACATGCGTTGTGGCGTGCTCGGCTTCATCATGGGCGTACTGCCGGGTGCCGGAGCGACGCTGGCCAGTGCGGTGGCCTACATGACCGAGAAACGCATTGCCGGCCCAAGCGGCAAATTCGGCCAGGGCGACAAACGCGGCCTCGCTGCCCCGGAAACCGCCATCGGTGCCGAAGCCTGCGGCGCGCTGGTGCCGATGCTGACCCTCGGCGTTCCCGGCTCGGGTACCACGGCGGTGATGATCGGTGCGCTGTCGCTGTACAACATCACACCCGGCCCCCTGCTGTTCCAACAGCAACCGGACATCGTCTGGGGCCTGATTGCGTCATTGTTTATCGCCAACATCATGCTGGTGATCCTCAATATCCCGATGATCCGCATCTTCACCAAAATCCTCGCCGTGCCGAACTGGGCGCTGGTGCCGATGATTGCGATCATCACCGCTATCGGCGTGTACGCGGTGCATGCCACCACCTTCGACCTGTTCCTGATGATCGGTATCGGCATCTTCGGCTACATCCTGCGCAAGCTCGACTTCCCGCTGTCGCCGGTGCTACTGGGTTTCATTCTTGGCGGCTTGATGGAGCAGAACCTGCGTCGGGCGCTGTCGATCTCCAACGGTTCGCTGGACATCCTCTGGTCGAGCGGCATCACCGTCGGTGTCTGGGGGTTGATCGTGGTCATGCTGCTGGTGCCGATTGTGCGGATCTGGCGTAAACGCTCAGTGGCGCAACGCGTTGTCGCCGATGTCTGATCGGTCCCCCTTCAAACTCTGGTGGGGAACCCCGCTGGTCGGCCTGCTGGGCGGTTATCTCGCCAGCCAGGTCGGCTGGCCTTTGCCGTGGATGGTCGGCTCGTTGCTGGCGATCATCCTCGTGCGCTGCCTGACACCCTGGCAATTGGCCGAAATCCCTGGCGGACGCAAGTGCGGCCAGTGGATCGTCGGTATCGGCATTGGCCTGCACTTCACCCCGGTGGTGATGGAGCAGGTGCTGAGTCATTTCGGTTTGATTTTCTTTGGTGCGTTGGTCACCAGCCTGTCCGCCGTGGTCGGCGTGTGGCTGATGCGCCGTACCGGAGAAGATCGCGCCACGGCGTTCTTTTCCAGCATGCCCGGCGGTTCCGGGGAGATGGTCAACCTCGGCGCCCGCAATGGTGCGGTACTCAGCCGTGTGGCGGCGGGGCAGAGTTTGCGGGTGTTGGTCGTGGTGCTGTGCGTACCGGCAGCCTTCAAGTATTTGTTGGGCGACGGTGCGCCGACTTTCCACGCTGGCAGCATCGATTGGCGCTGGCTGGCGGTGTTGTTTCCCGCTGGCGCGTTGGCGGCCTGGATCTGGGAGCGCCTGCGTCAACCCAACCCCTGGCTGTTCGGGCCGTTGCTGGTCAGTGCGGCCGTCAGCATCGGCGGGGACCTGCACATCGGCTTGCCCGACGGCGGTAGCCAGATTGGCCAATGGTTGATCGGCAGCGGTCTGGGCTGTCACTTCAACCGGCAGTTTTTCCGGCGTGCGCCGTCGTTCATGGGGCGCACCCTGATCGGCACGGTGTTGACCATGCTGATCGCCACGGCGGCGGCATTGGGTTTGAGTGCGCTGACCCATCTGGATCTGCGTTCACTGACCTTGGGCATGATGCCCGGCGGGATTGCCGAGATGAGCCTGACAGCGGAAACCCTGCAACTGTCGGTGCCGCTGGTGACGGCGATGCAGGTGATGCGGCTGTTGTTTGTGTTGTTTCTGGCGGAGCCGTTGTTCAAGTACTGGAACCGGGGTCCGGATTCAGTCTGATAGACCGAGTTGCCTTCATCGCGAGCAAGCTCGCTCCCACAGGGTTCGCGTGATCCTTGTGGGAGCGAGCTTGCTCGCGATGGGGCCCTCTTGCTCAGCCCATCAAACCGGCGGCAACCGCCACTCGATCGGCGTCTCGCCATTCTGTTCCAGAAACTTGTTGGTCCGGCTGAAGTGCCCGCAACCGAGAAAGCCGCGATAGGCCGACAGCGGTGACGGATGCACCGAGGTCAACACCAGATGCTTGGTCGCATCGATCAGCTTCTGCTTGCTCTGGGCATGGGCGCCCCACAGCATGAAGACCAGGTGCGGTTGCTGTTGGCTGACCACTTCAATGATTCGATCCGTGAAAAACTGCCAGCCCTTGTCCTTGTGCGCATTGGCGTTGGCACGCTCCACGGTCATGGTGGTATTGAGCATCAACACGCCCTGCTCGGCCCAGCTTTGCAAGTAGCCATGGCTGGGAATGTCGATGTTCAGGTCGCGTTTGAGTTCTTTGTAAATGTTCACCAGCGACGGCGGCGCCGGCACGCCCGGTTGCACCGAGAAGCACAAGCCATGGGCCTGGCCCGGGCCGTGATAAGGGTCCTGCCCGAGGATCACTACCTTGACCTTGTCCAGCGGCGTGGAATTGAGCGCGTTGAAAATCATCGGCCCCGGCGGATAGATCTCCTTACCGGCCGCCCGCTCCTGTTGCAGGAAGTTTCGCAACTCTGCCATGTAGGGCTGGTCGAATTCGGCACGCAGTGCCTCCTTCCAGCCCGGTTCGAGTTTGATACGGTCGTCAGCAGTCATGGTTACATCCGGCAAAAACAATGGGGCGAACCCTAGGAAAGCGCATCACGCTTGTCAATTGATCTGACGCAGATCCGGCACTTTCCCACACAGCGATCATACTTAACCCTCAAATTCCCGATCGAGGTCACGATGAATCTGCACTTCGAAGAACTCACCGGCACCGACGGCGCGCGCATCGGCATCGCCAGCCTGGATGCCGAAAAGTCCCTGAACGCCCTGTCCCTGCCGATGATAAACGCCCTGCGCGACCGAATGGGGGCCTGGGCCAAGGACCCGCAGATCGTCTGCGTTCTGTTGCGCGGCAATGGTGCCAAGGCCTTTTGCGCCGGCGGCGAAGTGCGCAGCCTGGTGGAAGCCTGTCGCGTCCATCCGGGCGAAGTACCGCCACTGGCCGCGCAGTTCTTTGCTGCGGAATATCGCCTGGACTTCAAACTTCATACCTACCCGAAACCGCTGATCTGCTGGGGCCACGGCTATGTGCTCGGCGGTGGCATGGGACTGTTGCAAGGGGCAGGCATTCGCATCGTCACGCCGAGCAGCCGCTTGGCCATGCCGGAGATCAGCATCGGCCTGTACCCGGACGTTGGCGCCAGTTGGTTTCTGTCGCGCCTGCCCGGCAAGCTCGGGTTGTTCCTGGGCCTGACCGGTGCGCACATGAACGGCCGCGATGCCATTGACCTGGACCTGGCCGATCGTTTCCTGCTCGATGAGCAGCAGCCGGAATTGATCGAAGGCCTGTTGCAATTGAACTGGCAGGAACAGACACCCATGCAGCTCAACAGCCTGCTCAAGGCCTTGCAGCAGGAAGCCGTGGCGCAGATGCCCGAAGCCCAGTGGCTGCCGCGCCGCCAGCAGATCGACGAACTGCTGGATGTCAGCGACGTGCGTTGCGCCTGGAAGGCCATCAGCGCCTTGCGCGATCACACCGACCTGTTGCTGAGCCGCGCCGCCAGGACCCTGAGCGAAGGCGCTCCGCTGACCGCTCGTCTGGTGTGGGAGCAGATCATTCGAGCCCGACACCTGTCATTGGCCGAAGTCTTCCAGATGGAATACACCCTGAGCCTCAACTGCTGTCGGCATCCGGAATTCAGCGAAGGCGTACGTGCCCGGCTGATCGACAAGGACCAGAAGCCGCACTGGCACTGGCCGGACATCAACAACGTGCCGGACGCGGTGGTAGAGGCGCATTTTCACAAGGCTTGGGAAGGTCGGCATCCGCTGGCGGATTTGTCCGAATACTGAAAACTGCACACAACACTGTGGGAGCGGGCTTGCTCGCGAAAGCGTCATCTCAGCAACATTGATGTTGACTGACACTCCGCCTTCGCGAGCAAGCTCGCTCCCACATTCAGAGTTGTGTTTTGTACAAAGCTATCGGTGGCCGCCCCGCCCGCTGCGATAGCCTCGACCGTTACCGCGATAGTCGTTGTTCCAGTTCCCGCGGTTACGGCCGTCCCAGCCATGGTTGTGATGCGTGCGGTAGTCGCCACGCGACGGCTGATAGTAACGAGGGGCCGACTGGTAATGGCGCGATGGTTGATACATCCGCGGCTGCGAGTAATAGCGCGACGGTTGATAGATCCGTGGCTGTGAGTAATAGCGCGGTGTCGGCTGGTAATACCGCGCTGGCGGCACGTAGTACCGGGGCGGCGGTGTGTAGTAACCGCCACCATTGGAGTAGTAGGAACTCCCCCCGGCGTAATAGGTTGGCGATGGCGAGGTATAGACCTCGGAACTGTAGTAACTGCCTCCTTCATCGTAATAAGGCACGCACCCACCAAGGGACAATCCCAACACAGCTAACAGAAGAATTCGACAGAGCATGGCGGCCTCCTGGACCGCGGGTAAGCCACACCAGCGACGCTGGCAGGCGACAGACAAATGTTCGGTGACTGTCGAAAGATCAGACACCGAATTCGGAATCTGGTGCGCCCTTGAAACAAGTGGAAACATCTGGCCGATGAAAGGTTTTTCATCCATTCGCGCCCTGATTAACGGTGACCACCTCGATGTCCACCACCATGATGTCCGCCGCCATGATGTCCGCCGCCGTGGCCACGGTAGTAACCATGCCCACCGTAGTAATAGGCGCGATAACCACCGTAATAACGCGGACCGTAGTAACCGTAGTAATAGGGCGAGTAGTAGCCGGGGTAGTAATAAGGTCCCCCGTAGACGTCGGCAGGACCGGCGTAGTAGTAGCAGCCAGACAATCCAAGACCCAGTACTGCACCTAACAATAATCGACGCAACATGGCGGCCTCCGTAAAGACCTGTAACAGCAGTCGGCACGCTCCGACTTACACCTGTTTTGACTGGCAATCCCCTGCCAAGTGCGACGTCACACCCACCGTCTGATCAGCGGCGGACAGGTTCCAATGCGGTGCACACGAGCACCATCAAAGTGCCGCCTCATTCACGCTGGCGGCGGGCGTAACCCTTCGTGGAATGTGGGAACGACCATTCGCGGCACACATAGAGCAGTTATTTCCCCGCAGTGCCATTAGAATGCGACCATCGGATGACTGCCAATGGAACTGCCATGCCGCTTCGCTCGCCGCTGTACTCTCAACGTTCGTTGGTGCTCACGCTGGTCGCATTGCTGGGCGCAGGTTTCCTCGCCACCTCCTTCCTCAGTTACTACGCCTCCCGGGCCTCGATCCGCGACAACATCGTCAACACCGAACTGCCGCTGACATCGGATACGGTCTACTCGGAAATCCAGAAAGACCTCGTCAGGCCAATCCTGATTTCCTCGATGATGGCCCGCGACACCTTCATGCGCGACTGGGTGGTCAATGGTGAAAAGGACTCCGACCAGATGACCCGTTACCTCAACGAGGTCATGACCCACTACGGCGCCTACACCGCGTTCTTCGTCTCCAACACCAGCCTGACCTACTACCACGCCAAGGGTGTGCTCAAGCAGGTCAAGACCACCGAGCCCCGCGATGCCTGGTACTTCCGTGTGCGGGACATGAAGGATCCGTACGAGATCAACGTCGACCCGGACCTCGCCAACAAGGACAACCTGACCTTCTTCATCAACTACAAGGTCTACGACTACAACAGCCGATTCATCGGCGCGGCCGGGGTTGGCCTGACCGTCGATGCCGTGATCAAGCTGATCGACAAGTACCAGCAGCGCTATCAACGCAGTGTGTATTTCGTCGACAACTTCGGGCGCCTGGTGCTCACCGGCGCCGAAGGGGGTCCGCAGGGTGCGCACATCGGGCAGAAACTCAGTGAACTCGACAGCATGAAAGACCTGGTCAGCCGGCTGCCCAAACCCCACAGCGGCAGCTATGAATACTCCGTGCAGGGCCAGGGACATTTCCTCAACGTGCGGTTTATCCCGGAGCTGAACTGGTACCTGTTCGTCGACAAACGCGAAGACAGCGCCCTCGGTGAAATCCGCCAGTCGCTGTACCTCAACCTGCTGATCTGCCTGCTGGTCACCTTGATCGTGCTGGCCCTGCTCAACCGGGTGATCAAACGCTATCAGGACAAGATCCAGGCCCAGGCCATCCTCGACAGCCTGACCGAACTGCCCAACCGTCGCGGCTTCGACCTGCTGGCCGCGCAGGCCATGCACGAAGCCCGGCGCGAGCCCAAGCCGCTGACCGCTTTGCTGCTGGACCTGGACCACTTCAAGGCGCTGAACGACACCTACGGCCACCTGGCCGGCGACCAGGTACTGATCGGTTTCGCCCGGGATCTGGAAAGTTGCCTGCGGCACTCCGACATCGTCTGCCGCTGGGGTGGTGAAGAGTTCATCGTGCTGCTCAAGGACACCGACGGTAAGACAGGTCTGATGATTGCCGAGAAAATTCGTCAGCACGTAGAGGAACAGCGCTATGCCTACAACAGTCAGGCCTTGCATGTGACCGTCAGCATCGGCATCACCACCCAGCAGCCCGATGATACCTTGCACAGCCTGCTGTCACGGGCGGATCATGCGATGTATCGGGCCAAGCAAACTGGCCGTAACCGAACCTGCGTGGAAAAACCTCACTTCAGCTATGAACCAGCCTGACTTCTGCCCGGCCTGCGGTGCACCCAACGACTGCACCCTGGCCGACCCGCGAACCGCCGACCGCGCCTGCTGGTGCTACGGCGTCAGCATCGACCCGGCTGTGCTCCAGGCGCTGCCGGTGGAACTGCGCGACGCCTCGTGCCTGTGCCCGCGCTGCGCTGAGGTCGAGGCGCAGTTGCAAGCAGCGTCCGGGTCGATCAAGTAAGATGCGCGCCCCTGTCCTTACCGATCCTTAAGTCATGCGTGTCGACCGTTTCCTCAGCAACCTGCCGTGCTTCAACCGTAAGCAGGTACGCCTGTTGCTGGTGGAAAAACGCGTCAGGGTTGACGGAAAAGTCGTCAGCGACCCGCACAGCGAAGTCCGCGAATTCAGCCGCGTCGAAGTCGACAACGAGGTGCTGCAAGTCGGTAAACCCCTGCGCCATTTCATGTTGCACAAGCCCGCCGGATGCGTCAGCGCCACCCGGGATCCGCAGCACCCGACCGTGCTCGATTTGATCCATGAACCGGACAAGGACGAACTGCACATCGCCGGACGCCTGGACTTCAACACCACCGGCCTGATGCTGATCACCAACGACGGCAGCTGGTCGCGGCGCCTGACCCAACCGCAGACCAAACTGCCCAAGGTCTATTACGTCGAAACCGAGCAGGACATCGGCCCCGAATACGCGATCAAATTCAACGAAGGGCTGTACTTCGCCTTCGAAGACCTCACCACGCAACCCGCCGGGCTAGAGCTGCTCGGGCCAAAATGCGCACGCCTGAGCATCGTCGAGGGCCGCTATCACCAGGTCAAGCGCATGTTCGGCCACTTCGACAACAAGGTGATGCGCCTGCATCGCGAACGCATGGGGTCACTGGTGCTCGACGACACCTTGAAACCGGGCGAATACCGCCCGCTGACCGACGAAGAGATCGGATCGATCTAAGCGCGCGACCGCTCAGCAGAAAGTTGTCGAACAATTTACCAACGGCACTTGCGCAATGATGTGACCCCTGCTTGAATCAGGACGTCGGCCGAAATGTGACCGACGAGTCACCCCATACTTCTAAGAAACTTTTTGCCGGTAGGAACCCAAGGGTTCCGGCCTCATCCGGCAGACTGCCCGCCAATAACAATACCCGTCGACCGGACTGCAATGGATCGACATGGGCCTCTCAAATTCCAGGCGTATGCCTACCTGTCACAAAGCTCGTGCAATCTCATTTGCGCGCATACCCGCTTGCCAGGAGTCTTATGACATGAGGCCAGAAATCGCTGTGCTGGATATACAGGGTCAGTATCGGGTTTACACGGAGTTCTATCGCGCAGACGCCGCAGAGAAGACCATTATCTTGGTCAACGGCTCGATGGCCACGACTGCGTCGTTTGCACAAACCGTGAAAAACCTCCATCCGCAGTTCAACGTCGTCTGCTACGACCAGCCCTACGCGGGCCGGTCAAAAGCCCACAACCTGCATGAAAAAATGCTCACCAAGGAAATCGAAGGACAGATCCTGCTGGAGCTGATCGACCACTTCGCCGCCGAGCACGTGCTGTCGTTTTCCTGGGGCGGTGCCGCGACCATGATGGCATTGTCGCAACGGCCACGGCGCATCGAAAAAGCCGTGATCAGCTCGTTCTCCCCTGTGATCAACGCGCACATGCTCGACTACCTCGAGCGCGGCGTCGAACACCTCGGCAACCTGGATCGCGACCGGGTCGGGCACCTGGTGAACGACACCATCGGCAAACACCTGCCGTCGTTGTTCAAGCGCTTCAACTATCGCCACGTCAGCTCCCTGGCCGAACATGAGTACGGGCAGATGCACTTCCACATCAGCGACGTGCTGCACAGCGATCGCCAGTGCTACCTGCACGCGGCGAAGAAAATCGACGTGCCGGTGCTGTTCCTAAACGGCGAATGGGACGAATACACCGCCGCCGACGACGCCCGGTTGTTCGCCGGCCACGTGCAACACAGCACGTTCAGCACCATTCAGGCCACCGGCCACTTTCTCGACATGGAGCACAAGGCCGCCTGCCGAGACAGCCGCAACGCACTGATGGGCTTCCTGAAACCAGCGCAACTCGAAAGCCGACCGCGTTACCACAACGCCCAGGAACACCATGCATTGGCAGGCTGAAGTAGCGTCATCGCGAGCAAGCCCCGCCCTGCTGCGTTAAACGTATTGCGCAGGCGCGGGGCTTGCCCGCGATCGACCGTCATGCGGTCCGGGTTTTTTTGTCACATCTGCGTTAAACCCGCCCCACGTAAAGAAAAACTTCAAATCGCCGGCCGTATCTGGTACAAAGTCAGCGCTCTGAGCGGGTGTCGTATAATGGCATTACTCCAGCTTCCCAAGCTGATAACGAGGGTTCGATTCCCTTCACCCGCTCCAATCGAATTTTGATCTCACGTCAGGGTTGTTTTGACGGGGGATGCAGAGACAGAAAAAACCGGCCTTGATGGCCGGTTTTTTTGTGTCCGGGATTTGGTGGATTTTGCTTCTTCAGCCATTCCGCCATTTTCCCTGATCGATTAGCAAGTGCCCTTGGGCGATAGCGTCTATCCTGAGACCTGTTAGCGTTTTTTTCGAAAAGCACGGATTTGTTATCAAATTCAATCCGACATTAGTGTTTTCACCGTTTCGAAATTAACGTTTTCGCATAAGATCAAGGTTCTGTTAGCGTTTTTCTTGTCCCAGTAAAGGATTTCGTCAATGCAAGTCGGTTTCAAGACCCTCGCGACCCGTTACGACATCGCACTGGCACAGCCTCTGCGCGTCGAATCCATGATCGGCACTGTACGTGTCAATCGCGAAACTGACGGCAATGTGGAGAACCGATACCCGACAAGCTATCGGCCCGCAGACGATTTCGCAGGACATTTCGAATTCGGCCTCAAGTACGAGGAGATCCACCTCGAGTTCTTCGCCCGCCTGTTTGCAGCCATAGGCCCGCTGCCTGTCGAAGAGTGGTGTCGACGGGAGCCTTTCGGTCAATACGCCCGCCGCACGGGGTTCCTCTACGAATGGCTGACAGGCGAACGCCTGGATGTGCCTGACGTGACCAATGGCGGCTATGTTGATGTACTTTCGCCCCAAGACTATCTGACTCGTCGCGACGCTCTGCGAACTCGTCGTTGGCGCATCAACAACAACCTGCCGGGGACAGCTGAGTTCTGCCCCTTGGTTCGTCGTACGGTGCCAGTGCAGGAAGCTCTGCAATTCAATCTGCGCGAAGCATTGGGTGAATTGGATCAGGCCTTTGGTGCCGACATCCTGATGCGTACGGCCAGTTGGCTGACGTTCAAGGAATCGCGCGCGAGTTTTCTCATCGAAAAGGAAGCCGGCCAGGCGGATCGCATCCAGCGGTTTGCCCATGTCATTGCCCAGCACTGCGGTCATATCAAAGACCCGTTGAGCAACGACAGCCTGCATTCCCTGCAAGCTGGCATTCTTGGACATGACGCCATCGGACTGGGCTTGCGGCGCTCTCCCGTATTTGTGGGGCAAGCCACGATGCGCGAGGACATCGTGCATTACATTGCCCCCCATTTCGCAGACCTCGCTCAGCTCTTGGCAGGCCTCAACGAGTTTGAGGTCGCAACCCGTGGTGCTGAGTCAGTGGCACGTGCCGCAGTGTTGGCATTTGGCTTCGTGTACATCCATCCCATGCGCGACGGAAATGGCCGGATTCACCGCTTCCTGATCAACGACACCCTGGTTCGGGACAAGGCAGTGCCCGACGGCGTGATATTGCCGGTCTCTGCCACAATCACAAGCTCGATCGACTTCAGGGCCGGCTACGATCGTACGCTCGAAGTATTCTCGCGACCGTTCATGCGACGTTACGCGACGGCCCATCGGTTCGGCGAACTCGTGACCTACGAGGACGGTACTCGCAGCAACTTCATCTTCGATGAATATGAGGACGCGCGTTTTGCCTGGCGCTATCCCGATCTGACCGAACACGTCCTGTACACCGCACGCGTTATCGAGCACACGATTAAAAAGGAAATGGCGGATGAAGCCAGAGTACTGGTGATCTTTCAGCGAGCACAGGAACAGTTGAAAGAGGTATTGGAAATGCCAGACCAGGACGCGAATCGCATCATTCGCTCTATCAAGGAGAATGGCTGGACGGTGTCGGGCAAGCTGAAGAAAGGGTATCCGCAACTTGAAGATGAGCGCGTGGCAGAGCGCGTTGTGGAGGCTGTGCGTTCTGCGTTTGAGGATTGAGAGGTGGGAGGTGGATTAAGTAAAAAAAAGCACTTTTAGCCGTTTTTTGTACCCGGAATTTGGTCGAATCATGACCGATCCAGCTCTACGTGGATAAATAAGTCCGTCACCTTTTCCTTTTTTCCTTGATAAATAAATCCGCCACCTTTTCCGTCGAGGCGAGGCGCGCTCTGGGGCTTTCAAAGTCGACGGTGAGCCAGTACTGGCATTCGGATGTGTGAGCTGGATACGGCGGAGTTGCACTGGAGGAGGCGAGAAATAGCACAGCTACCACCAAACTCATCCATTACCGCTGTGGCAGGGAACGAAGGTGTTTACACACCTGCTCCCAACGACCAAAGCGGAAACGTTCGTATTGTCGTACAGGTACGACTTTCTCATGATTGCTCATGGACAAACCCTCCATTTTTTCTCAGCACTGCCGCTGATAGCCTTTGCGCCCCTTGCGCAAAGCTCATGCGGTTTGGAGGGTCAGGCAGGATGGAAAGGAGTCGCTGGTGGTAGCTGCCAGGCTATCCTAGCAGCGACCTATGGTGAATGGAAGAGTTTGGTGGCACATTGCCGCCACCCATGTCTGGGCCGGGTTTGAAGCTGTTTAAGGCTGATTGGCCGTCATGCGCCCCCAGGATTAACGCCCTCTTCTTCCACCGCTGTGCCGCCCATCATGACGGCGTAATGCTCGGGATATCCGGATTTCGCAAAGACGCCTTCAAATTTCTCAATCATTTTGTCTGCGCCCCAACCACCGAAGTCAGTGACATTAATTGCGCCGCCATGTGACTGCCTGTTTATGTACCGATAGAGTGGTTTAAATTCCAGATCATCTTTTTCCAGTGCCTCAAGCGCCTTCAGCAGGTCATCGCTTTTGTGTATGAAGCCAAAATAGTGCTCTAGAATATTACGCATCATATTAGGAAGCACCGCAGCATGCACTTTCGAATCGCGTGCGTCCCTGATCACCTGCCAATAGGTTTCGTAATCGTTTTTGATCTCCTCATGCCCTAGCTGGGCAAACGCACTATGGGTTCCTTTTGAAACCCTAAAACAGGCGTATTTCTTGGTCACCCCCTTGGGTGCATTTCTTAACAACTCATGGAAGAAAAACAAATTATGGGTAAGAACAATGACTTGCTTGAATCCTACAGTGGAACACAGAACGCGGTGATAAATATGCGCCGCAACCTCATAGACATAATTGTGCGACAGGCTGGAAATAGGGTCGTCGATCACAATTACCCTGTCGCTGAGCACCACAGGCTTGTCAGCGTCGACACTACCGGTGCAGAGCTCCAGGAAATACAAAAAGGTTATGAGCGTCTTCTCACCCTCACTCAGGGACTTATATACGTCGTTGGAGTTCTTCTCACGAACCAGACGGTAGCTAGTACCTTCCCCATCAGTTTTTTTAAGAGTAAAACCACTGATACCGATACTCGCAATAGCGGAATTGATTTTCTTAACCGACTCCTCCACATTGGTCATCTGGCTCTGGCATTCAGCAATGGCCTCAAAATCTTTATCTTTTTGATCACTTAACTCTTTTTTCTTTGCATCCAAATCTGCGGCGCTTTTAAAGTATATTTTTTCTGCGCCTTTATGGGCTGTGATGATTTTATCAGCCTGCTTCCGCATCAACTGCCAGACTTCTGAAGTCACCTCAGCAAACAGCTGATCCTTCTTGGTCAATCTGAGATTATAATCGTCGTCTTTGACTTTCTGCGCCTTGATTGCAGCATTCAAGCGATCTAGCGCATCGTTAGTCGACTCTAATGAAACAGCTTTAGATACTGACCCGAGCTTATCAGCTAGCCTTGTGCGATTGATTGTGAGTAACCGCTTCAAATCACCCTTAGCTTTGATGAAATCGGCATCCGACTGGATAGCTGAGGCGAGATAAGTCGCTGACTCCAAATCAACCTCTAATACATCAGCCGCTTTGGTATATCGATTTTTGAGCTGAACGACCTTAGCAACTTCCTCATCGTAGCTTTTGTCAAATAACGACTTTACATGGCTTTGAAACTCATGAGGAAGCTTCTGCTGGCAAAGCGGACATGTATTCTCGGACTGTTCCAAATAGGGCAAGGCATTTTTAACCCAATCAGAATTGCCCAGCTTTTGGATCAGGTCAGCCAGATAGGAATCGCCTGAAGGCGTAATGACTTTCGCCAGAATCTCATCGCGTTCAAACTCTTCCGCATTGAAATTTATATACGGTAGCGCCGGCAATGGTTGCTCATCGGATGAGCTAAGTGACTTTGCCGCTTCAGACAGCTCCTTCTTCGAACGGATCGCGCCTGTCGGCAGCGGTATCTTCTCCAACTGATCCTTGAAGTTCTCCTTCTGCCTCACGCCCTTAAAACAAGCGCCTAGATCCCCCTTTTCGAATTCTAGCCTGATCTCCCAGAGCGCATCCTTATAAGCCGTAGCAGCTTTAGCATTGCCGTCGTCGATTCCCGCCCGCTTCTTATTTATGCGTTCGATTTCGTCAGCAGCCGCGTCATAGCTCTGTTGCAGTTCAGCAATTTTTTCTTTTGCGTCAATATTGCCTTCGTTCAACGTAAAGATACCAGGATGACTTTCCTGATGAAAATTCTTCTCGACAAACTTTTGATTATATACGAAAACTTGTTCTTGCTTGATTTGCGGATCAACTTGACACTTCTGATAACGGTTGCCCGTCAGATCCTGCAAATAATTCCCAACGGTTGACTTACCGGATCCGTTGAGACCGTAAACAAGGTTGATACGTTTCAACGGGCCAAGATCGGCAAATTTATCATCGGGATAGCTGGTAACGCTTTTTATTGAAATTTTATTAATCATCGAGCATTCCATTGGCAGGTGAGTGTCAATTTGCTACCAAACTATATCAGCGTAGTGGCCATTTCATAGCCCATTCCTACGGGCGGAGGTCATTCGGGTGAACATGGCCCTCAGATCAGATACAGGAGGGAGTAATGAGATCGCAGATCACAAGTACCAGCGCCTCGTCTTCGCACGCCAGGCGATTGATGGCGGGCTATAAGATTACCGGGCGCATGGCCGGTGGTTATGGGTACGAGGTATATCGCGCATCCCCCCCCCCACCTGCCCACGCACCTTTCCCAAAGGTTCGATTCCTATACACGCTCCACAAATGCCTCTGTCTCAGCAAGTTAGCCATCCCACCAGCATTTCAGCTAACGCTAGTAACGAAACCCTTCACTGAAGCGACCTCCAGCGACCTCAAGCTAGGGATTCCAGTTACGCATTGATCGCGTGGTCTGCATTAGGGTAGGCCGATACAAGAAGCACCGTATTCGGCCCATTGCCCGCTACTCAATCTATACCTAGGTGCGCATTCAATACGGCCTCCGACATTCGATGCAGACGCAATAATTCACTGATTTATATTGTAAAAATTGATGTAGATCTTTACACAACTACACAATACTAAGTGAATCGACCGGAGTAATGGGTCGATTCCCTTCACCCGCTCCAATCGAATTTTGATCTCACGTCAGGCGGTTTCGACGGGGGCGGGATTTGGTGATGGGCCTACCGAAGTCGGGCAACGGCCCATTTTTAATGGATCAACAGAGCGCAACACTCGAAAAAGCAACGTCCTACACGACACTGGGAAATGTCCGTAGACTTGCGCATTGCTGTGCCTTTGTCATGAGACCTATAGTCCGAACGCGCCCAAATGGCGTATCGGGTTTGGCGACTCGGTAACAACGGTACAGAGGGCTCCGAGGATTTTTCGGAGCGCTTTTGATCACGCTTGGCTGCTTTTCGGTAGCTGTGCGTGGGAGACCTCCGGGTCTGCCGGTTTCACCATTGTCCGGTTCGCCAACCCGCGTACAGCTACCACCCTATTGTTTGGCGACAATTGAGTGGTAGGTCTTCCACCTACAATTGGTACTCACTCATGAATGAATATATGGCTTTAACCAGCAACGCCGACGACCTCCCCTCCCTCTACGTCAACACCACCCAACCCCTGCACTCCCTGCTCAGCACCGCCAGCTACAGAATTCGCGCCGTGACGCAGCTTCTTGAAAACCTCGCGATGCGCGGCGACCTGACCTCTGACACAGTTGTACTCAGCGACTTCGCATTGCTCTGCTGCGTGCCATTGCGCGATGGTTGCGATGTGCTGGACGTTATCGCTCGACGCATGGATGCAGAACCCTCCTGACAGTCCACCCGGCGCCTTTCGGGGGCGCCCTTTGGGGTTCATAACCTCACCCGCTGTGTTCACGGAGGACCATGAACATGTTTTACCCGATTGCGATTTTCATGGACGACGACGAACATGCGTGGGGTGTTGAAGTCCCGGATGTGCCAGGTTGTTTTAGCGCCGGTGAAGATCTGGAAGATGCAATAGCCATGGTTCAACAAGCCATTGAGGGGTATTTCGAGATGCTCGCCGAGAACGGTGCACCCTTCCCCTCAGCCAGCAGCGTTACCCTGCACACATCTAATCCAAAGTACGCTGGCTGTACGTGGGCACTGGTGGAAATCGACGTGATCGAGTAACTGATTGGAGCCCCTGATATGACTCAAAACAGTGGGTTGGTGTTCAGCGCTGAATGTGACCCTGCCACCTGGACGCTCATATCTTTTGCGTATAGATCACCGCAAGCGAGTAAAGAAGCCGTAGAGCTGCGTTGAGCCCAGCAACAGTTCCCTTATTCTCCCGGCTCATCCTTCGCCTGGAGATCAATATGCACAATTCAGAGTTGGGAATCATGATCATTTCATTGATCGGGTTGTTCGGCTTTGCGTCCTTTGCCTTTGAGTGTTTGAGTGCCCGGCGCTCAAAAAAGAACAAGCCACAGTGATTTTTCAAAACCATAAAAAGGGGCAGATGACGCTCATCAACTGTCCCTGTTTTGCTTCAGCGGGTCGCGACGATAAACAGTCGCGGAAACGGCAACAGCACCGAACCATCGGCCATGGCCGGGTACGCCCGCTCGATAGCAGTCTGATATTGCTTCAGATACTGCGCCCGCTCCGCCTCGTCCAGCGGATCGAGAAACGGTCGCAAGCCACTGCCCTTGAACCACTCCACCACGCCAGATGCACCGCCTGTGAGCGGATGATGGTAAGTGGTGCGCCACACATCGACGCGGGTGCAACAGGCTTTCAAAATCGAATAGTAGCCACTGGCATCGGCCATTTCGGTCCTCTGCCCGGCGGCACCTGCCAGTTTGCCGACCCATGGACCATCAGCGGCGACTTCACGCATCAAGCGGTGCGAGTGTTCATTCAGGTTGTCAGGCATCTGCACGGCCAGGCTGCCACCCGGCGCCAGTTTGCTCACCAGCGACGGTAGCAACGTGGCGTGATCAGGTACCCACTGCAACACCGCGTTGGCGAAAATCACATCGAACGGGCCACTGTCATTCCAGGTGTCGATGTCGGCGATGTCGAATTGCACCTGCGGCAAGCGCTTGCGCGCGGCGTCGATCATGTCGCTGGAACTGTCCAGCCCACGCACCGTGGCATCGGCAAAGCGCTCCACCAGCAACTCGGTGGAGTTGCCGGGCCCGCAACCGATATCGATGGCCAAGCGCACGTCCCCGGCGGGGACAGCCGCCAGCAGGTCACGGGCGGGACGGGTGCGTTCATCTTCAAAAGCGACGTACTGTTTGGCGGACCAACTCATTGCGTTCTCCTGTCGGTACGTTGTCCTCGGGACGCTACGATACCGCGGTGAGCACCGCTAAAGGTTTCAGAAAATAACCTTTTCGATCACGTCGAGTGTTTGACCTCAATGGCCTGAATCCAACGCATAACCCCAAGCCGCATCTGGACCAGTGCTGAACAGAAAAACGGCGCGTGACTGAAGCCCCGCGCCGTTTGTGTTCAAACCTTCAGGTCAACGACTGGCTTGCAACGCCTTGGCCATTTCCAGGTGATTTTGCAATTTAGGCAGGGTTTCTTCGGCGAACGCCTTGATTTGCGGCACGTCGGTGGTCTGCGCCTCTTGTTGCAGCTGTTCGATGGCTTCCTGCGTGGTCTTCACCTGACTGGCTGTATAGGCCTCGTCGTAGGTCGCCCCATCCAGGACTTGTGGCATCAGGGTTTTGGCCTTTTCGACAATTTCTTCCCGGGGGGCGACCGGTATATCCAGTTGTTTGGCGATTTTCGCCAGGTGCTGGTTCGCCTTGGTGCGGTCGTTGATGACGATAATGGTGTAGTCCTTGACCTCTTTGGACTCGGCTTTCTGGTGCGCCAGGCGACTTGCTTCAATATCGGCAATACCTTTTGCCGAGGCCTCGTCGATGAACTCGGCAGTCGACTGGGCAAAGACGCCGCTGGCAAACAAGCCCAGTAACGTGGCAAGACTGGCATTACATAATCGGGTGGCCATCCGGTTCATGGTCGCGCCCTCCTCTTCAAATTCAAACGGGAGCTTTCGCCCCCGCTTCTCAATCAAAACCACCATCATCCATTACTTGGATTTCTGTCCGGGCTTGCGGCCCATGTCGGGTTTCGCAGGCTCTTTGTCGACAGTCGTCGTGGTGGTTTTCCCACCCTTGCGACCGGCTTCAGAGGCCTTCGTTCGATCATTGGCGAAGTTCCCCGAGTTCGAGTTTCTTGAATTAGGCATGATTCTCTTCCTCTTGGTGGTAGTCGCGGCGAGCTGTAGCCCGCATAGAATCTGAATTTGCGCGCCCCAAAAGGTTTAGAAAATTACGTGGATACCACGACGAACGGTGCGCGGTTTTTCAGACCAGTCGCAGGTGATGCTCGCGTTTGGCGCAGTACATCGCCTCGTCGGCATGCCGGAACAATTGCTTCTCTTCGGTGCCGTGATCGGGGTATCGGGCGACGCCGATGCTGGGCTGGATATTCAGGCTGTGCCCGTCCAGGCGCAGGGGCTGACCCAGGACCTGGCGGACTTTCTCGACCACAAGGTCGGTATCGTCCGCCGCGTGAATGCTGTGCAGCAACACCACGAATTCATCGCCGCCGATGCGGGCCACGGTGTCGATTTCCCGCACGCAGCCCTTGAGCCTGTTGGCCACCGCTTGCAACAGCATGTCGCCGACCGCGTGCCCATGGGTGTCGTTGACTTGCTTGAAGCGGTCAAGGTCGACGTACAGCAGCGCCATGCGCCCGCCGCCTTCCCGGGCCACTTGCAGTGACGCCTTGAGCCGTTCGCGCAGCAACTCGCGGTTGGGTAACTGGGTCAGTTGGTCGTACTGGGCCATGTGTTGCAGGCGGGCGTGCAATTGCTTGCGCTCGATGGCGGTGGCGACCTGGGCGCAGACGTATTGCAGCAGCTCCTTGTCTTGCTCGGTGTAGCGTTCGCCGCCCGGAATGCTTTTGACGATCAGCGCGCCGATGGTGCCGTTTTGCGAACTCAGCGGCACACCCAGCCAACAGGGTGCGTTCTGTTCGGTCTGCAGCATTTCGAAGCCGGCAAGAGGTGGGCACTGGCCCGGAGTCAACAGGATCGGCTGCCCCGTGCAGATCACCTCGACACACAGGCGCCCGGTCATGGTTCCGGGCTGTTCGGGCTGTGGCTCGTGGTCATCGACGTGATAGGGGAAGTTCAGCTGTGCGCAGTGCTGGTCGTACAGCGCCACGGAAAAACTCAATGCCGGCAGCCATTCGCCGATGATCATGTGGATGCGCTTGAACAACGCCAGCAGATCCTCTGTCGCATGGGCCGCTTCAGAAATCGCATACAACGCTGCCTGCCGGGACTCGGCCTGCTTACGCTCGGTGATGTCACGAGCAACGGCGATGCGCAGTTGATCGTCCTCGGACCAGCGTGCCGACCAGAGGATGTGCACCACACTGCCATCCTTGCGCAGGTAGCGGTTTTCGAAGTTGAGCTTGGGCTCACCGCCCATGATCTCCCGGGCGGCGTCGAGGGTGCGCTGGCGATCGCCCGGGTGCACCATGTCGATCATCGCCTCGCCGATCATCTCATCGGCGCTGTAGCCAAAAATGCGCTCGCATGCCGCGCTGACAAAGACGAAGCGGCCCTGCTTATCCACCGCACAGACGGCGTCCAGCAACAGATCGATATAACTCGCCAGCGGCGCGGAATTTCGGTTTTCCATGGTTCAGCGTGGGTGCCCCGATAATGCAGCGCTCTTCAATCATCCCTGCCCCGTCAGCCTTGCATCCCTGTGATTACATTCAAGCCTTTTCCGGCATCAGCCCCGGCAACGCATGGACCAGCGCATTAATGGCGAAACCGATGAACATTACCCCGCACAACCGGGTGATTGCCAGTTCATGACGCTGGTACAAGGTGCGCACACGCCGTGCACCGACGATGCCGATGAGAATAGCGTAGGCGAGCAACCCGCCGACGAAACTCAGGGCGATCAGCGCCGGCAGCATTGACCAGTTGAGCAGTTCCGCGCGACTCGACAGCAATGCCGTGAACGTCGCCACCGCCACCGGATAGGCCTTGGGATTGGTCAGGCCAAACAGGATGCCGTGCCAGAACGGCTGCCGCGCCGGGCCTTGCGGCGCATCAGCGCTGCTGCGGCGGGCGCGCACCGCACGCCAGCCGAGCCAGAACAGGTACAGGCCGCTGAGCACACCGAGCACGTCAAACGCCGTACTGCCGATCTCCCGCGCACCGACAATCGCAATCAGCGCCGTGCTGCACCAGACCACATCGCCGAGCAAATGCCCGCACAGAAACCCCGCCCCGGCCCGTCGCCCATGGGCCGCGCCAATGCCGAACACCGCCAGCACACCCGGTCCCGGGGTGATGCCGTAGATAAAACCCGAGGCAAGCACGGCCATTAGCAACGATGGGGTCATGGGGAGTCCTTTTGAACGGCTTGGTGAATGGTGGCCAGTCTATATCAGGTCATTGCCTGTCGACTGAAACATCTCGACAGACGAACGGGCTGGCCCCGCTTCACTGATGACGGTGTAACATGTTGTATTACAAACCACTACATCGAGACCACCATGTCAGTTATGTCCCTGCGCATACCAGACGAAATCGCCGATACTCTCGCGAGTCTTTCCAAAGCAACGGGCCGCAGCAAATCATTTCTGGCCGTGGATGCGCTGCGTGAGTACCTGGCCCGTGAAGCGTGGCAAATCGAGGAAATTCAGAAATCCTTGAAAGAAGCCGATGAAGGTGACTTCGCGACACAAGAACAAGTGAACGCAATTGCAGACAAGTGGACGGCGAATGCGCGTTGAGTGGTTGCGTACGGCGTTAAAGAATCTGGATGACGAAGCCGCGTACATTCCCATCGAGCATCCAAAAGCTGCAGCAGATTTTGTCCAGGCAATTCTCGCCAGTGTCGATCACCTTGCCCGATTTCCAGCGACGGGCCGTGAAGGACGCCTACCCGGTACCCGGGAATGGGTCATGCCTGATCGCCCCTATTTGATTCCCTACCGGGTTCGCCAAGGTCGGCTTCAGGTACTGCGGATTTTTCATACGCGTCGCCTGCAACCTTCCAATTGGTAAAGGCCATTTGGAAAAGCCTCTAGCGTTCGATCCCCTCCCCAATCCTGCGATTCAACCAGTTCAACGCCTGATCCCCACCCCGCCGTTTATGCCACGCCAACACAAAGGTGAACGACGGAATGTGAAACGGCGGTGGCACGACAACCAATGAAGACTGATCGATATCGCGCAAGCCGCGCGACGCGACGGTGAGGATCAGGTCGGTGCCGCTGATGAGCTGCGGGGCGACGCTCCAGTGCGGCAGGCTGACAGCCACACGCCGGCGTTCGCGCAATGCAGTCAATGCACGCTCGATTTCCGGGGTGCCGCTGCCGCGCATTTCCAGCAGGACGTGAGGCCGAGCCAGGTAAGTGGGCAGGTCGAGGACACCATCGGCGGGCAGGCTGTTGCGGTCCACCAGGCAGGCATAGTGCTCTTCGAACAGGGGCGTGCTGCGCAACTCATGGGGCATTTCCGGGAATACACCGGCGGCGACATCAATGTCACCGTTGAGCACCCCTTCGAGCATGCTTTCGCGGCTTCCATGGCTGATTTGCAGGTCGATGCCCGGCGCTTCGCGGCGCAACGTTCGGATCAGTCCCGGCAAGACAATGGCGGCGCCGTAGTCGGACATCGCCAGACGGAAGGTGCGCTGGGTGGTCGCGGGATCGAAGGCGTTCGGCGCCAGCAGCGCTTGCACCTGGGCCAGGGCTGCGGCCAGCGGTACCACGAGTTCCAGCGCTCGCGGAGTCGGCACAAGACCGGCACCGGCGCGCACCAGCAGCGGATCGCCGAGCAGGTCACGCAAGCGCGCCAGCGCATGGCTGACCGCTGGCTGGCTCAAGTGCAGACGCTCGGCCGCCCGGGTCACGTGTTGCTCGCTGAGCAAGGCGTCGAGGATCACCAGCAAGTTGAGGTCGATACGGCGAAGATTATTCATCTGCTGCATGTTCTGGATAACAAAACGGAATTTAAATCTGCGCGACGAATACCCTAGAGTCCAGCAAAACCTGTTGGAGATCGATCATGAGTACGTTGCATTGGGCCGGTCTGATTGGACTGGCGATGATCGCCGGGGCGGTGGTGCCGTTTCAGAGCGCGATCAACGTCAATCTCGGGCGCGGGTTGGGCCATCCGCTGTGGGCGACACTCGCCTCGTTGCTGGTGAGCGTCGTGGTGCTGATGCCGATCATCGTTGCGATGCGCTTGCCGTTGCCATCACTGGCATTCATCAGCAAGGCGCCGCTCTGGATGTGGGCCGGTGGCGCTTTTGGGGTGATATTCATTTCCCTGGCATTGGTGCTGCTGCCCAAGCTGGGTGCCGCGGGGTTCATGGCATTGGCGCTGGCGGGGCAAGTGGTGGCGTCGTTGTTGCTGGATCACTTCGGCTGGTTCGGGTTGGCGGAGCGGCCGATCAGCTTGCCCAAGGTGTTCGGGGTGGTGCTGTTGATGGCCGGGGTGGTGTTGATTCAATTTAGTGAATCTGCGGGAAAAGCGATGACAGCGACTTCTTGAACATCAAAAGATCGCAGCCTCCGGCAGCTCCTACGGGGATGCGTGGTCCGAGCAGGAGCTGCCGAAGGCTGCGATCTTTTAAAACTTATCGAGTGTGCGCAACTTCTGCGGCAACCCCCACAACAACAGCGCCACCGCAATCAGCGCACACACACCAATGACATACAGCGCCGGCGTGGTGCTGCCGGTCAGATCCTTGATTCGGCCGACCATCACCGGGCTGACGATGCCGCCGAACTGGCCCAGGGTGTTGATCACCGCAATCCCGCCGGCCGCGCCCGCGCCGGCACCGGCCAGCAGTTTCGGCGGCAGGGTCCAGAAGCTCGGGATGGAGGCGATGATCCCGGCACCGAGCAGGCCCAACGCAATAATCAGGAAGGTCGTGTGACTGGCGAAGATCCCCGCACAGAAGAACCCGACCGCACCGACCGCCACCAGACCGGCGACAAACTTGCGTCGCTCGCCAGAAGCATCGGACAGCCGTCCGATCACCACCATGCTGATGGCGCCGCAGATATAAGGGATAGCGGTCAGCAAGCCGATCATCACCGGACTCTCGGTACCTGCGCTGCGGATCAGTTGCGGCGCCCAGAAATTCAAGCCGTAGGACGCCACCTGAATCAGGAAATAGATCAGCCCCAAAGTCAGGAAGCCCGGAATCCGCAGGGCGGCGAGCAGCGAACCACCGCTCTTGTGCGGCTCATGCTGAGCGATACGGCTGGCCAGCAAAGTCTTCTCCGAAGGCGTCAGCCAATGGGCGTCTTCGATGCGGTCCTTGAGCAGGGTCAGCACCAGCAAACCGAGGCCGATACACGGAACGCCACCGAGCAGGAACAGCCAGTGCCAGCCACGCATTTGCAGCACACCGTCAAGGTGTTGCAGCACAAGGCCCGAGAACGGCGCGCCCACCAGGCCAGCGAACGCCGACGCCAGGAACAGCATCGAGGTGATGCGCCCGCGATAGTGCTGCGGGAACCACAGGGTCAGGTAATACAGCACGCCCGGAGCGAAACCCGCCTCCATCGCGCCGATCACGAAGCGCAGCACGTAGAACTGCCATTCGCTGTTGACGAACACCATGGCCGCCGTGGCCAGGCCCCAGGACATCATGATCCGGGCGATCCAGCGCCGGGCGCCGACCTTGTACAGCATCATGTTGCTGGGCACTTCGAAAATCACATAACCGACCACGAACAACCCGGCGCCGAGGCCGTAAGCGGTGTCGCTCAGGCTCAGGTCGGCCTGCAGCTGAAACTTGGCGAAGCTGATGTTGATGCGGTCGAAAAAGGCGAACAGGTAGCAGACCATGATCAGCGGCATCAGGCGCCAGGCGACTTTGCTGACCAGGGCTTTTTCGGTGTCGTGGCTAACGGCCGGGCTCGCGCCGGCCTCCAGTGCATTAAGGCTCATTGCGTTTCTCCAGGCGGACTTCCCGTGGGTGTCCGATTGTTTTTGTTGTCTGGTAAATGTTCGATTTCACTGTAGGAGCGAGCTCGCTCGCGATGAACCTGAGATCGCCGCGGGGTATCTGGCATCCAGCGTTATCGTTGACGTCCATCGCGAGCATGCTCGCTCCTACAGGAGGGCAGTTTGCTCAGGAGGGCACGGGGTGCAGGTCACAATTGCGCCCAGCCTTGGCCAGTTGACCGGGCACTTCATGGCCGAGCAGCGCCGGCAGTCCCCGGGACAGTTTCAGCAGCAGCGGCAGATCGATGCCGGTGTGAATGCCGACTTCATCGCACAGGTTCACCAGATCCTCGGTGCAGATGTTTCCCGATGCCCCCGGTGCGAACGGGCAGCCGCCGAGGCCGCCGAGGGCCGCGTCGAAGCGACGGGCACCGGCCTCGTAAGCGGCCAGCACGTTGCACAGGCCAAGACCGCGAGTGTTGTGAAAATGCAGGGTCAGGTCCGATGGGGAAACCCTTTGCAGCACCCGGCGCACCAGCCGGTCGACCTGACGCGGGTTGGCCATGCCCGTGGTATCGGCCAGGGTGATGCCCTGGATGCCGAGCTCCTGATAGGCGTCGACGATTTGCAGTACCCGGTCCTCATCGATCTTGCCTTCAAACGGGCAGCCGAAGGTGGTGGCGATGCTGGCGTTGAGTCGCACCGGGCTGTCGCCGACGAACTGCACAATCTCGCCGAACGCGGCCAACGAATCTTCACAGCGCATGCGCATGTTCGCCAGGTTATGGGTCTGGCTGGCGGACATCACCAGGTTCAGCTCATCGGCACGGCACGCCAATGCCCGTTGCGCGCCTTTGAGGTTGGGGATCAGCGCGACGTAGATCACCCCCGGTTGCCGGGTAATGCCCTTGAACACCAGTTCACCATCGCGCAGCGCAGGAATCGCCTTGGGCGACACGAACGAACCGGCTTCGATGCGGCTGAACCCGGCCAGCGACAGTTGATCGATCAGAGCGATCTTGTCGTGGGTTTCAACCCAGGTCGGCTCGATTTGCAAACCGTCGCGCGGGGACACTTCCTGCACGATCAGGCTGTTGGAATAATCGGTGATCATTGCACCACTCCTTCGACTTTCAGGCGTTCGATGTCTGTTGCAGTCAGGCCCAATTGCGCGAGGATGCCGTCGGTGTGCTGGCCCAGCCCGGGGCCGGACCAGTTCACGCCGCCGGGCGTCTCGGAGAGTTTCGGCACGATGCCTGGCATCTTCACCGTGGCGCCACCGGGCAACTCGGCATTGAGCAGCATGTCCCGCGCCTGATAGTGCGGATCGGCGACGATGTCGGCCACCGAGTAGATGCGTCCGGCCGGGACTTCGGCGGCCTCCAGCGCGGCCAGCACCTCGTCGATGGGCAAACTGCTGGTCCAGTGGGTGATGGCGGCGTCGAGCAGGTTGCTCTTGGCTGCACGCCCGTCGTTGTGGGCGAACTCCGGCGCCTCGGCCAGATCGGCGCGGCCGATGGTTTGCATCAGGCGTTTGTAGATCGGATCGCTGTTGCCGGCGATCACCACGTAGGCGCCGTCGGCCGTCAGGTAGGTGTTGGACGGCGCGATACCCGGCAAGGCACCGCCGCTGCGTTCGCGCACATGGCCAAGCATGTCGTATTCCGGCACCAGGCTTTCCATGACGTTGAACACGCTTTCGGCCAGGGACACATCAACGATTTGCCCGCCGCCCTGCCCGGTCTTGACCCTTAGCAGCGACATCAGCGCACCGATCACCGCATGCAGTGACGCCAGGGAATCGCCAAGGCTCACGCCGACCCGCGCCGGCGGCGAACCAGGCGTGCCGGTGGTGTAGCGAATCCCGCCCATGGCTTCGCCTATGGCACCGAAACCCGGACGATCGCGATACGGGCCGGTCTGGCCGTATCCGGAAATCCGCACCAGCGTCAGGTTGGGGTTGAGCGCGTGCAACACGTCCCAACCGAGGCCGAGTTTTTCCAGGGCGCCGGGGCGCAGGTTCTCGATCAGCACATCGGCGCTGGTCGCCAGTTGCTTGACCAGTTCGATGCCTTCAGGGGATTTGAGGTTCAGCGCCAGGGACTTCTTGTTGCGTGATTGCAGGTACCACCACAACGAGGTGCCTTCGTGCAGCTTGCGCCATTTGCGCAGGGGATCGCCCTGGCCCATGGCTTCGATCTTGATCACTTCGGCGCCGAACTCGGCCAGCATGCGCGCCGCAAACGGCGCGGCGATCAGCGTGCCGATCTCGATCACTTTGATCGCACTCAAAGGGGCAGTCATCGCGGGGTACCTCTTGTTCTTGGAATATGTGCCAAGGCTAGAGGACAGGTAGCTCGGGAATCCAACCTTCAGTTGGCAACGGGCGTTCGCGAAATGCGAACGCCCGGGGAGATTATCGTTACCTGTAGTCCGCCATTGCGAGCAAGCTCGCTCCCACAGGGATCCTCAGTGCGGCGCCGACCCAGTGTGGGAGCGAGCTTGCTCGCGATGAGGCCCGCCCATTCAGCCGAGAACTATTAGGCTGTACCCCGCAAATGCTCAAACAACATCCGGCTCACCGGCGACAACAAAGCTTCATCGCGCACCACCAGAATCAACGCCCGGTCCGACCATTCGTCCGTCAACGGCACCGCATGCAAACCCAGCGCCCGGCCAAACAATTCATAAGCCTTGTGCGGCAAAATGCCGATGCCCATGTTGGCCTGGATCATCCGACACATCGCATCAAACCCCGGCACATGAATACGAACCCGCAGTACCTTTCCGGCCTGGCGCGCCGCCGCGTGGGTACGCATGTTGATCGAACTGGCGGCATGCAACCCAACGTAATCACTCTCCAGCGTATCGGCGAACGCCACGCTGGAGCGACTCGCCAATGGATGGTGCGGCGGCATCAACACCACCAGTTTGTCCTGGCGATACAGCACGCTGTGCAGGCCCTTGATGTCACTGTCGATGGAACAGATCCCGAGGTCGGCCACCCCGTCGAGCACGCCCTGAATCACCCCGGCGCTGGGGCGTTCTTCGAGGTCGGTCTTGACCTGTGGGTGACGCTCTGAAAAATCCCGCAGGTCCTCGGGCAAAAACTGAATGATCGCCGACAGGTTGGCGAGCATCCGCACGTAGCCGCGCACACCGTGGCTGTGCTCGCCCAGTTCAAGTCCCATTTTCTCGACGTTGAACAACATCTGCCGGGCATGGTGCAGCAGGGTTTCACCGGCCGGCGTCAGGGACATGCCCTTGGCCTGGCGCACGAACAGGCTGATGCCCAGCGCCTCCTCCAGCTCCATCAAACGCTTGCTCGCCGCCGAGACGGCAATCGCTTCGCGCGCCGCTGCACGGGTCAGCGTGCCCTCTTCGTGCACGGCGACGAACAGTTGCAGGGTGATCAGGTCGAGACGGCGGATCAGGCTTTTTTGCAGCATCGGGTACTCGGCGAAGTCGGCTCAGGCGAAGTCGCAGCATAGCGTTCTTCGCCCACGTCGTGCCGTGGTCCAGGCACCGGTCGTGATAAAGTCGCCGCCCACAGACCTTTTGCCGTGAGACGAAGAACGCAATGACCGATTTCCAGGATGTCGATGCTCAACTTGAAGACTGGAACGCCTTGCGCAGCACCACTTCGTTCAGTGGCTTGCTGGTGGGCAACGGTGCCAGTCGCGCGGTGTGGGACGATTTCGGCTACGAATCGCTGTTCGAAAACGCCCGCACCGTTGAAGAAAAACCCCTGAGCCCGTCCGAGTTGAGCGTGTTCGATGCGATGCAGACCCGCAGTTTCGAGCAGGTACTGAGCGCCTTGAAAACCACCAGCCGGGTCAACAAGGCCCTGGCTGTCAGCTCCGCCGCCCCGCGCAATCGCTACTACGCGATCAAGGAAGCGCTGATCAACACTGTGCACGCAGTGCATATCCCGTGGCGGCTGGTAGTGCCTTCGACGCTGGCAACCATCAATCAGGAACTGGCCAGCTACCGCACGGTGTTCACCACCAATTACGACCTGCTCAACTACTGGGCGGTGCAACACCAGCCTGAGGCGATCACCGATCTGTTCCAGGGTGCCGAACCCGGTTTCGACCTGAGCGACACGGCCACCGATAAAACCCGTTTGCTGTACCTGCACGGCGGTCTGCATCTGGTGCGCAACCAGGACGGTACGGCGCGCAAGCTGATGTCGACCGAGGGCACGTTGCTGGGCAATTTCGCCATCAACAACACGATCAAGACCCTCGACGACGTGCCGCTGTTCGTCAATGAAGGCCCGAGTGCGGACAAGCTCAAGACCATTCGCAGTTCGGATTACCTGTCGTTCTGCTACGAGCAATTACTCGGTCACGGCCAGGCGCTGTGCATCTTCGGCCATGCGCTGGGGGAGCAGGACAGCCACATCATCCATGCCTTGCGCCTGGCGAAACCGCAGGTGGTGGCGATCTCGATTTACCCGCGCAGCAAGGCCTTCATCCAGCACCAGAAGCGGCATTACGCGAAGGTGTTTGAGGGGACTGGGGTTGAGTTGCGGTTCTTTGATTCGAAGAGCCATGCGTTGGGTGGCACGAAGCTGGCGGTTCCGGTCGAGGTTTAGCGGCAACTGATCTGACGCATTCGCGAGCAAGCCCGCTCCCACAGGTTCAGCGTGATCCCTGTGGGAGCGAGCTTGCTCGCGATGCTTTTGCAGTCAACTCATTCTTCAGCGCTGTGCACCACCACCAGCAACTGCGCCTGCACCTCGCCCACCGAACGAATCCGGTGCGGCTTTTGCGCATTGAAGTGCAACGCATCGCCACGATCGAGCAGCACGCGCTCGTTCATGAAGTCCACCTCCACCCGCCCTTCGTGGACGAACAAAAACTCCTCGCCCAAATGCTCCTTGAAGGTCTTGTCGGTGAACTCGGCCGGCGGGTAGATGATGAACGGCAGCAGGCTGCGTTCGCTGACCTGATGGGCCAGCACCGCGTAACCCGAATTGTTGTCACTGACGCCCAAGGGTTGCCGTTCGTGGCTGCGCACCAGGCTGTAGCTGTCGAGGCTGACGTTGTCTTCAGAGAACAGTTCCTCGACCTTCACATTCAGCGCCCTGGCCAGTTTCAGGGCCGCAGCAATCGACGGCGTGTTCAACCCGCGTTCGACTTTCGACAGGTAACTCTTGGTCATGCCGGATTGTTCGGCCAGGGTTTCCAACGTCACGCCAAGTTTTTTTCTGAGTAATTTCAAACGGATAGACATGTAGAGCGATTTATCCATCAAGGAGGCAACGATTTGTTCTTGCCAATGACACAATGTGTCATATAGCCTCTTTAGTGTCACTTGCACTCACCGACGACTTTGCGAGGAACCGGTGAACGGCAAACCCGACGTCCATTGAATCACCCAAAGGACACCGATATGGCCAAGACATTAGCACTGCCCAAAGAGCAACTGGTCAAGCACGCGCTGAGCCAAATGCAAAATACCCTGGCGGATAATACGTGGACCGCCCGGCAAAAGCTGGCCCTGACCTGCCGCATCCTGTTCGAGCATGGTCACGATTCCGGCCTTGCCGGACAAATCACCGCCCGTGGTCCCCAACCCGGCACTTACTACACTCAACAACTGGGCCTGGGTTTCGACGAAATCACTGCGGGCAACCTGCTACTGGTCAACGAGGACCTGGAGGTGCTCGAAGGCCACGGCATGCCCAACCCGGCCAATCGTTTTCACAGTTGGGTGTACCGCGCCCGAGCGGATGTGAACTGCATCATTCACACCCATCCGACCCACGTTGCAGCCTTGTCGATGCTGGAAGTGCCGTTGCAGATTTCCCACATGGACCTCTGCCCGCTCTATGACGACTGCGCGTTTCTCGAAGGCTGGCCGGGCGTGCCGGTGGGCAACGAGGAAGGCGAGCTGATTGCCGGGGCACTGGGCGACAAACGGGCGATCCTGCTTTCGCATCATGGCCAATTGTCCACCGGCGGTACCATCGAGGAAGCCTGTGTCATCGCGCAACTGATCGAACGCGCCGCGAAACTGCAACTGCTGGCGATGAGCGCCGGGACCATCAAGCCGATCATTCCCGAACTGGGCCGTGAAGCCCACGACTGGATTGCCCGGCCCAAGCGGCATGCCGCCGCTTTCAACTACTACGCCCGGCAGATCCTGCGCCAACACGCCGATTGCCTGAACTGAACCCATCGATCGAACGGAGAGACACCATGTCCACCGCAAACATTCACGGCATCATCGGTTACACCATCACCCCTTTCACCCCCCACGGCGAGGGCGTTGACCTGGATGCCCTCGGGCGCTCCATCGACCGACTGATCGAGGGCGGCGTACACGCCATCGCACCGCTGGGCAGCACCGGTGAAGGTGCCTACTTGAGCGACGCAGAGTGGGATCAGGTCAGCGAGTTCAGCATCAGGCACGTGGCCAGGCGCGTGCCGACCGTCGTCAGCGTGTCCGACCTGACCACCGCTAAAGCGGTGCGCCGCGCGCGTTTCGCCGAAGCTCAAGGCGCCGATGTGGTGATGGTGCTACCCACGTCCTACTGGAAGCTCAGCGAAGCGGAGATCCTCGCCCATTACCGCGCCATCGGCGACAGCATCGGCGTGCCGATCATGCTCTACAACAACCCGGCCACCAGCGGCACCGACATGTCGGTGGACCTGATCCTGCGCATCGTCAACGCCGTGGAAAACGTGACCATGGTCAAGGAGAGCACCGGCGACATCCAGCGCATGCATCAACTGCAACGTCTCGGCGAAGGCCAGGTGCCGTTCTACAACGGCTGCAATCCGTTGGCCCTGGAGGCCTTCGCCGCCGGCGCAAAAGGCTGGTGCACCGCTGCGCCGAACCTGATCCCGCAGCTCAACCTGGATTTGTACGAAGCAGTGCTGGCCAACGATTTGCGCAAGGCTCGCGAGCTGTTCTATCGCCAGTTGCCGCTGCTGGATTTCATCCTCAAGGGTGGCTTGCCGGCGACGATCAAGGCGGGTTTGCGGGCGACGGGCCTGGAGGTGGGGGATCCGCGGCTGCCGGTATTCCCGTTGAGTGAGGCGGGTTGTGATCAGCTGGAAGATCTGTTGAAGGCCCTGCGCTGATCTCCAGCTGTACATAAAGCCACTGTGGGAGCGAGCTTGCTCGCGATGAGGCCATTACATTCAACACGGATGTTGACTGTCAGACCGCCATCGCGAGCAAGCTCGCTCCCACAGGGATTTTTGCTGGATTTGAAAGCTGTACTCAAAGCACCGGCAACGTCTTGTCCTTGACCAACTTGGACGAACCGTTGGCCTTCACGCTGGCGATGCCTTTCTCCATGGCGGCATCGGAGGAATAGGCCTCGCTGCTGCCGATGATCTCGTGGTTGCCCGCCTTCAGGTTGAAATACGGGTGGCCATCCTTGGTGATTTTCTTCTCGTAACGCTCATCCAGCGGGCTGTTGGCCTGGACCGAGGCAATGCCTTTGTCGGCGGCGGCGTGGGTGGTGTACAGCTCGCTGGTCAGAATGGTCTCGGCGTTGGCCGCCTTGAGGACAAACCTGAACTGGCCATTGCTGCTTTTGCTCACTTCATACCATCCGGACATGCTCTTTCTCCTTGGCGATTGAAAGGTTGTGCGCTTCACAGTAAAGACCAGCCTCGGGTTTCTGTCGCCTGCTCTGGCCCCTTCGCGAGCAAGCTCGCTCCCACAGTAGATTTGTGTACACCAAACCATTGTGGGAGCGAGCTTGCTCGCGATGGCGTCGACACGATCTTCCTTACTTCGCCGCAGCCCGCACCACCGACAACTCCGGTGCTGACGTCCGCCGCTGGCTCAGATACCGCGTACAACTCACCCGCAGGAACGAAGCGAAATTGACCACCTCGCCGCGGTAGTCCATCACCTCTTCATACAGCTTGGCGATCAACTGATTGGTGGTCATGCCGTCGACCTCGGCGATTTCGCTGAGGATGTCCCAGAACTGATTCTCCAGCCGCAAGGTGGTGACCACCCCGCAGATGCGCAGCGAGCGGGAGCGCGATTCGTAGAGTATCGGGTCGGCTTTGACGTACAGCTCGCACATGGGCATGCCCCTCGTTACAGCGTGATTTTGGTACCCAGCAACCCTAGGAAACCGGCCAGCCAGTTCGGATGCGCAGGCCAGGCCGGAGCCGTGGCCAGATTGCCCTGGACATGGCCGTCCGTCACCGGAATATCGATATACGTACCGCCCGCCAGCCGCACCTCCGGAGCGCAGGCCGGATAAGCGCTGCATTCGCGACCTTCGAGAACACCCGCTGCCGCCAGCAACTGCGCGCCATGGCACACGGCAGCGATCGGCTTGCCAGCCTTGTCGAACGCGCGCACCAGTTCCAGGACTTTTTCGTTCAGGCGCAGGTACTCCGGCGCACGGCCGCCCGGAATCAGCACCGCGTCATAATCGGCGGCGTTGACCTTGGCGAAATCGAAGTTCAGGGCAAACAGATGACCGGGTTTTTCACTGTAGGTCTGGTCGCCTTCAAAGTCATGGATCGCCGTGCGCACGGTCTGGCCGGCAGCCTTGTCCGGGCAAACGGCGTGCACCGTGTGGCCGACCATCAGCAACGCCTGGAACGGCACCATCACTTCATAGTCTTCGACGTAATCACCGACCAGCATCAGAATTTTTTTCGCAGCCATGGGGAGGACTCCTCTGGAAGTGGGCGTGCAGGAGTATTCAAGGTAGTCCTTATCCGGCGGGTCGGGTAACAACCGGCTACTACCTTGTGGCGAGGGGGCTTGCCCCCGTTCGCCTGCGAAGCAGGCACAAAATAGGACAGTGCGGTTCGTTTGATGAAACCGGATAGGGGCTGCTGCGCAGCCCAACGGGGGCAAGCCCCCTCGCCACATAGGTGTGTTCGCAACTGTACGGATAAGTCTGTGCCTAGCTGTAACAGCGGAAAACCCAAGGTTTATGGCTATATGGAGCCTTACCCCATCACCCCATATTCTGGTTGCCATCATGTCTTCGCGCGAAAACACCGGCATGGCCCTGGGCCTGCTCGGCGTTGTGATCTTCAGCCTCACCCTGCCCTTCACGCGGATCGTCGTGCAGGAACTCCACCCGCTGCTCAATGGCCTGGGCCGGGCACTGTTTGCAGCGGTTCCGGCAGCGTTGCTGTTGCTGTGGCACCGGGAAAAATGGCCGACCTGGAAGCAGGTCAAAGGCCTGACGCTGGTGATGGCCGGGGTGATCCTCGGTTTCCCGGTGTTGTCGGCCTGGGCCATGCAAACCTTGCCGGCGTCCCACGGTGCGCTGGTCAACGGCTTGCAGCCGCTGTGCGTGGCGCTGTACGCCGCGTGGTTGTCCCATGAGCGACCTTCGAAAGCCTTCTGGGCCTGCGCCGCATTGGGCAGTGCGCTGGTGCTCGGTTATGCACTGATCAGCGGTGCCGGCAGCATTCAGGCCGGTGACTTGCTGATGCTTGGCGCCATTGCAGTGGGTGGGCTGGGGTACGCCGAGGGAGGCCGACTGGCCAGGGAGATGGGCGGCTGGCAGGTGATCTGCTGGGCGCTGGTGCTGTCGACGCCGCTGCTGATCGGCCCGGTGGTGTATCTGGCACTACAACATCAGGGCGAGATTTCCGCCAAGACCTGGTGGGCCTTCGGATATGTCTCGCTGTTTTCGCAGTTCATCGGTTTCTTTGCCTGGTACGCCGGACTGGCCATGGGTGGCATTGCCCGGGTCAGCCAGATCCAGTTGCTGCAGATCTTCTTCACCATCGCCTTCTCGGCGCTGTTCTTCGGTGAACATGTGGAGCCGATTACCTGGCTGTTTGCCGGCGGGGTGATCGTGACGGTGATGCTCGGGCGCAAGACAGCGATCAAACCCAATCCTGTGGGAGCGAGCTTGCTCGCGAAGGACTTGAAACCGACGCGTTGATTCAGAAAGCACGCGTTATCGTTGACGTCCATCGCGAGCTAGCTCGCTCCTACAACAGGATCAGAGGTAACCGTCGGAGCGCAGCAGGGTTTCCAGGCAATGCTCGCTGATGTGATAGAAATCCTTCAGCTCCTGAATCTTCGCCAGCAACTGAGCCGGGTCCACTGGTTCTGCGCGTTTGACCGCCAGGATCATCTTGTTCTTGTTGGTGTGGTCCAGTGAGATGAACTCGAACACCTTGGTCTCGTAGCCGCAGGCCTCAAGGAACAACGCGCGCAAACTGTCGGTGACCATCTCGGCCTGCTGGCCCAGATGCAAGCCGTATTGCAGCATCGGCTTGAGCAGCGCCGGGCTCTGGATTTGCAGGCGGATCTGTTTGTGGCAGCACGGCGAGCACATGATGATCGCCGCTCCGGAACGGATGCCGGTGTGGATCGCATAGTCGGTGGCGATATCGCAGGCATGCAGGGCGATCATCACGTCCAGCTCGCTCGGCGCCACGCTGCGCACGTCACCGCACTTGAACACCAGGCCGGGGTGTTCAAGCTTGGCGGCGGCGGTGTTGCACAGGGTGACCATGTCTTCACGCAGTTCGACGCCGGTCACCTCGCCTTCGGCCTTCAAGGTGTTGCGCAGGTAATCGTGGATGGCGAAGGTCAGGTAGCCCTTGCCCGACCCGAAGTCCGCCACACGCACCGGCTTGTCCAGCGCCAGGGGGGACGACGTCAGCGCATGGCTGAACACTTCGATGAACTTGTTGATCTGCTTCCACTTGCGCGACATCGCCGGGATCAGCTCGTGCTTGCTGTTGGTCACACCGAGGTCGGCGAGAAACGGCCGACTCAGGTCAAGAAAACGGTTTTTCTCACGGTTGTGCTCGGCCGAAGGCACTTCGCGCAATTGCTGAGGTTGGCTCTTGAACAGCGATGACTTGCCTTTTTTGCTGTATTCGAGCTGGGCTTCGTCGGTCAACGACAACAAATGCGCATTTTTGAACGACGCCGGTAGCAGCCCGGCAATGCTCGCCACGCCTTCGACCAGCGGCAGGTTCTTGGTGATATCGCGGGTCTTGTAGCGGTAGACAAAAGACAGGCAAGGCTGCGCCTTGACCGTCACCGGCTTGATAATGATCCGCTGCAGGTCCGTTTCATCACCCACGTACTTGGCCAGCACCAGTTTGATGAATGCGTTGTGCTCGAGGCTCGATTGCAGCAGGTCGATGAACTGGGCGTGATGATCCGGCGCGAGGCTGGCGGGAGTGGCGGTGACAGACATGGAAAAACGGCCTCGGCAATACGAATCTGGGGATGCCGGGTATTTTAGGGGGGACGAGGGTTTTGGGCACGGGGTAATTTTGCGCCAGGTCCCGTTCCCGCCGATCGGGACCTGAATTCAACCGTCGCTACCTCATGGCTCCACCAGTCGAAGTTTGCGATTGGTCGGCGAGTTGATGACGAACTTGACGATCAACCCTACCGGCACCGCCCACGTCAGACCGTTGACCGGATCAGTGACCACGGCGACAGTTTCGGAACTTGCAGCCAGATCCAGACGTCGGCGATCGTTGCTGGATTTGAGTAATCCGTACGCATGGCTGACCAGCCGCTCCGCCTGGTGCATCGGCATATCCAGACTCTGCAAATGCCTCACCGCACGGCAGAACAGCACTTGATCATCAATCACACCCTCGCCTTCATGACGGGTCAGAAACGCCTGCGCTATGGCCAATAGCTCCTCATTCAAATGGGCCTGTTCATCAACCTCCTTCATGCTCAAGACTCCTGTTGCGCTTGCGCCGCCGGAGCACTCTCGGCGACAGGCCGTGCGGCGCGGCGCAAGTCAGGTCCGGCGCACGGCAGGTGCACGGCCGGATTGGGCATGCCACTGGGGGAAAGCTCATGGGTCATTTCGAACTCGGCCCGTACCGACCAGCCACAGGCCTCCGACGTACATTGCAGGTATGCCACCCGCAGGAAGATATGCCGCCCTTCGCTGGTACGTATGCGCATCCGGTTCAGGCAGTGCGGGCACACCATCTTGTAAGTACTCATACATGCTTCCCTTGGGCCATCCGGTGGTAATCGAATTGATCAAACGCAATACTGTTTGAAACACAATTGGTGAAAGACAGGTGCTGCAAATAACGTCCGCCAGACAAAAGGAAGTGCAACGGGTGGACACGTAATAGATACGAGCCAAGCTCGTAGGAAATCACCCTGATACCATTAGGAAGTTTCGACATCGTATTCTTCAGATTCATAGTTGACGATTGATTACTTACAAGAAAAAAAGTACTCATTGCGCATACGTTAAGCACTCAAAAAGCATATGTCAAAAGGAAGAGGCTCAAATTGCGTAGCAAAAAATCACAAGCTGTTTTGGCCCGCCTGAAGCAAATCACGGGTACAAAAACTGACGCATCCCTGTCTTCTGCGCTACAGATCAGCCCCCAGACACTCAGCAGCTGGAAAGGCCGTGACAGCACGCCATACTCATTATGCGTAGATATTGCACAGACTCGCGGCATCTCCCTTGACTGGTTACTGCTGGGCGAGGGGCCGATGCTGCGGCAGCCCCATGTCAACGCTCCTGCAAATGCTGCGGAAACTGCAACAACGCAGGAAAGCACCATCCTTTCGCTGTGGCGATTACTTGATGAGGATGACCGCTGCGCAATACAAAACGCATTGGAGGAAAAGCGACGCCTGCGGGATCTGGAAACACAACTTTCCGAAATGGCCGCTACCCTGGCCTCACTTGGACACTCAAACAAAACCTGATTTGAAGTCCGACGTTTCAATGCTTGAAGGCATGCCACAAAACAATAATGTTGCCACTACTGCGAACAATCATTACGCATGAAAAAACACTCACCACTGCATGCCATGGGCTAACCGGCAGGAATGTCAGCAATACATCGATGCCGGCAAGGCAGAACACTGCGCCAAGCAAGCTGATCAATATCCTGTCGCACCAGTGGTAACGTTGTTCGTCGCGCTGGTAACACGCCAGCCTCAACGCACTGACCAGGTGAGCCACGCCCGCCACCCACACCAGAGCCGCCATCTCAAAGGTCATTGCCCTCGCCCTCTGAGATGACGAAGGATGTCACCGAGGCCCGCGCCATCGATCCACTGCATGAGCTTGATGCTGATGGGAATGACCAGCAACGCGCACAGAAAGGCCGTCACACCGGCTGTCAGAAAAGGCGCCAGTGGCTGGGCGACCGGGACAAACAGGTAACCGACACCCGCCGACAACAGCCAGGAACCGATGCGTTGCCAGGCCTTGAAGTTGCCGCGAGTGGTCGTGACCAACCACGCGCCAAGCGTCGCGCCGAACAGGGCTTCTCCATCGATAACCGGCAACGTCGCAATACCCAACCCCACCATGAGCCCGCTGATACTGTTGTAGGTCGAATCAGTCAGGCTCATGGGTATCTCGCGACTGCAACGGCTCAACAGTGATGGCTCCCGACTTCAGCGCCTTGAACACGGCAGCGTTGCGAGATCTGACGGCGAACTTGCGGCGGATATTGGAAAAGTGGAAGTTGATGGTGGATTCCGAGCAACTCTGAATCCTGGCGATCTCCCAGGACGTCTTGCCTTTGAGGCACCACTCCAGGGCTTGTGTCTCTTTCGTTGTCAGTTGCACCAGCGGAGTAAGCATTGCGCTACCGGGTGCATCCTCCACCAAGGTTTCCAGCGTTTGTTGCGTTTTCATAAGAACTCCCTCTACACAGAACGCCCATCGCAGGGCGTGCACCATGAGAGAGATGTTGAAGACAAGCTCCCCGCCGGACAACGTTCGGGAACTGTGTCGCGGCGCATTACAAAAGCAGATGAAGCCCTGGCTTAACCCAGCACCACCAGACGATTTGGCAGCTCGTTGCGCACATGGGTCACCGGCACATGTACCTTGAGCAACTCGCCACAGGCCTCGACGCAACTGACAAAGCCCTGCAGCGTCTGCCCCTGTTTCACCTGCTGGGTGAATGTCGCGACGATCGCGTCCCAGTTCTTGTTGTCCAGGCGACTGGAAATCCCTTCATCCACCAGGATCTCCACATAACGCTCGGCCTCGGAAACGAAAATCAGCATGCCGGTGCTGCCCTCGGTGTGGTGCAGGTTCTGCTCCAGGAACTGCCGGCGCGCCAGGTTCGAAGCACGCCAATGGCGCACCGAGCGCGGGATCAGATGGGTGGTGACTTTCGGCAGGCGGAACACCAGGCACAGCACGATGAAGATGGCCCATTGCACCATCAGCAGGCTGTGCATGGTCAGCCAGCCGGTGAGGTAATGCACGATGCCCGGCACCAGCAGCGCCAGCAGGCTGGCCCACAGCAACGGGATGTACGCATAGTCGTCGGCACGGGCCGCGAGTACTGTCACCAGTTCTGCGTCTGTCTCGCGCTCGACCCGGGCAATGGCCTCGGCCACCTTGCGTTGTTCGTGTTCAGTCAGTAATGCCATGTCGTGAAGTGCCTGCTCGTTTTTATTATCACCAGCCGCCGGACGAACCGCCCCCGCCGAAACTGCCCCCGCCGCCGCTGAAGCCTCCCCCTCCACCGCCGCCGCCAAACCCGCCACCGCCAAAGCCGCCCCCGGATCCACCGGAGCCGCCCCGGCCAGCGGGAAGAATACCGAGCATCTGGCACACAAAAACAGTCAGGATGAATAACATCACAAAAAACACGAACAACCCGGGATGCCGCGCGATGAAATCGTCCCCCGGATCGCCTCTGGATTCATACGCCGTGGAGGGTTCGTCCAGGGGGTTGCCGCCCAGCACCACCAGCATCGCCGCTACGCCGTCACTGATGCCTTTACTGAAATTGCCGGTCTTGAATGACGGGGTGATGACCTGGTTGATAATCACCGAACTCTGGGCATCGGTCAGGCGATCCTCCAGGCCGTATCCGACTTCGATACGCAGCCGGCGCTCGTCCCGGGCGATGATCAGCAAGGCGCCGTTGTTCTTGTCCTTCTGCCCGATGCCCCAGTGGCGGCCGAGTTGGTAACCGAAGTCGGCGATGTCGGTACCTTGCAAATCCGGCAACGTCACAACCACAAGCTGCTCGCCGGTGGCTTGCTCATGGGCCTGAAGTTGTTGGCTGAGCTGCTGGCGCACCGATGGCTCGATCATCTGCGCAGTGTCGACCACCCGCCCGGTCAGCGCCGGAAAGCTCAGCTCGGCGCGGGCAGCGATCGCCACCACCCACAACAACAGCAACAGGCCTGTTTTCAGGACGCGCATTGGCAACCTCTTGCGTGGTGACGCCGATTAGCGCAGTTCAGAACTTGACCTCGGGGGTCTTTTCCGAACCCGGCGTGGCTTCGAAGGTCTCGCGCACCGGCAGGTCGCTGTACATCACGGTGTGCCACAGGCGACCGGGGAACGTGCGGATCTCGGTGTTGTATTTCTGCACTGCGAGGATGAAATCGCGCCGGGCCACGCTGATGCGGTTCTCGGTGCCTTCAAGCTGCGATTGCAGGGCGAGGAAGTTTTGGTTGGCCTTGAGGTCCGGATAACGTTCGGAGACCACCATCAAGCGACTCAAGGCGCCGCTGAGCTGGTCCTGGGCCTGTTGGTACTGCTTGAGCTTTTCCGGGTTGTCGAGGGTCGAGGCATCCACCTGGATCGACGTGGCCTTGGCCCGGGCTTCGATGACGGCGGTCAGGGTTTCCTTCTCGTGGGCCGCATAGCCCTTGACGGTTTCCACCAGATTGGGAATGAGGTCGGCGCGCCGCTGATACTGGTTCTGCACCTGGCCCCAGGCGGCCTTGGCCTGTTCATCGAGCGTCGGGATGTTGTTGATGCCGCAGGCGGTCAGCAACGTAGCCAGCATCAGCAGCGTGACGACCTGCAAACGCGAGCGATAGGTTGGACTTACATTCATCAGGATGATGCTCCCTTGTGCATTTCATGAAAAAACCGACCGTGAAACCTTCTGGGCCGGCTCTTGGGGCATAATCGCCCGCGCCTCTGGATTGCAACGGGCCGATGGGCTAAAAAGAGGCCCTGCGCGAAAACGCATCCGCCATCTGGCTGTGGTTTTTTGGCTCTGGTCTTTTGAGCCGGTACCCGAACAACAATAGACGCTCCCTAAATTTTGGCTGGCCGGCGTGTACATCGCCGTTTGGGCCCTTGAGAAAACTATTCATGAAGAAGCTGTGTTTGCTGGGCCTGTTCGTCAGCCTGGCCAGTCATAACGTATTGGCCGCCACGACGCCCGCACCCCTGGAGAACAAGGAAGCCTTCGTCAGCAACCTGATGAAGCAAATGACCCTCGATGAAAAAATCGGCCAGCTGCGCCTGATCAGCATCGGCCCGGAAATGCCGCGCGAAATGATCCGCAAGGAAATCGCGGCAGGCAACATCGGCGGTACGTTCAACTCGATCACCCGCCCGGAAAACCGGCCGATGCAGGACGCGGCCATGCGCAGCCGCCTGAAGATCCCGATGTTCTTCGCCTACGACGTGATCCACGGCCACCGCACCATTTTCCCGATCCCGCTGGCCCTGGCCTCGAGCTGGGACATGGACGCCATCGGCCTGTCCGGGCGCATTGCCGCCAAGGAAGCCGCGGCTGACAGCCTCGACATCACCTTCGCACCGATGGTCGACATCTCCCGCGACCCACGCTGGGGCCGTACTTCCGAAGGCTTCGGTGAAGACACTTACCTGGTGTCGCGCATTGCCGGCGTGATGGTCAAGGCGTTCCAGGGTACTGGCGCGAATGCAGCCGACAGCATCATGGCCAGCGTCAAGCACTTTGCCTTGTACGGCGCGGTCGAGGGTGGCCGCGACTACAACGTGGTCGATATGAGCCCGGTCAAGATGTACCAGGACTACCTGCCACCGTACCGCGCCGCCATCGATGCCGGCGCCGGCGGGGTCATGGTCGCGCTGAACTCGATCAACGGCGTGCCGGCCACCGCCAACACCTGGCTGATGAACGACCTGCTGCGCAAGGAGTGGGGCTTCAAGGGCCTGGCCGTCAGCGACCACGGGGCGATTTTCGAGCTGATCAAGCACGGTGTTGCCGCCGACGGTCGCGAAGCGGCGAAGCTGGCAATCAAGGCTGGCATCCACATGAGCATGAACGACACCCTGTACGGCAAAGAGCTGCCAGGGCTGCTGAAGTCCGGCGAGATCCAGCAGAGCGACATCGACAACGCCGTGCGTGCGGTACTGGGCGCCAAGTACGACATGGGCCTGTTCAAGGACCCGTACCTGCGCATCGGCAAGGCCGAGGATGATCCGGTCGACACCTACGCCGACAGCCGCCTGCACCGCGCCGAGGCCCGTGATGTGGCACGCCGCAGCCAGGTGCTGCTGAAAAACCGGAATGACACCCTGCCACTGAAGAAGACCGCGAAAATCGCCCTGGTCGGTCCGCTGGCCAAGGCGCCCATCGACATGATGGGCAGCTGGGCCGCCGCCGGTCGCCCTGCTCAATCGGTGACCCTGTTCGATGGCATGACCAACGCCCTGGGAGACAAATCGACACTGATCTACGCCCGTGGCGCCAACATCACCAGCGACCCGAAAATCCTCGGTTACCTGAACTTCCTCAACTTCGATGCCCCGGAAGTGGTGGACGACCCGCGCCCGGCGAACGTGCTGATCGACGAAGCAGTGAAAGCGGCCAAGGATGCTGATGTGGTGGTTGCCGCCGTCGGCGAATCCCGTGGCATGTCCCACGAATCGTCGAGCCGCACCGACCTGAACATCCCGGAAAACCAGCGCGAGCTGATCCGGGCCCTGAAAGCCACCGGCAAACCGCTGGTACTGGTGTTGATGAATGGCCGTCCACTGACGATCCTCGAAGAGAAGGAACAGGCCGACGCAATCCTGGAAACCTGGTTCAGCGGCACCGAGGGCGGCAACGCCATCGCCGACGTGCTGTTCGGCGACTACAACCCGTCGGGTAAACTGCCGATCAGCATCCCGCGTTCGGTAGGCCAGATTCCGACCTACTACAACCACCTGACCATTGGCCGGCCGTTCACTCCGGGCAAACCGGGCAACTACACTTCGCAGTACTTCGATGACACCACGGGCCCCCTGTACCCGTTCGGCTATGGCCTGAGCTACACCGAGTTCAGCCTGAGCGACATGGCGCTGTCGTCGACCACGCTGAACAAGACCGGCAAGCTCGACGCCAGTGTTACGGTGAAAAACACCGGCAAGCGCGACGGCGAAACCGTGGTGCAGCTGTACATCCAGGACGAGACCGGCTCGATGATCCGCCCGATCAAGGAACTGAAGAACTTCCAGAAAGTGATGATCAAGGCCGGCGAACAGAAAGTCGTGCACTTCACCATCACTGAGGACGACCTGAAGTTCTACAACACCCAGCTCAAGTACGCGGCGGAACCGGGCAAGTTCAACGTGCAGATCGGCCTGGATTCAGAGGACGTGACGCAGCAGAGTTTTGAGTTGCTGTAATTAATCAAACACCGCAAAACCCTGTGGGAGCGAGCTTGCTCGCGATAGCGGACTGACAGTCGACAGAGATGTTGAATGTTAAGCCCTCATCGCGAGCAAGCTCGCTCCCACAGTGGTTTCAGTGTTCAGAAAACTGGGGTCAACCCCGCCGATTCAGCAGGTTCACCACCACCCGATCCACCCATCCCCACACCCGTTGCTTGACCCGCCGCCACAGTGGCCGGCGCTTCCATTCCTCCAGGCTGACTTGCTCACTCAACCCGAAGTCCCGTTCGAAACTCGCCGCCACCGACCGGGTCAGTCCGGGGTCCAGGGCTTCCAGGTTAGCTTCCAGGTTGAAGCGCAGATTCCAGTGATCGAAGTTGCACGAACCGATGCTCACCCAGTCGTCGACCAGGACCATTTTCAGGTGCAGGAAACACGGCTGGTACTCGTAGATTTTCACCCCGGCCCTGAGCAGTCGCGGGTAGTAGCGATGCCCGGCATAACGCACGGATGGGTGATCGGTACGGGGGCCGGTCAGCAGCAAGCGCACATCGACGCCCCGGGCAGCCGCCCGGCGCAGGGAGCGACGGACTTTCCAGGTCGGCAAAAAGTACGGCGTAGCCAGCCAGATCCGTCGCTGACCACTGTTCAGGGCACGCACCAGCGATTGCAGAATGTCCCGGTGTTGACGGGCGTCGGCATAGGCCACCCGGCCCATGCCCTCGCCTATGGACGGCACCCTTGGCAGGCGCGGCAGACCGAAATGCGAAGCCGGTCGCCAGGCACGTCGATGGCGGTTGGCAATCCACTGACGATCGAATAGCAGCTGCCAATCGAGTACCAGCGGGCCGGTGATTTCCACCATCACTTCGTGCCATTCGCTGGCGTCTTCCCCCGGAGTCCAGAATTCATCAGTGACACCGGTGCCGCCGACCACGGCCAGGCTCTGGTCCACCAATAACAGCTTGCGGTGATCGCGGTAGAAGTTGCCGACCCAACGTCGCCAGCTCAGACGATTGTAAAAACGCAGCTCCACGCCAGCGGACATCAGCCGCTGACGCAAGGCCAGGGTGAAAGCGAGGCTGCCGTAATCATCGAACAGACAGCGCACCCGTACACCGCGCTCGGCGGCCTGCACCAATGCCTGGACCATGGCTTCGGCGCAGGCGCCCGCCTCCACCAGATACAGTTCCAGCTCAACCTGCTCTTCAGCCCGGGCAATCGCCACCAGCATGCGCGGAAAAAACTGCGGACCGTCGATCAGCAGTTCGAAGTGGTTGCCTTCACGCCACGGAAAAATCGCTCCGGCCATGTCAGCGCGCCGTGAAAATCAGTACCGCACCCACCGGTACGGAAAGACTGATAGCTGATAAACCGGCCAGTTTGCGCAACGTTTCCAGGCCGGGAGCCAAATCGAAATCCTCGGCGTTGATCACCAGCGGTTCGAGGGTCACCACCTGGAAGCGCCGGTCATCGAGTCGGGTCGCCAACAGTTCGGCCTGGTATTCGTGTTGTTTGCCGTGCAGGTCGACCATCAGCGGCAGGCGCAACTCCAACTGCGCGCCGGGAGCGAGGTCATTGATCGGGCGCAGATCGATTTTCGTGGTGATCATGGCGTCGGGAAACCGGTCGATCTGGAACAGTTCCTTGCGCATGCGCTCATCGCGCAACGGGATGCCGCTGTTGATCGACTCCAGCTCGACTTCCACCTGGGCCAGCCCCTCGGGGTCGACCTTGCCGTGCAGCACCAGGAAGCGCTGCACTTCGGAAACATTGGCATTCTTGGTGCTGACAAATGACAGGCGCGAAGACTCGCCATCGAGGTACCAGTCGGCGCGGGCCGACAACGCGGCACCGGCCAACAGCAGGAAAGTGAGGGTTTGGAAGGTGGAGCGCTTGAACATAGAGACTCGTGGGGCAGATAAACCTGTGCTGAACCTTAACTGGCTTGTCACAGGTTGCAAACTTTCTGTTGCGCCATGAACACATTCCATAGGGCGAGTGAGCTTTTGTGGCGAGGGGGCTTGCCCCCGTTGCGCTGCGAAGCAGTGCTGAAGTCTACAACCAAGTAAGCCTGACGGACCGGGGAGGCTGGCTTTGCGTCTGCTTCGCAGCCGAACGGGGACAAGCCCCCTCGCCACAAAAACTCACCACCACCCAAAGCACATACCCCGCTCAAGGCTCCAAACGACAACCCTGACGCTCGCCGATCCACACCGCGCTGTTGCTGCGGCCCATGCCACTGACCGAAACACTCTTGCCGACCGGGTCATCGGTAAAGCCGCTGGCGGGCAGCCACTGTTTCACATAACCGTGGCAGTACTCGGCATCGTTGTTCATCACGTAGCGGCACGAACAATATTCCTTGGCGGTGTAGGCGCTGATGATGTCGGGGAACGCCCACAGCGCCGCCCGCTCGAGCCAGATCCAGCCGAGCAAGGCGATCAGCAGGATCAACAACAGGGAACTGAGCGGTCGACGGCGAATGAAACCACTCATGGCTGCACCTTCCCGGCAAAGGCCTTGAGCGCGAGCTGGAGCAATTGGTTGTGCCGGTAAGTGCCGTCGCGGTCATCGCCGTAGCGGACGATCACCAGCTGTTCACTGGGGATCACGTACATCGCCTGGCCCCAATGCCCCAGCGCGGCGAAGGTGTCGGCGGGAGCATCGGGCCAGGGTCGTGCCGCGCCCTCAACGGCTCGATTGAGCCACCACTGGCCGCCGGGGACGGCCTCGTCTTGATCGGCGTGATAGTGAGCGAACGGCTCGCGGTTGAACGCCACCCAGTCCCTGGGCAGCAGTTGCCTGTCTGCCCAGCGCCCCTCGCGGGCCATCAACAGACCGACCCGGGCCAGGTCCCGTGCAGTGAGGTAGGCATAGGACGAAGCAACGAAAGTGCCCGTGGCATCGGTTTCCCACACGGCTTGGCGGATGCCCAGCGGTTCGAACAGCGCAGTCCACGGATAGTCCGGATAGCGGCCGGGGCCGACGATGGTTTTCAGCGCGGCGGACAACAGGTTGCTGTCACCGCTGGAGTAGCGAAACGCCTGGCCCGGCGCCGCGTACTCGGCATGGGCCGCGGTGAACGCTGCCATGTCGTGGTGACCGCGGGTGTAGAGCATGGCCACTACCGAAGACTTCAGCGGTGCATATTCGTAGTCTTCCTGCCAATCCAGGCCCGAGGCCCAGTGCAGCAGGTCGGCCATGGTCAGGTCGGGGTATTTTTGCAGGGGCGGATAAAACTTCGCCACAGGGTCGTCGAGTTTGAACAAGCCTTCGCCGTAAGCCACACCGAGGACCGCGGCCATCAGGCTCTTGCTGATCGACCAGGTCAGGTGCGGCGTCTCGGCCGTCGTCGGGCCGGCGTAGCGTTCGTAGATCAACTGGCCGTCGCGGATCACCAGCAAGGCATCGGTGCGAATGCCCTGGCGAGTGGTGTCATCGCGGGATGGGAAGGCATAGGCCTCCAGGGCTTGAAGCGCCGGGCCAGCGGGCGTCGGCGCGGTCGGCCATTGCTCGGCGGGCCAGCTTTCAGCCTGGGTCGTGAGGCTGAGCAACAGCAGGAAAATCAGGGACAGGCCTTTGGGCATGACGGGGGCTCGAAGATTGAACCTGCTGAGCCTAGTCGAGGTTGATGACAGTTCAGGAATTCATGCTGCCAATCAGGCCGCCATCGCGAGCGAGCTCGCTCCCACAGGGGAATGCATTTCAAATGTGGGAGCGGGCTTGCTCGCGATGAGGCCAGTCAGGGCAGTGAAGATTGCGCCAATGCCTTCGCCAATCGCTTGCCCCGCGCCCCTGCCGCCAAATCCATCACCGCCTGATCCCGCTGCCACATCGCCGCCCACTCTTGAGGCCCTCCGGCCAACGCCTCATTCACCTCAGCCTTGAGCCCTTCGAACTGCGCAAACAACCCGCCAAGCAACACATGCCCGGCCGGATGGGTTGGTGGCTGGCGGCTGGTTTCCGCGCACCCCGCCAACAACCCCAGCAACCGCAATTGCAAGCCTTGCGGCCAATCGCATTCCTGGCCGACGCCATACAACCACGCTGTCATGGCGCTCAGCACATAGATGTCTTCCAACGTTCGGAACGGTTTGACGTATGCGTCCCAACCATCCCCTGCGAGCAACTCGCACAGCGCGTTATCCAGAAACAACCGGCCATGGCTGATGTCCGGCATCAACGGGAGCGGCGCCAGCTTTTCCACCCGCACACCCGGCTCATCGCGATAGATCACCGCCAGGCTCAAGCGTGGATCGGCGCCAGGCTCCTCGCTGCGCGCCGCTACCAGCAGCCAGTCGGCGGCATTGCCGGCGGTGACGAAATCCTTGCGTCCGCTCAGGCGCAAATCGCTCAGTCGGGTTTGCATATCGGCCGGACGCAGGCTGCCCTGCTCGGTGGCGCACAACGCGCCCAGGCTCAGTGGCGCGCTCGGCCAGAGCATGCGCAAGGCCGCCTGATATCCCACCAGAAACGCTTGCCCCGGTGTCGCCATCAACCGCCCGCCAAGCACCGCCAATTCAAACGGAGTGACCGTTCCCAACTGCTGCAACAAGGTCGCGAAACCTTCCGCCAGATCCGGGTTGGCGGGCAAGCGATCACGGCGGTTCAACAGGGTTTGCCAGGGCATAAGAGTCTCCTCGAAGGCTGTCATATAAGCATCACCAAAGCTTAATGGCGATGACACCGGGGCTACATAGCCTGACTTTGCACAACACGGCTAGACAAAGAAAGTCGATTCGCTGTAGCCCAAAGACGGGTGAGCAGCCCGCACGGAGATTCGCCATGACTCAGATCGCCCGCATCAGCGACACCGGCAACGAACGCCGCCTGCAAGCCGAACGCCTGCTGGGCGCCGAGGCGTTGCAGGAAGCCCAGGCCTTGCGCTTCAATGTGTTCAGCGGCGAATTCAACGCCAAACTCAAGGGCGCTGAACTGGGTCTGGACATGGATGACTACGACGTTCACTGCGCCCACATCGGCGTGCGTGACTTGAATACCGGGCGCCTGGTGGCAACCACCCGTTTACTCGACCACACGGCTGCCAGCAGCCTGGGCAAATTCTACAGCGAAGAAGAGTTCAGCCTCCACGGTCTGGTGCACCTGCAAGGCCCGATCCTGGAAATCGGTCGCACCTGTGTCGACCCAGCCTACCGCAATGGCGGCACCATCGCCGTGCTCTGGGGCGAACTGGCCGAAGTCCTGAACCAGGGCGGCTACAGCTACCTGATGGGTTGTGCGAGCATTCCGATGCAGGATGGCGGCGTGCAGGCCCACGCGATCATGCAGCGTCTGCGCGAACGCTACCTGTGCACCGAACATCTGCGCGCCGAGCCGAAAAACCCGCTGCCGAGCCTCGACATTCCGTCGAACGTGATCGCCGAAATGCCACCGCTGCTCAAGGCCTACATGCGCCTGGGCGCGAAGATCTGCGGCGAGCCATGCTGGGACGAAGACTTCCAGGTCGCCGACGTGTTCATCCTGCTCAAGCGCGACGAACTCTGCCCGCGTTACGCCAAACACTTCAAGGCGGCTGTGTAATGGGCCGGTTGCGGGTGTACGCGCGAATCGCGCGAGTGCTGATGGTGGTGACGCTGGGCTTGGGCATGGCCAGTGTGTTCGGGCTGTTCGAGCGCTTGGGCATGGCCCATTCGATGGCGCGCCGGCAACGCTGGTCGCGGTTTTTCATGGCCCGCCTGAGCAATGCCCTGCCCTTCGACGTGACCGTCCACGGCGAGCTGCCGAAGGCACCGATGCTCTGGGTCAGCAACCACGTGTCCTGGACCGACATCCCGCTGCTGGGCATGCTCACGCCGCTGTCGTTCCTGTCCAAGGCCGAAGTGCGCACCTGGCCGGTAGCCGGCTGGCTGGCGGCCAAAGCCGGCAGCCTGTTTATCCGCCGTGGCTCGGGTGACAGCCAGTTGATCCGCAAGCAGATGACCCGTCACCTGGAACAGGCACACCCGCTGCTGATGTTCCCCGAAGGCACCACTACCGATGGCCGTTCGCTACGTACTTTTCACGGCCGCCTGCTGTCCGCCGCCATCGATTCAGAAGTGGCAATGCAGCCGGTGGCGATTCGTTATGTGCGTGACGGCGAGACTTGCGCGCTGGCGCCGTTCATTGGCGACGATGACTTGCTGTCGCATCTGATGCGGTTGTTCGCCAATGACCGTGGCGGCGTGGAGATTCATCTGCTCAAGCCAATCGCTTGCGAAGGCCGGGAACGCGCGGCATTGGCGTTCGAGGCGCAGCAGGCGGTGCAGAAGGTGTTGTTTGGTGAAATTGTCGAACCGCAACGAGCACCGATGCGCCCTGCCATTGCGGCTTGACGCGATCTTTTATTCACCGAAGTACCCTGTGGGAGCGAGCTTGCTCGCGATAGCGGTGGGTCATTCAGCATCATCGTTGAATGTTAATCCGCAATCGCGAGCAAGCTCGCTCCCACAGGGGTTTTATGGTGTTGGATAGTTCCGGGCAAAATCCTGAAGCTGCGGATAGAACAACCTGAAGTCCTCGCTCAACGGTTCATACAACCGCCGCAATTCCTGCATCGCCGCCGCCAGTTCTTCCGGCCGGGTCAGGCGTCGCGAGATCCCGCGCAACACCTGCTCCAGCACTTCGAATTCCTGATACGAACCCAGCCAGTCATTGGCCACCATGTGCGGCGCAATCTTCGCCAGCCGCTCCGGCAATTGCCGTTCGCTGGACAGCACCCGGTAAACGTCCGAAGTGAACAACGCCAGGGGCCGGTCGGCATACAGCGTCCAGTCCCGGGCCAGGCAATGGTCGAAAAACACATCGAGCACGATACCCGCGTAGCGACGACGGGTCAGGGAGAAACGCGACAACGCGACGTCCACCAGCGGATGGCGGTCGGTGAACACGTCGATGCTGCGGTGCAACTGGATAGCCCCCTCGATGTCCGGAGCGAACTGCCCTTGCAGGCGTCCCTTGACGAAATCGCCATACAGACTGCCGAGCATTTGGCCGGGACGCTGGCCACCGAGGTGAAGATGTGCGAGATAGTTCATGGGCGCAGCTTAGCACTGCCCCCTTGTCTTGTTACACTCAACATATCGTTATAACTCGATATACCGAAATGTGAGTTGGTCAGAGCCAAATCATATTTGTATATCGCGAAATACCGATTTAAAGTTCGCCTCATCGCGATATAGCGTTTTAAACATCACGAGCCCACATCATGACCATCAATCTCGACGAAATAATAAAAGCCCTGGCACACCCAGTACGGCGAGACATCCTGCACTGGCTCAAGGACCCGACCGTCGAATTTCCCGACCAGTCCCACAGTAACGAGCACGGCGTTTGCGCCGGGCAGATCGATCAACGTTGCGGCCTGTCGCAGTCCACGGTGTCCGCACACCTGGCGACCCTGCAACGCGCCGGCCTGATCAGCAGCCGCAAAGTCGGCCAGTGGCATTTTTTCAAACGCAACGAGGAAACCATCCAGGAATTCCTCAAAACCTTCAGTAAAGAGCTCTGACCCTTAACGTCAGTCGGCCGACAAGGAATTAAACATGCCCCTCTCGCTACTCATCCTGGCCTTGAGCGCCTTCGCCATCGGCACCACCGAGTTCGTCATCATGGGCCTGCTGCCCAACGTGGCGGCTGACCTCGGTGTCTCGATTCCCGGTGCCGGCTGGCTGGTGACCGGTTACGCCCTGGGCGTGGCCATCGGCGCGCCGTTCATGGCGCTGGCCACCGCCAGACTGCCGCGCAAGGCAGCCCTGGTGGCGTTAATGGGCATCTTCATTGTCGGCAACCTGCTTTGCGCAGTGGCCGGCGACTACAACGTGCTGATGTTCGCCCGTGTGGTCACCGCTCTGTGCCATGGCGCCTTCTTTGGTATCGGTTCAGTGGTAGCCGCCGGCCTGGTGCCTGCGAACAAACGCGCTTCGGCCGTGGCCCTGATGTTCACCGGCCTGACCCTGGCCAACGTCCTCGGCGTACCGCTGGGCACCGCACTCGGTCAGGAAGCCGGCTGGCGTTCGACCTTCTGGGCCGTGACCGTGATCGGTGTGATCGCGCTGATCGGCTTGATCCGCTTCCTGCCGGCCAAGCGTGATGAAGAGAAACTCGACATGCGCGCCGAACTGGCCGCACTCAAGGGCGGCGGCATCTGGCTGTCCCTGAGCATGACCGCGCTGTTCGCCGCCTCGGTGTTCACCCTGTTCACCTACGTCGCCCCGCTGCTCGGCGAAGTCACCGGCGTTTCACCCCGTGGCGTGACCTGGACCCTGATGCTCATCGGCCTGGGCCTGACGGTCGGCAACATCATCGGCGGCAAGCTGGCCGACAAAAGCATGGCCGCGACGCTGATCGGTGTGTTCGTCACCATGGCCGTGGTGTCCACCGTGCTGACCTGGACCAGCGTCGCGCTGATCCCGACCGAAATCACCCTGTTCCTCTGGGCCACCGCGTGCTTCGCCGCCGTACCGGCGCTGCAAGTGAACGTGGTGACCTTCGGCAAGGCCGCACCGAACCTGGTGTCGACCCTGAACATCGGCGCTTTCAACATCGGCAACGCCTTGGGTGCCTGGGTCGGCGGCAGTGTGATCGCCCACGGCTTCGGCCTGACCAGCGTCCCCCTCGCCGCAGCTGCACTGGCGGTACTCGCCCTGCTGGTGACCCTGATTACTTTCCGTCAGAGCGGCAATCCCGACCTGGCCCCAGCTACTTCTAACTAATCTCCAAAAGAGAGCCACTAAATGACGACTATTTTCGATCCGATCAAACTGGGCGACCTCGAGTTGGCCAACCGCATCATCATGGCGCCACTGACCCGCTGCCGCGCCGACGAAGGACGCGTGCCCAACGCGCTGATGGCCGAGTACTACGTGCAACGCGCCACCGCCGGCCTGATCCTCAGCGAGGCCACTTCGGTGACCCCAATGGGCGTCGGCTACCCGGACACCCCGGGCATCTGGTCCAACGATCAGGTGCGTGGCTGGTCCAACGTGACCAAGGCTATCCATGGCGCGGGCGGCAAGATCTTCCTGCAACTGTGGCATGTGGGTCGCATATCCCACGGTTTGTACCTGAACGATGAAGCCCCGGTCGCTCCGAGTGCCATCCAGCCCAAGGGCCACGTCAGCCTGGTTCGTCCGCTGGCCGACTTCCCTGTACCGCGTGCCCTGGAAACCGCTGAAATCGCCGACATCGTCGACGCTTACCGCGTCGGTGCCGAGAACGCCAAGGCCGCCGGCTTCGACGGTGTGGAAATCCATGCCGCCAACGGTTACCTGCTCGACCAGTTCCTGCAAAGCAGCACCAACCAGCGCACCGATAACTACGGCGGCTCCCTGGAAAACCGTGCCCGCCTGCTGCTGGAAGTGACCGACGCCGCCATCGAAACCTGGGGCGCCGGCCGCGTGGGTGTGCACCTGTCGCCACGCGCCGACCTGCATGACATGGGCGACGACAACCTGGCTGAAACGTTCACCTATGTCGCTCGCGAACTGGGCAAGCGTGGCATTGCCTTCATCTGCTCGCGGGAGAAAGAAGGTGCCGACAGCCTTGGCGCACAACTCAAGGAAGCCTTCGGCGGCCCATACATTGCCAACGAGCGTTTCACCAAGGACAGCGCCAACGCGTTGCTCGCCAGTGGCCAGGCCGATGCAGTCGCCTTCGGTGTACCTTTCATTGCCAACCCTGACCTGCCGGCACGCTTGCAGGCTGACGCACCGTTGAACGAAGCGCGTCCGGAACTGTTCTACGCCAAGGGCCCGGTCGGTTACATCGACTATCCAACCTTGTAGGCCTGCGAAAAACTCGAATAGCCCGGCGTTTTGGACGTCGGGTTTTTTTTGCTTTAAACAAGCCAAAACCCGCTTGTCATACTTAAATCTCTGACAACTTACCTGCCATCTAAATTTGCATCACACCTGCACGTACCCCAATACAAAATTACAATTAAAACCCAGACAAACCCAACAGAACAATCTAATACTTCACAACGCTTCGCTACAACATTTCGAGCGCCACGGAAAGCCTTTTCAATAACTTTAAAGGATTAACAGCATGAACAACAATGGCCCGATAAACGTGCCTCGCATCATTGCACGCACAGAATATGAACCTGATGATTCCAGCATTTTTTCTGCTTCAGCCAGTAAATTCCCCAATCAATACACCATAATGACCATTAACATTTCCAACAACACCGATGGCCCGATCCGGCTCTTGAAAGCAGGCTGGGATTTGACCGGAACCTCGCTATCAGCTTTCGAAATCGAAGCGAACGATGAGCAAACCCTCGATCTTCCTTACCTTCGGGACTTCTCAAGTAATGGAATGTATTACAACAAAAGAAAGTTCGCCCCGATCCTGCAACAGTTCTCGTACATTACCGAAGATGGATTAATATTCACGCTAGCTATTCAGCTGACAGTTTCAGTGGTTTTCGGCGTCCTGCATCCGAACCTGAAACCAAATTGGTCAAAAACAATAACGCGATCCGGCAACAGCAACAGCTCATATAAGGTCACTGCCGACATCACGAAAAAGAATAAAGAGGCGCCCTTCAGTTTTAGCGTCGACTTGATAGTCGGTTGATACTGATCAGATAGAAAAGACGCCGGTGAAAAAACGTATCAAATCAGCTTGCTGATGCATTTTCTTCGCCACATTCCAGGCCCCGGCTCGCAAAACCGGGGTTCTTTTTAGCAGTAGTGGAATCCGCACGAGGTTCACTCCCCATGCAAGCTCGACACAAAATTCCTACAAATTATGTAGCCTGGCAGCTGTCAACCTGGCACACGTCCGTATATAAAAGCCCCCATTGCAAAAAAGGCACGCGAAGTAAAATGATCCTCGGTGACTTCAACGGTTGACTTGCAGAGAGCCAATTTATCATTTTGTTTCATTTGCACAGGCTGGGGCTAAAGCGCAACAGATCCAGCCCGGTATCGACCCAACGCTCGGCTTCGGCGTGCAATTCAAAGCTGTCGGGGGCCAGCAGCCACTGGTACAGGATGCCATCAATATAAGCATGCAAGCTGATCGCCGCGCGGGCGGTGTCGAGGTTTTCCGGCAACTGACCGCGATTCACGGCATTACTCAGGGCCAGGCCGATCCGCACATTGCATTCGAGGCTGGCCGACACCCGCTGTTGGCGCAGGTCGCACATTTCATCGGTGAATTCGCACTTATGAAAAAGAATCTCATTGATGCGTCGGGTTTTCGGGTCCAGCGCAATTTGATGAAACAAATGAATCAGCAACTTTCGCATGCAGCCCAGAGGATCGAGTTCGTCTTCGCTCTCGCTGGCCTTGGCCATTTCTTCCAGCGGCTCATGCAGAGTGTCGAGCATGGCCTGCACCAGATCCGCCTTGTTGCTGAAATGCCAGTAGATGGCCCCTCGAGTGACGCCGGCCAGGGTCGCGATGTCCGCCAGGGTCGTGCGTGCCACGCCTCGCTCGAAAAAGGCCTTTTCGGCCGCCACGAGAATTTGCGCGCGGGTTTCCTGAGCTTCCTCTTTGGTACGACGGACCATGGCAGTACAACCTCAATCAGGGTGCTTCAGCGATGCCTGAACATCAGCTGAATAAAAGTGGGGCGAACGTTCCGGGGATTCGTCCCCGGCCTACAATTCCAACCTTTCAACGGCTTGTGTAGCGGCTTGTGTAACGGCGTTGATACGCAGCCTGGGTATTTACAAACAGCCATGTACGTAAGTATATTCCTTAGCAAGCTACTTATCCACTCGGCAAACATTTTTCAACCTTCCACCTTTCTAGTGCGCACCTTGCGTGCCTGACCCGAGGATTTTCATGCAATTCAAGCCAGCTGTTACCGCTCTGGTCGCCGCCGTCGCCCTGGCATCGCTGCTCAGCGGATGCAAAAAGGAAGAGGCAGCACCGGCCGCCCCACCGCCTCAGGTCGGCGTCGTGACTCTGCAACCTCAAGCTTTCACCCTGACATCCGATCTGCCCGGCCGTACCAGTGCGTTCCGCATTGCCGAAGTCCGCCCGCAGGTCAACGGCATCATTCTCAAACGCCTGTTCAAGGAAGGCAGTGACGTCAAGGCCGGCCAGCAGCTGTACCAGATCGATCCGTCGGTCTATGAAGCGACGCTGAAAAGCGCTGAAGCCAACCTGCGCTCGACCAAGTCGATTTCCGACCGCTACCAGCAACTGGTCAACGAACAAGCCGTAAGCCGTCAGGAATACGACACCGCCGTGGCCAACCGCCTGCAATCGGAAGCCGCGCTGCAAACCGCGCAGATCAATGTGCGCTACACCAAGGTCAACGCCCCGCTGACCGGCCGCATCGGCCGTTCCTCGGTGACCGAAGGCGCGCTGGTGAGCAATGCCCAGGCCGATGCGATGGCGGTGATCCAGCAAATCGACCCGATCTACGTCGACGTGACGCAGTCCTCGGTCGAGCTGCTGCAACTGCGCCGTGAGCTGGAAAGCGGTCGCCTGCAAAAGGCTGGCGATAACGCAGCCTCGGTCAAGCTGACCCTCGAAGACGGCAGCGACTACAAGCTGGACGGCAAGCTGGAGTTCTCCGAAATCTCGGTTGACCAGACCACCGGTTCCGTCACCCTGCGCGCCATTTTCCCGAACCCTGACCACACCCTTCTGCCTGGCATGTTCGTGCACGCCAAGTTGCTGGCCGGTGTGAACAGCGCGGCGATCCTGGCCCCGCAGCAAGGCGTGACCCGCGACCTCAAAGGTACGCCGACCGCACTGGTTGTCGGCCCGGACAACAAGGTCGAACTGCGTCAACTCAAGGCCAACCGCACCGTCGGTAACCAATGGCTGATCGAAGACGGCCTGAAGGCCGGCGATCGCCTGATCACCGAAGGTCTGCAATTCGTCAAACCTGGCATCGAAGTCAAGGCCAGTGAAGCGACCAACGTAGCCGTAAAGAACCCGGCCCCCGCCCAGGTAGCTGATAAAGCCTCTGGCGGCAAAGGGGAGTAAACCATGTCGAAATTTTTTATCGACCGTCCGATTTTCGCCTGGGTAATTGCCCTGGTGATCATGTTGGTCGGGGCACTATCGATCCTCAGACTGCCGATCAACCAGTACCCGAGCATTGCGCCTCCAGCGATCGCCATCTCCGTGGCCTACCCGGGTGCTTCGGCACAAACGGTTCAGGACACCGTGGTTCAGGTGATCGAGCAACAGCTCAACGGTATCGACAACCTGCGTTATGTCTCGTCGGAAAGTAACTCCGACGGCACCATGACCATTACCGCGACCTTCGAGCAAGGCACCAACTCCGACACTGCGCAGGTCCAGGTCCAGAACAAGCTGAACCTGGCCACCCCGCTGCTGCCGCAAGAAGTGCAACAGCAAGGTATCCGCGTCACCAAGGCGGTGAAGAACTTCCTGTTGGTGATCGGCGTGGTGTCGCGTGACGGCAGCATGACCAAGGACGACCTGTCCAACTACATCGTGTCGAACATGCAGGACCCGATCTCGCGGACCGCCGGTGTCGGCGACTTCCAGGTGTTCGGTTCCCAGTACGCCATGCGAATCTGGCTCGACCCGGCCAAGTTGAACAACTTCAACCTGACCCCGATCGACGTCAAGACCGCTATCGCCGCGCAAAACGTCCAGGTGTCGTCCGGCCAGCTCGGCGGCCTGCCTGCCCTGCCCGGCACCCAGTTGAACGCGACCATCATCGGCAAGACCCGCCTGCAGACCGCGGAAGAGTTCGAAAAGATCCTGCTCAAGGTCAACAAGGACGGTTCCCAGGTTCGCTTGAGGGATGTTGCCGAAGTCGGCCTGGGGGGTGAGAACTACAGCATCAACGCCCAGTTCAACGGTGCCCCGGCTTCCGGCCTGGCGGTGAAACTGGCCACCGGTGCCAACGCGCTCGATACCGCCAAGGCCCTGCGCGCGACCATCGACAGTCTCAAGCCGTTCTTCCCGCAAGGGATGGAAGTGGTGTTTCCGTATGACACCACTCCGGTAGTAACCGAATCGATCAAGGGCGTGGTTCACACCCTGGTCGAAGCGGTCGCGCTGGTGTTCCTGGTGATGTTCCTGTTCCTGCAGAACTTCCGCGCCACCATCATCACCACGATGACCGTGCCGGTGGTATTGCTCGGTACATTCGGCATCCTCGCGGCTGCGGGTTTCAGCATCAACACCCTGACCATGTTCGGCATGGTGCTGGCCATCGGCTTGCTGGTGGACGACGCCATCGTCGTGGTGGAAAACGTCGAACGGGTGATGAGCGAAGAAGGCCTGTCACCCAAGGAAGCCACCAAGAAGTCCATGGGCCAGATCCAGGGTGCGCTGGTCGGTATCGCCCTGGTGTTGTCGGCGGTTCTGCTGCCGATGGCGTTCTTCAGCGGTTCCACCGGTGTGATCTACAAGCAGTTCTCGATCACCATCGTCTCGGCCATGGCCCTGTCGGTACTGGTCGCGCTGATCTTCACCCCGGCGCTTTGCGCCACCATGCTCAAGCCGATTCCCAAAGGCGAGCACGGCGTACCCAAGCGTGGTTTCTTTGGCTGGTTCAACCGCAATTTCGACCGTGGCGTTCGCGGCTACGAGCGCGGTGTCGGCAATATCCTGCAGCGCAAGATCCCGTATCTGCTGGCGTACCTGCTGATCGTGGTTGGCATGATCTGGCTGTTCACCCGCATTCCAACGGCGTTCCTGCCGGAAGAAGACCAGGGTGTACTGTTCGCCCAGGTGCAGACCCCGGCCGGTTCGACGTCCCAGCGCACCCAGGTGGTCGTGGACGAAATGCGTGAATTCCTGCTGCGCCCTGGCAAGGATGGCGGTGAAGGCGATGCGGTGAACTCGGTGTTTACCGTGACCGGTTTCAACTTCGCCGGCCGTGGCCAGAGTTCGGGTATGGCGTTCATCATGCTCAGACCGTGGGACGAACGTAACGCCGACAACAATGTGTTCAAGGTGGCGGCCCGTGCCCAGCAGCACTTCTTCACCTTCCGCGATGCCATGGTGTTCGCCTTCGCGCCACCGGCGGTACTGGAACTGGGTAACGCCACCGGTTTCGACGTGTTCCTGCAGGACCGTGCCGGTATCGGCCACGAAAAACTGATGGAAGCGCGCAACCAGTTCCTCGGCATGGCCGCACAAAGCAAGATTCTGTCTCAGGTGCGCCCGAACGGCCTGAACGACGAACCGCAATACCAGCTGGAAATCGATGACGAGAAGGCCAGTGCCCTGGGCATTACCATCGCCGACATCAACAACACCCTGTCGATTGCCCTGGGCAGTAGCTACGTCAACGACTTCATCGACCGTGGCCGTGTGAAGAAGGTGTACGTGCAAGGCCAGCCAGGCGCTCGAATGGGCCCTGAAGACCTGCAGAAGTGGTACGTGCGCAACAGTACCGGCAACATGGTTCCGTTCTCGGCGTTCGCCAAGGGCGAGTGGATTTACGGTTCGCCGAAACTGGCCCGTTACAACGGCGTGGAAGCGATGGAAATCCTCGGTGCCCCGGCGCCAGGCTATTCCACCGGTGAAGCCATGCTCGAAGTCGAAGCCATCGCCAAGAAACTGCCGGCGGGTGTCGGTATTTCCTGGACCGGCCTGTCGTACGAAGAGCGTCTGTCCGGTTCGCAAGCACCAGCGCTGTACGCCCTGTCGCTGCTGATGGTGTTCCTGTGTCTGGCGGCGTTGTATGAAAGCTGGTCGATTCCGATCGCGGTGATGTTGGTTGTACCGCTGGGGATCATCGGTGCGCTGATGGCCACCAGCCTGCGTGGTTTGTCCAACGACGTGTACTTCCAGGTAGGTTTGTTGACGACTATCGGTCTGGCGGCGAAAAACGCCATTCTGATTGTCGAATTTGCAAAGGAATTGCACGAACAAGGGCGTAGCCTGCGCGATGCAGCGATCGAAGCCTGCCGCATGCGTCTGCGACCGATCATCATGACCTCGCTCGCCTTCGTCCTCGGTGTGGTACCACTGGCGATATCCACCGGTGCGGGCTCCGGTAGCCAGCATGCAATCGGTACCGGCGTAATCGGCGGTATGATCACGGCCACTGTGCTGGCGATCTTCTGGGTCCCGCTGTTCTTCGTCACCGTGTCGTCCATTGGCCAGCGCAAAATCGCCGACCAGGATGACGCTATTGAAACTTCTAAAGAGGCTGGCTAATGAGCAAGTCGCTACTCTCCCTGGCAGTCGCCGCCTTCGTGCTCGGTGGCTGCTCGCTGATACCTGACTATCAGCAGCCCGAAGCACCGGTGGCGGGCCAGTACCCGCAGGGCCCGGCGTACTCGCCGGCCCAGGCACCGGCGCAAGCGGCTGCCGAGCAGGGCTGGAAGCAGTTTTTCCATGACCCGGCGCTGCAACAGCTGATCCAGGTTGCCCTGGAAAACAACCGTGACCTGCGTGTCGCGGCCCTGAACATCGACGCGTTCGCGGCTCAATACCGCATCTCCCGTGCCGATCTGTTCCCGGCCGTCTCGGCCAATGGCAGCGGCAGCCGTCAGCGGCTTCCGGCTGATGCTTCCCAGACCGGCGAAGCCGGCATCAGCAGTTCCTACTCGGCAACTGTTGGCGTCAGCGCCTATGAACTCGACCTGTTCGGTCGGGTTCGCAGCCTGAACGAAGAAGCGTTGCAGAAGTACTTCGCCACTGAAGAGGGCCGCCGCAGCACGCAGATCAGCCTGGTGGCCAGCGTGGCCAATGCCTACCTGACCTGGCAGGCCGACAAGGAACTGTACAAGCTGACCCAGGACACCCTCGCCGCCTTCGAGGAGAGCTACAAGCTCACCGCCCGCAGCAACGAAGTCGGCGTCGCCTCGGCCCTGGACCTGGCACAGTCGCGCACCTCGGTGGAAAACGCCCGTGCGCAACTGGCCAAGTACACCCGTCAGGTCGCCCAGGACGAGAACAGCCTGGTGCTGCTGCTCGGCACCGGTGTCCCGGCCAACCTGCAAGCGGCCAAACCACTTGACGACGACCTGCTGAGCGACGTTCCACCCGGCCTGCCGTCGGACCTGCTGCATCGTCGTCCGGACATCCTTCAGGCCGAGTACAACCTGAAGGCCGCCAATGCCAACATCGGCGCGGCACGGGCTGCGTTCTTCCCGAGCATCAGCCTCACGGCCAATGCCGGCACCCTGAGCCCGGACCTGTCCGGTCTGTTCAAGGGTGGTTCGGGCACCTGGTTGTTCCAACCGCAGATCAACCTGCCGATCTTCAACGCCGGCGCCCTGAGCGCCAGCCTGGATTACTCGAAAATCCAGAAAGACATCGGCGTGGCGAACTACGAGAAGTCCATTCAAACGGCCTTCCAGGAAGTCGCCGACGGCCTGGCTGCCCGCCAGACCTACGTCCAGCAGTTGCAGGCACAGAAAGATTTCGTCAGTGCCAACCAGGACTACTACCGCCTGGCCGAGCGTCGCTACCGCATTGGTGTCGACAGCAACCTGACCTTCCTCGATGCCCAGCGTCAGTTGTTCAGTGCGCAACAGGTGCTGATCACCGACCGACTGGCGCAGCTGGTCAGCCAGGTCAACCTGTACAAGGCCCTGGGTGGTGGCTGGAACGAACAGACGGCGAAGAACGAGCCGTTGAAAGAAGAAGCGCCGAAGATGAAGTATTTCTGATAGCGCTGTGAGAACACGAAGCCCACCTTTTGGTGGGCTTTTTGTTGGCTGCGGGAAAAGGTGTGTTCTCAGTGATGGCCCCATCGCGAGCAAGCTCGCTCCCACAGGAGGCTGGGTTTGGCAAAAATCTTATGCACGCTGTAAGTCCACTGTGGGAGCGAGCTTGCTCGCGATGAGGCCCGCACAGGCCACACAAAATCCAGCGACATGTTGCGTTCGATAATCGCCCAAAACCTGCTTTTAACAATTGAACCATCCAGTACATTCCACGCACCATCCGAACCACAAAACCAATAACAACAGGTTCGACACCATGCCCCCGCGCCCTGCCCTCTCCGGCTGATCCGCTTCGTTCGTGCTGATTTCGAATATTCGTCTGCAACCCAGGGTTGCGGCATCACCCCGCTTCATCCCAAAGAATTAGAGAGACCCGAGCCCATGACGCCTTCTCCCGCGCAGTACTTCGTTCCCAGCCTGATTGCCATGGCCCTGGCCAGCGCGGCCCTGCCCGCCAGCGCCGAAGAGTCGGGTTTTGTCGAAGGCGCCAAGGTCAACCTGAACCTGCGCAACTTCTACATAAATCGCAACTTCACCAACCCGACCAAGGCCCAAGGCAAGGCTGAAGAGTGGACGCAAAGTTTCATCCTCGACGCCAAGTCCGGCTTCACCCAAGGCACCGTCGGATTCGGCATGGATGTGCTCGGTTTGTATTCGGTGAAGCTCGACGGCGGTAAAGGCACAGGCGGTACGCAACTACTGCCGCTGGATCATGACGGTCGCCCGGCGGATAACTTCGGGCGCACCAATGTCGCGTTCAAGGCCAAGCTGTCGCAGACCGAAGTGAAAGTCGGCGAGTGGATGCCGGTGTTGCCAATCCTGCGTTCGGACGACGGTCGTTCGTTGCCGCAAACCTTCCGGGGCGGCCAGATCACGTCGAAGGAGATCAATGGCCTGACGCTCTACGGCGGCCAGTTCCGGCAGAACAGCCCCCGCGATGACAGCAGCATGGACGACATGTCGATGATCGGCAAAGCGGCGTTCACCTCCGACCGTTTCAACTTTCAGGGCGGCGAATACCTGTTCAACGAAAAGCGCACCCAGATCGGCCTGTGGAACGCCGAGCTCAAGGACATCTACAGCCAGCAGTTCATCAACCTGACCCACAGCCAGCCATTGGGTGACTGGACCCTGGGCGCCAACCTGGGTTTCTTCTACGGCAAGGATGACGGCAGCGCCCGGGCCGGCGAGCTGGACAACAAAACAATGTACGGCTTGTTTTCGGCCAAATACGGCGGCAACACCTTCTACGTCGGCCTGCAAAAACTCACCGGCGACAACGCCTGGATGCGGGTCAACGGCACCAGCGGCGGTACCCTGGCCAACGACAGCTACAACTCCAGTTACGACAATGCCCAGGAGAAATCCTGGCAAGTACGCCACGACTACAACTTCGCCGCCCTGGGCGTTCCGGGCCTGACTCTGATGAACCGCTACATCAGCGGTGACAATGTGCACACCGGCACCATCACCGACGGCAAGGAATGGGGACGCGAAAGTGAACTGGGCTACACCGTGCAAAGCGGTGCGCTGAAGGACCTGAACCTGAAATGGCGCAACTCGACCATGCGCCGCGATTACAGCAATAACGAGTTCGATGAGAACCGCCTGATCATTAGCTACCCGATCAGCCTGTTGTAAACACAAAACAAATGTGGGAGCGAGCTTGCTCGCGATGGCGGTGTATCAGGCGACATCAATAGTGAATGTGCCGACGCCATCGCGAGCAAGCTCGCTCCCACAGGTTGTTCTCCGTTACCGCTTACTCCCGCGATTCAACCCCCAACTCATCCCACACCGACTCAGCCAGGTGGAACGTCGCATTGGCTGCCGGAATCCCGCAGTAGATCGCGCTCTGCATGATCACTTCCTTGATCTCGCCACGGCTCACGCCATTGTTGGCGGCAGCGCGCAGGTGCAGTTTGAGTTCGCCCTCGCGGTTCATGCCGATCAGCATGGCGATGGTGATCAGGCTGCGGGTGTGGCGTGGCAGACCCTCGCGAGTCCAGATGTCGCCCCAGGCGTGGCGGGTGATCATCTCCTGAAACTCCGAGTTGAACTCGGTCAGGGTGGTCAGGCTGCGGTCGACGTGGGCGTCGCCCAGTACCGCGCGACGGACTTTCATGCCTTCGTCGTAACGTTGTTTCTCGTCCACGGAATATCCCTCAACGAGCCTTCAGAAAGGCCAGAACACATTCGCTGAAATCAGCGCCAGCCTGCACATTGGACAAGTGCGCAGCGTAGAACTCGGCGTACTCGGCGCCCGGTACATGTTCCTGAATGAAGTGCCCACCCGACGGCGGCGTGACCGCATCCTCAGTGCCGGCGATCACCAGCAGCGGCGCCTTGATCGAGGACAGCTGATCGCGGAAATCGGCATCGCGCACAGCTGCGCAATTGGCCGCGTAACCTTCTGGCGAAGTCGCCGCCAGCATGTCGGTAATCTGCTTGGCTGCCGCTGGGTTGGCCTCGGAGAAATCCGGGGTGAACCAGCGGGCGATCGACGCATCGCGCAGGGCGACCATGGCTGCCTGACCATCGCGCAGCACCGTTTCGATACGCGGGTTCCATACCGACGGATCGCCGATTTTCGCTGCGGTGTTGCACACGATCAGTTTGTTCAGGCGTTCGCCGGCGTTGATCCCCAACCACTGGCCAATCAGCCCGCCCATGGACAAACCGCAGAAATGCGCGCGTTCGATGTGCAAGGCATCCAGCAATGCGAGCACGTCGCGGCCCAGTTGCTCGATGCTGTAAGGCCCCGGTGTCACCAATGACTGGCCATGGCCGCGGGTGTCGAAACGCAGCACGCGAAAATGCTTGGAGAACGCCGGGATCTGCGCGTCCCACATGTGCAGGTCCGTGCCCAGGGAGTTGGACAGCGCCAGCACCGGCGCATCGACCGGTCCATCGAGTTGGTAATGCAGTTCGCCCTCGGCGAGTTGTACAAAAGCCACAGCAAGTCTCCTTCAGGCAGTCAATGCAGAATGTTCAGCCACCGCCCTCTCGACCCAGGTTTTGGCCTGGCCGAGGTAATGGGCAGGGTCCAGCAGATGATCGAGCTCAGCCGCCGACAGTTCGGCGGTCACTTGTGGTTCGTCGCCGAGGACCGCACGCAGGTGACGTTGTTCGGCCACGGCGCGTTTGCAGCATTGCTCCAACAGATGATGCGCGGTATCGCGCCCAACCCGCTGCGCGAGGACGATGCTCACCGCTTCGGCGAGCACCAGGCCCTGGGTCAAATCGAGATTGCGCGCCATGCGCTCGGCATCCACTTCCAGCCCTTGGACGATCAACAATGCTTGATGCAGGCTGCCCGACACCAGGCAGCAGATTTCCGGCAGGGTTTCCCACTCGGCATGCCACAGACCGAGGCTGCGCTCGTGCTCCTGGGGCATGGCGCTGAACAGCGTTGAAAGCAAACCGGGTACGCGAGTCGCCGCACCGATCAATACCGCTGCGCCTACCGGATTGCGTTTGTGCGGCATGGTCGAGGATCCGCCCTTGCCCGGCGCCGAAGGCTCGAACACTTCGGCGGCCTCGGTTTGCATCAACAGGCTGATATCACGCCCGAGTTTGCCGAGACTGCCGGCGATCAGGCCGAGCGCAGCGCCGAACTCCACCACGCGATCGCGCTGGGTGTGCCACGGTTGATCGGGCAAGGTCAGTTGCAGTTCTTCGGCCAGCGCCTGGGCAATCGGCATGGCCTGGTCGCCGAGGGCTGCGAGCGTTCCGGACGCGCCACCGAATTGCAGCACCAGCAGACGCGGCTTGAGTTCGGCCAAGCGTTGGCGACTGCGGGTCACCGCCCCCAGCCAGCCGGCGACCTTCATGCCGAGGGTGACCGGTGTCGCATGCTGCAGCCAGGTGCGTCCGGCCAATGGCGTGGTCGCGTAGCGCTGGGCCTGGGACGCGAGTGTCTGCCCCAGTTGTGCCAGGTCGCTCTCGATCAGTTCCAGCGCCCGGCGCAGTTGCAGCACCAGGCCGCTGTCCATCACGTCCTGGCTGGTCGCGCCCAGATGCACATAGCGCTCGGCTTCGGCATCGGTGGCCGCGATCTGCTTGCCCAGCGCCTTGACCAACGGAATCGCCGAGTTACCCGCCGTGGCAATGGCCTCGCCCAACATCGCAAAATCATAAAGCCCGGCACGGCAAGCTGCTTCAATCGGCGCGACAGCACTCGACGGAATCATCCCGACCCGTGCTTCGGCCCGGGCCAATGCCGCTTCGAAATCGAGCATGGCCTGGACCCGACCCTGATCGCAGAACACCTCACGCATGTCGCGGGCCGTGAAATAGGCATCGAACAATTGATTGCCCGGTCGCTGGTTCATAAACAATTCCTGGAGGCGCGGGCCTGCGGTCCGCGCGTGAAGATCAAAGGTCGTGATGCAGATACTTCGCCTGTTTCGGCAGACGCAGGCTGAACAGGAACGCTATCGCCATCATCACCGTCACGTACCAGTAGAACGAGTTTTCCATGCCCACGGCCTTGAGGCTCAAGGCCACATACTCCGCCGAACCACCGAAAATCGCATTCGCCACCGCATACGCCAGGCCGACACCCAATGCACGCACCTCGGGCGGGAACATCTCGGCTTTCACCAGGCCACTGATGGAGGTGTAGAAACTGACGATCGCCAGCGCCAGGGTAATCAACACGAAGGCCAGAAATGGACTTGTCACGCTTTTCAGGCTCAACAGGATCGGTACGGTGCACAGCGTGCCGAGGGCGCCGAACCAGAGCATCGAGTTACGCCGGCCGATCTTGTCGGCGAGCATGCCGAAAATCGGCTGCATGCACATATAGAGGAACAGCGCGCCGGTCATGATGTAGCTAGCGGTCTTGGCCGGCATGCCGGCGGTGTTCACCAGGTACTTCTGCATGTACGTGGTGAAGGTGTAGAAGATCAGCGAACCACCGGCGGTGTAACCGAGTACGGTGATGAATGCGGTTTTATGGTCGCGAAACAGAGCGCTGATGCTGCCGGCGTCCTTGTTTTCGCGCATTGCCTTGCTGGTGGTTTCTTTGAGCGAACGACGCAGATACAGCGAAACCAGCGCCGCCATGGCACCCACCACGAAGGGTATCCGCCAGCCGTAGGCACGCAGGTCATCTTCGGTGAGGAACTGTTGCAGGACCACCACCAGCGACACCGCGAGCAATTGGCCGCCAATCAGGGTCACGTACTGGAACGAGGCGAAGAAACCGCGCTGGCCCTTGAGCGCCACTTCACTCATGTAGGTTGCGGTAGTGCCGTACTCACCGCCCACCGACAAGCCTTGCAGCAAACGGGCGAACAGCAACAGGATCGGCGCCCAGACCCCAATGCTGCTGTAGGTCGGCAGGCAGGCGATAAGCAGCGAGCCGAAGCACATCATCAGAATCGAGATCAACATCGAATTCTTGCGCCCGTGCTTGTCCGCCAAGCGCCCGAAAATCCAGCCACCAATCGGCCGCATCAGGAACCCGGCGGCGAACACGCCAGCGGTATTGACCAGCTGCACGGTGGGGTTATCGGACGGGAAAAAGGCCGGTGCGAAATAGATCGCACAGAAGGCGTAGACGTAGAAGTCGAACCATTCAACCAGGTTGCCGGACGAGGCACCGACAATGGCGAAGATCCGCTTGCTGCGTTCTTCGCCCGTATAAAGAGCTATAGGCGCTGTGGGTGTTGTCATTGTTTTTTCACTCAATGGGGAAAGTGAGAGTCTAGACACACTTTGCAACACTCCCGTTCCGCAGATAAATCAGCAACACAGATCCCCTGTAGGAGCTGGCTTGCCAGCGAAGGACGCGAGAGCGACACGGTTAAACCATCAATACGCGTAATCGTTGACGACCTTCGCTGGCAAGCCAGCTCCTACAAGGTGTTGCGGTGTTCACTTAATAGTCGAAGAACACCGTCTCGGCATCGGTACCCTGCAGAATCACATTCCACTGATAAACACCCGACGCATCCTTCTTGGCCAGCAAGGTGCTGCGGCGCTCGGCCGGCACGCACTCCAGCAACGGATCGTTGACGTTGGCCGCCTCGCCATCAAAGTAGATACGCGTCAGCAGGTGCTTCACCAAACCACGGGCAAACACCAGAACGACAAGGTGCGGTGCCTGGGTCGTGCCTTTGAGGCCCTCGACCGTACCGGGCTTGATGGTGGTGAAACGAAAACGCCCTTCGGCATCCACCGGCACCCGGCCAAAGCCTTCGAAGTTCGGGTCCAGGGGTTTGTCCTGGTCGTCTTCGGGGTGGTCATACTTGCCGGCGGCGTTGGCCTGCCAGACTTCCAGCATCGCGTCGTTGACGATGTCGCCATTGCCGTCGACCACTTGCCCGGTGATCGCCACGCGCTCGCCCAGGGTTTGTTCGACGGTCAGGTTTTCGCGGTTCAGCCAGGTCAGGCCGATGTGGTAGTACGGCCCGACGGTGTGGGACGTGGTCGCAGTCAGCGTCATCTTATTTCTCCATCGGCGTGGCGTCGCGGCCGCGCAAAACGATGTCCCAGCGATAACCGAGGGCATAGGAAGGGATGGTTTTTTCCAGATCGAACGTCGCGATCAAGCGCTCTTTGGCGCTGGTATCGGGTACGCAGTTGTAGATCGGGTCGTACGCCAGCAACGGGTCGCCCGGGAAATACATCTGCGTCACCAGGCGCGTCAGGATGCTCGGCCCGAACAGCGAGAAATGGATGTGCGCCGGGCGCCAGGCGTTGTGGTGGTTACCCCATGGATAGGCGCCGGGCTTGATGGTCTGGAACTGGTACCAGCCATCGGCGTCGGTCACGGTGCGGCCGGTGCCGGTGAAGTTCGGGTCCAGCGGTGCGTCGTGCAGGTCGCGGGCATGGGCGTAGCGACCGGCGGCGTTGGCCTGCCAGATCTCCACCAGAATCCCCGGCACCGGCAGACCGTTTTCATCCAGCACACGGCCGTGGATGATAATGCGCTCACCCTGAGGCTGCCCCTCGTGCTGGGCGGTCAGGTCGTTATCCTTCTCGTTGATGCGCTCGGCACCGACGGTAGGACCGGTGATTTCCGACAGCGAATGCGGCAGGAACACCAACGGCTTGGACGGCGAGCGCAGGTTGGTGGATTGATAGGTCGGGTGCAGGTACTCCGGCTGGGTGCCTTCCTGCGGGCGACGGTAACCAGGCTTGTCAGTCATGAAACATTCCTCAGTTCTTATAAGTCTTCAGAGCGCGTCAGACGCGCTCGATCGCCAGGGCCAGACCCTGACCGACACCGACGCACATGGTCGCCAGACCTTTCTTGCCACCGGTTTTTTCCAGCTGATGCAATGCGGTCAACACCAGCCGCGCGCCACTCATGCCCAACGGGTGACCCAAGGCAATCGCACCACCGTTCGGGTTGACCTGGGCCGCGTCGTCCGCGATCCCCAGTTCACGCAGCACCGCCAGGCCTTGGCTGGCGAAGGCTTCGTTGAGCTCGATCACGTCGAAATCGCTGACCGCCACACCGAGGCGCTCGATCAGTTTACGCACCGCCGGCACCGGGCCAATGCCCATCACCCGCGGGGCAACACCGGCGCTGGCCATGCCCAGCACTCTGGCACGGGCAGTCAGGCCGTGTTTCTTCACCGCTTCGGCCGAAGCCAGGATCAACGCGGCGGCGCCGTCGTTTACACCCGAGGCATTGCCGGCGGTGACGGTCTTGTCGGGGCCGTTGACCGGTTTGAGTTTGGTCAGAGCTTCCAGGGTGGTGTCGGCGCGAGGATGCTCGTCCTGGCTGACCACGGTTTCACCCTTCTTGTGGGCTATGCGCACTTCAACGATTTCTTCGGCGAAGAACCCGGCGGCTTGTGCGGTGGCCGTGCGTTGTTGACTGCGCAGGGCGAACGCGTCCTGATCGGCGCGGGACACCTTGTAATCGTCGGCCACGTTGTCAGCGGTCTGCGGCATCGCATCCACGCCGTACTGGGCCTTCATCAACGGGTTGATGAAGCGCCAGCCGATGGTGGTGTCTTCGAGCTTCATGTTGCGCGAAAAAGCGGCATCGGCCTTGCCCATCACGAACGGCGCACGGGACATCGACTCGACACCGCCGGCAATCGCCAGCTCCATCTCGCCGCTGGCGATGGCGCGGAACGCGGTGCCGATGGCATCCATGCCCGAAGCGCAAAGGCGGTTGAGGGTCACGCCGGGAATGGTTTCCGGCAGGCCAGCCAGCAACAGTGCCATACGCGCAACGTTGCGGTTGTCTTCACCGGCCTGGTTGGCGCAGCCGAGGAACACCTCGTCCACCGCGTTCCAGTCCACCGACGGGTTGCGCTCCATCAAGGCCTTGATTGGCACGGCAGCCAGGTCGTCGGCACGCACCGTCGACAGGCCACCACCGAAACGGCCGATGGGGGTACGAATCGCGTCGCAGATATAAACGTCACGCATCACGCTTCTCCGGGGGCTTGGCCGTGTGCGGCAGCGGTACGGGCTTCGAGGTCGCGCAGCGCGGTCAGTTCGACTTCAGTCGGCTCGGCGGTTTGCTCAACCTGGTCGGCAAAGCGAATCGCCCAACCGGTGGCATCAACCACTTGCTCGCGGGTCACACCCGGATGCAGTGCAGTGACCACGAACTCATGGGTACCGGCTTCCGGCTCCATGATGCACAGATCGGTGATGATCCCCACCGGTCCGGCGCCTGGCAGACCGAGACGCTTGCGCGAATCGCCGCCCTCGCCGTGGCCGACCGAGGTAATGAAATCGAGTTTGTCGACAAAGGAGCGCGACGACTGCTTGAGGATGATCAACACGCTCTTGGCGGAACCGGCAATCTCCGGCGCGCCACCTGCACCCGGCAGACGGACTTTCGGCGCGTGGTAATCACCCACGACGGTGGTGTTGATGTTGCCGAAACGGTCGACCTGCGCCGCGCCGAGGAAACCGACGTCAATGCGCCCGCCCTGCAGCCAGTAACGGAAAATCTCACCGGTCGGGACTACGGTGTCAGCGGTTTCCGCCAGTTCACCGTCACCGATCGACAGTGGCAGTACACTTGGCTTGGCACCGATCGGGCCCGATTCGTAGATCAGCACCACATCAGGCGAGGAAGTCAGGCGCGCCAGGTTGGCCGCTTTCGACGGCAGGCCGATGCCGACGAAGCACACCGAGCCGTTCTTCAGGCGACGGGCAGCGGCAACGGTCATCATTTCATTGGTGGTGTAAGTCATTACTTCGCCTCCGAAGCGGCGGCCAGTTTGGCCTGGAACTCGCTGAAGTCAGCGCTGCCGTGGATGTATTCGTTGATCCACGCGGTGAAGGTTTCACGGTCGCGGGCAATCGGGTCCCAGGCCTGGTAGAAGCGGTTGTCGCGTTCGTTGTAGCCGTGGGCATAGGACGGATGCGCGCCGCCAGGTACGTGGCAAACCGCGCTCAAGGCCCAGGTTGGCAATACACAGGAGTTCATCGGTGCATTGAGGTCGTCGACGATTTCCTCAACGGTGACGATGCAGCGCTTGGCCGCCAGCGCAGCTTCTTTCTGCACGCCGAGGATGCCCCACAGCAGCACGTTGCCCTTGCGGTCGGCTTTCTGCGCGTGAATCACCGTGATATCCGGACGCACCGAAGGCACTGCTGCCAACACTTCGCCGGTGAACGGGCAGGTCACGGATTTGATCAGCGGGTTGACCTTCGGCAAATCGGAACCGGCGTAGGCACGCAGCACCGCGAACGGCAGGCCGGATGCCCCGGCGACGTAGGCGTTGGCCAGGTCGGCGTGGCTGTGTTCTTCGATTTCCAGCGCGTGGGGCCACTGTTTCTCCACAGCGTCACGCAGGCGATGCAGTGAGCCGACACCAGGGTTGCCGCCCCAGGAGAAAATCAGTTTGCGGGCACAACCGGCACCGATCAACTGGTCATAGATCAAGTCAGGGGTCATCCGCACCAGGGTCAGGTCTTTCTTGCCCTGGCGAATGATTTCGTGACCGGCGGCCGTCGGGATCAGGTGAGTAAAGCCTTCGAGCGCGACCGTATCGCCGTCGTTTACGAATTGCTTCACCGCGTCGTGCAGCGAAAGGATTTCAGCCATTGGGGCAGGCTCCCGTTTATTGTTAACCGACAGTGGAAGAAGGCGCCGATGCGCAGCGCCGGAATGACTGAAGGTTAAGCTTCTGAAAAAGGCCAAACAATCCGATAATCGACTGAGCGTTCGATTATCGAACACATTGTTGTCTGGCTACCTATCCCAAAATGCATCGCGAGCAGGGCTCGCTCCCACAGAGGATTGCAATCAACTGTGGGAGCGAGCCCTGCTCGCGAAGAGGCCATCTACATCACACGAGATTCCGGATCAGACTGTCAGGTCGCATCCGCATGACTGACCATGCCCTTGATCACCACTGCCGTCGTCGCCAGCGCCGCCGGAATCACCAGCGCCGTCAGCACTTGCTCGAAGTTCCAGCCCAGGCCCAGCAGCGTCGCGCCCATCCACGCCCCGAGGATGGCGCCGAAGCGGCCGATCCCGAGCATCCACGACACGCCGGTGGCCCGCCCCTGAGTCGGATAAAACCGCGCAGCCAGTGACGGCATTGCCGATTGCGCACCGTTGACACACATCCCGGCCACCAGCACCAGCGTCGCCAACAGCGCGATGTTGCCCAGGCTCTGCCCTACCGCGTAGGCAAACACCCCGGCCAGCAGGTAGAAAGTGCCGATGACCTTGTGCGGATTGAACCGGTCCATTGCCCAGCCCACGCCCACCGCACTCAGCACGCCACCAAACTGGAACAGCGCGCCGATGAAGGCGGCCTGCTCCATGCTCGCGCCACTGTCACGCATCAGCGTCGGCAGCCAACTGGTCAGCAGGTAAACGATCACCAGGCCCATGAAGTAGGTCAGCCACAAGAGCAAGGTGCCGGTGCTGTAGGTGCCGGAGAAGATCACCGCGAACACATTGCGCGCCTTCACGGTTTTCTGTTCCGGCACACTGAAACTGGACGCCTGGGCCACCACCGTCGGGTCAATCGGCGCCAGTGCCTTGCGTACTTTGTCCGTACCGCGGTTGCGCACCACCAGGTAACGCGCCGACTCCGGCAGCCAGAACAGCAAAACGACGGCGAGGATCAGCGGCAGCACTCCACCGATCAGCAGCAGGCTGTGCCAGCCAAAGGCCGGAATGAGCTTGGCCGAGATAAATCCGCCGCCAGCCATGCCGAGGTTGAAGCCGCAGAACATGCTGGTCACCAGCAGGGACTTTTTGCGCTCAGGGGTGTATTCCGACAGCAGCGTGGTGGCGTTCGGCATGCCGGCGCCCAGACCCAGGCCGGTCAGGAAGCGCAACACCAACAGCTGATCGACATTGGTGCTGTAGGCCGAGGCCAGGCTGAAGGCACCGAACAACAGCACCGCGCCGACCAGTACGACTTTTCGCCCGAAGCGGTCAGCCAGAGGGCCGGAGCCCAGTGCGCCGAAGACCATGCCGATCAACGCCGCACTCATCACCGGGCCGAGACTGGCGCGGTCGATACCCCAGTCCTGGGACAGGGCCGGGGCGATGAAGCCCATTGCCGCGGTGTCGAGGCCATCGAGGAAGACAATCAGGAAACACAGGATCACCACGCGCCACTGGTAGCGCGAAATGGGTTGGGCATTGATGAAGGACTGCACGTCGAGGCAGTTACCTACAGCAGACTGAGGCTGGTTCATTATTTTTATCCCACGGATCGCGGTCGAACGATGTCAGCAGATGCCGACGAAGCCGCGACAGTAATGATCCGGAGGAAACAGCGTCAATTCGATAAACGCGACTCTGTGCGTTTATCGAACGGCTTAGGCAAACAACTGGGCGCTGAGGTCGCGGCTGGCGCTCAACAAACCGGGCAGGAACCGCTGTTCCAGTTCATTGCGGCTGACTCGCCCGGCGTGAGTGCTGACATTGAGGGCCGCAACCACCTGCCCGGAAGCGTCGTACACCGGGACGGCAATCGAACGCAGCCCTTGCTCGAGTTCCTGGTCGACGATGCACCAGCCTTGCTGTCGCACCTCTTGCAGGCATTCGAGCAACGCCTCGGGGGTGTGGATCGTGCGGCTGGTCTTGGCTTGCAATTCGGCGTGGTCGAGGTATTCGCCCAACGAGGTGTCATCCAGCGCGGCCAGCAGGATCCGCCCCATCGAGGTGCAATAGGCCGGCAAGCGCCCGCCCACCGACAGGTCCACCGAAATCAGCCGCTGGGTGGTCGCGGAGCGCGCAATGTACAGAATGTCATCACCCTCCAGCGTGGCCATGTTGCAGGCCTCGTGCAGTTGCTCGCTCATGCGGTCCAGGTAAGGCTGGGCGGAAACCGCCAGCGGCGTAGATGACACATAGGCATGGCCGAGGGTCAGCACTTTGGGCAGCAGCGAATAGGTGCGGCCGTCGGTGGTGGCGTAGCCGAGCTTGATCAGGGTGTGCAGGCAACGGCGCACGGCGGCGCGGGGAATTTCCGTGCGGTGACTGATCTGGGCGATGGTCAGGTGTCGTTTGCGCTCCTGGAACGCTTGCACCACGGCCAGGCCGCGGGCCAGGGACGTCATGAAATCCGGGTCGCCGGTCAGTGCCTGGATCCGTTTGGCAGGTGAGGCAACGATGGGAGGCGCCACTGAAGCGAAGGAATTGCGCATTTGATCGTTCATACAAGGTCCTTTTACCCATTCGGATCAGCGACTATTACAAAGGGCGAGCCTGGCGCTCAAGCCCGGCCCGCCAACTCCGTGCGATTATCGAACGCTCGACCGATAATCGCAATCCGTCGTGCAAATCACATGCGCTGATGCGCGGTTTTCGCTGACTTGCGCCCCCATGTTTACGGCGACTCGACACAGGACTTAATGGGGCAATCCAATTACCGTAACTTGCCTGATTTAATGGCGTCAGAAAGGCATCGCAGCAATGCGGTATCCGTCGACGTTCTAGTTAATCGCAAAGTTTCGAGCAACAAAACGGTCACACACCAAGATTCACTTTTAACTCTTTGGAGATAGTGTTCTTCAAATCGGCCGCTATAATACAATTCAGTAGCGCTTCGGTTTTTTACTTGCCGAACCCGCTGCCCGGCCAGGCGATGTTCCATCGCCGTTGCCCGTTGCAAGCGCCAGATCCGCATTGCACAGCCTTGCCATCGCGCTTGCCGAAACAGGAAACTGAAGCTACGTCAGCTATTTATCTCTGGTGTCGTGGCCGCCTGTGACATGGAAGTATTGATCACGTTGTTGCCAAAAACGATGCCTTGACGGGCATTGCCCACTCGACGAACGTGATCAAACGATTTGATGCAGCGCGTTTTCACCAGAATTTATCCCAACTCAATCAGGTAGCACTGTGACGAAAGACGAACTGCGCGCGGAACTAGAGCGCCAGGAACAACGTTACAAGGAAGTTTACGGCGGAGAAGTCACCACTTACGCCGCTCAACCCGAACCGGAACGCAAACCCTGGCGTAAACGCGCCACCGTTCAGGATCAGGTTTTCCAGCAAGAACTTCAAAAAATGGAAAAAGAACTCAAAGCCGAAGAGCCGTGACCGCTTCGGCCTGATCCTTACAAGGGCCTGCCTCTGCACCCGTTAAAAGCGGGATGTATTGATGTTGCCTTTCGCGCCCGCTACGAGCGGGCAGCGGCCATCACCGTCGTCGAATCAGGCAGATTTCCGGTATCTGACCTATTTCTCAGATTTTTCTCACAACCGTTCAAGCCCCTCCTGCCGGGCCGCGAAGGTTTTGTGACAGTCTATTTTTTCAATAAAATCAATGACTTAAAAAACACAGCAAAACCGTGGGTTTTCAGGTCCTGCGGCAAAAAAATTCGTTGAAGAATGTTACCGATGAGCAGCTAGTGCATTGATTAGCAGTCTTTTCTGGCATAATCGCGCCCCCTTATGACCGGGTCAGAAAACCTTCATGATCGATTTATTCAGCGGACTGGATGCTTGGGTGCTTGTGAGCCTCTTGCTCGCCCTGGCCTTTGTCCTCGCCTTCGAGTTCATCAACGGCTTTCATGACACCGCTAACGCGGTGGCGACCGTTATCTACACCAAAGCCATGCCGCCTCACCTGGCGGTGTTCTTCTCCGGTGTGTTCAACTTCCTCGGCGTGCTGCTGGGCGGGGTCGGCGTGGCGTATGCCATCGTCCACCTGCTGCCGGTAGAACTGCTGATCAATGTGAACACCGGTCACGGACTGGCCATGGTGTTCTCGTTGCTCGCCGCAGCCATCACCTGGAACCTGGGCACCTGGTACTTCGGTATCCCCGCCTCCAGTTCCCACACGCTGATCGGCTCGATCCTCGGCGTGGGCCTGGCCAACGCCCTGATCAACGAAATTCCGTTGGCCGACGGGGTGAACTGGCAAAAGGCGATCGATATCGGCATGTCGCTGGTATTCTCGCCAATGGCAGGCTTCCTGATCGCCGCGCTGATCCTGATCGGTCTTAAATGGTGGCGTCCGCTGTCGAAGATGCACAAGACGCCGGAACAGCGCCGCAAGATCGACGACAAGAAACACCCGCCGTTCTGGAATCGCCTGGTACTTGTGATCTCGGCCATGGCCGTGAGTTTCGTTCACGGTTCCAACGATGGCCAGAAAGGTATCGGCCTGATCATGCTGGTCCTGATCGGTATCGTGCCGGCCCAGTTCGTCCTCGACCTGAACAGCACGACCTACCAGATCGAACGGACTCGCGACGCTACGTTGCACCTGAGCCAGTTCTACCAGCGCAACTCCGAAACCCTGGGCGAGTTCCTGGCCCTGGGCAAGAGCTTGAACGGCGACTTGCCGGAGAAATTCCGTTGCAACCCGCAACAGACCGAACCGACCATCACCGCCCTGCTCGGCACCCTCAAGGGTGTAGCCGACTACCATTCGCTGTCGGCGGAAAGCCGCATCGAAGTACGTCGTTACCTGCTCTGCCTGGATGACACCGCGAAGAAAGTAAGCAAATTGCCAACGCTCGGGGCCCGTGAAAAGGCTGACCTGGACAAGTTGCGCAAAGACCTGACCACCACCACTGAATACGCCCCGTTCTGGGTGATTCTGGCGGTAGCACTGGCCCTGGGCCTGGGCACCATGGTCGGCTGGAAACGCGTGGTACTGACCATTGGCGAGAAGATCGGCAAGCAAGGCATGACTTACTCCCAAGGCATGTCGGCGCAGATCACCACCGCCAGCCTGATCGGCATGGCCAACATCTTCAGCCTGCCGGTTTCCACCACCCACGTGCTGTCCTCGGGCGTGGCGGGCACCATGGTCGCCAACAAGAGCGGCCTGCAAGGCGGCACCGTCAGAACCATCCTGCTGGCCTGGGTATTGACCCTGCCAGCCACCGTGGCCCTGTCGGCCGGGTTGTTCTGGCTGGCCTCGAAGGCGCTGGGTAGCTGATACAGCGGCATCGAAAAAGGCGCGCTCCGCAAGGACCGCGCCTTTTTTATTGCCGCCAATCGCAAAAAATCACTGTAGGAGCGAGCTCTGCTCCGGGCGGCGTTCCGACGATGACCGCAAGGACAACGCGTACATTCAGGCAGCCCGCGTCATCGCTGGCGTCCATCGCGAGCAGAGCTCGCTCCTACAGGGTTACGTGTTTACCGATAGTTTTTTACAGGCAAAAAAAAGGGCAACCGAAGTTGCCCAAAATGCCTTGCGTGCTCATTACATCCAGAAAGAACTACGGTTATTTCCGCTTGTGCGAATCCTTCCAGATAAAAAGTCCGAACCCTGCAAAAAATACAAACATGAGGCTGACAGTCAGCACTCCGGCGATCACCACGTTGTCGAAAAACATGACGCGTCTCCTGTACCTGCCCTGTTGCGATAGGGCTAAGTTAACCAAACGGGCAGGAGAGAATATTGACCGGGATCAATGTCGCCCGAGACTGGGCAAGAGGAAGGGAGAAGTTTGACCCGCATCAATGAATGCGGGGGATTTCAGCGCTTTTTCGGTTTGTTTTTCGGCTTTTTTTTGGCCTTGCCCAATGGCATGGCCTGCTCGAACGCCTGGCGAACTTCATTGAGCCGCTTGTCATTGAGGTCATGAACACGCTTGGCGCGCTCGGCATTGAGGTCAATCAGTTTGTCGTCTTGGCTCATGGCAGTCAGTGCATCGCTTGAAATGAGTTTAAGCCGCCGTAGCGTTCGGCAACCCTGCGCCAATAATGCGGCCTGACGGCCGTGCTGACCAGCCTGCGCTCAAATCTCGATATCGACCCACAACCCTTGCCGCGGCTGATCTTCCATCAGCGGCGCCACCGGCACGGTGTTGTCGGCATTGAGCTCATCCCCGGGAATCGCCAGGTGAGCCTGCGGGTCATTATCAGCTTCGTGGCGACGTCGTTCCTGCTCCTGCCTGCGGCGCTGTTCCTCGCGCAGCACCAGTCCGTCCTCCTCAGGATTGCGCTTTTGCAGGTCGATCGTGCTTTCACTGGAGCTTTCCTGCACCGGCACCACCGGAGGAATATCCGGACGCTGACGGATCGGGTCGGTCTGTGAAGTGATCGGCACGGCACTCAAGGGGAGCATCGGTGGCAGCATGGTTTTCAGTCTCCTGTCAGCAGGCTGTCGGCTGCGGGGATGGCGACTTGAGCCATCGGTCGCAAACTGTGACTCATTTGGCACTCATTAGTGCACCGGGCGGCGCGTCATGCACAGGTGGGCTAACGTATGACTGTGAGTTTTTCTGAGAGTCCTTTGGCCCTGAAGCCCTCATTCCGTTAAGATAGCCCGCTTTTTCAGGTGGGAGTCAGGCAGCATGGCGCAGCAGTATCAACCGGGGCAACGCTGGATCAGTGACAGCGAAGCCGAGCTGGGTTTAGGCACCGTTCTGGCACAGGACGGCCGCTTGTTGACCGTGCTCTATCCGGCCACTGGCGACACTCGCCAGTACGCGCTAAGGAATGCGCCCCTCACCCGTGTGCGGTTTTCGCCCGGTGACTCCATCACTCACTTCGAAGGCTGGAAGCTGACCGTTCGCGAAGTCGACGACGTCGATGGCCTGCTGGTTTACCACGGCCTCAACGGGCAGAACGAAGTGGTCACCCTGCCGGAAACCCAACTGTCGAACTTCATCCAGTTCCGCCTGGCCAGCGACCGTCTGTTCGCCGGCCAGATCGACCCGCTGGCCTGGTTCTCCCTGCGTTACCACACACTGGAACACACCAGTCGCCAGTTGCAGTCCTCCCTTTGGGGTCTGGGTGGCGTGCGTGCGCAACCGATCGCGCACCAGTTGCACATTGCCCGCGAAGTCGCCGACCGTATCGCACCACGGGTTCTGCTGGCCGACGAAGTAGGCCTGGGCAAAACCATCGAAGCCGGCCTGGTGATCCATCGCCAATTACTCTCGGGCCGCGCCAACCGCGTGCTGATCCTGGTTCCGGAAAACCTGCAGCACCAGTGGCTGGTCGAGATGCGCCGCCGCTTTAACCTGCAGGTCGCGCTGTTCGACGAAGAACGCTTCATCGAAAGCGATGCCAGCAACCCCTTCGAAGACACCCAGCTCGCACTGGTCGCGCTTGAGTGGTTGGTGGACGACGAAAAAGCCCAGGACGCGCTGTTCGCGGCGGGCTGGGACTTGCTGGTGGTCGACGAGGCTCACCACCTGGTGTGGCACGAAGATCAGGTCAGCCCTGAGTATTCCCTGGTCGAGCAACTCGCCGAGACCATTCCCGGCGTGCTGCTGTTGACTGCCACCCCGGAACAACTGGGCCAGGACAGCCACTTCGCTCGTCTGCGCCTGCTCGACCCGAACCGTTTCCACGACCTGCAAGCCTTCCGCGCCGAGAGCGAAAACTATCGCCCGGTGGCTGAAGCCGTTCAGGAGTTGCTGGACAAGGGACGCCTGTCGCCGCAAGCCCACAAGACCATCCACGGCTTCCTCGGCAACGAAGGCGAAGCCCTGCTGGCCGCCGTCAACGATGGCGACACCGAAGCCAGCGCGCGTCTGGTGCGTGAATTGCTCGACCGCCACGGCACCGGCCGCGTGCTGTTCCGCAACACCCGCGCTGCCGTGCAGGGTTTCCCGGAGCGCAAGCTGCACCCGTACCCGCTGCCGTGCCCGGACGAATACCTCGAACTGCCATTGGGCGATCACGCCGAGCTGTACCCGGAAGTCAGCTTCCAGGCCCAACCGGACGCCAGTGAAGAAGAACGCTGGTGGAAATTCGACCCGCGCGTCGAATGGCTGATCGATCAACTGAAGATGCTCAAGCGCACCAAAGTGCTGGTGATCTGCGCCCACGCCGAAACCGCCATGGACCTGGAAGACGCCCTGCGCGTGCGCTCCGGCATCCCGGCCACGGTGTTCCACGAGGGCATGAACATCCTCGAGCGTGACCGCGCCGCCGCCTATTTCGCCGACGAAGAATTTGGCGCGCAGGTGCTGATCTGCTCGGAAATCGGCAGTGAAGGTCGTAACTTCCAGTTCTCCCATCACCTGGTGCTTTTCGATCTGCCGTCCCACCCGGACCTGCTGGAACAACGTATCGGTCGACTGGACCGGATCGGCCAGAAGCACATCATCGAACTGCACGTGCCGTATCTGGAAACCAGCCCGCAAGAGCGCCTGTTCCAGTGGTACCACGAAGCGCTGAATGCGTTCCTCAACACCTGCCCGACCGGCAACGCCTTGCAGCACCAGTTCGGCCCGCGCCTGCTGCCGCTGCTCGAAGAAGCCGATGACGGTGAGTGGCAAGCGCTGATCGACGAAGCCCGCACCGAGCGTGAGCGCCTTGAAGCCGAACTGCACACCGGCCGCGACCGTTTGCTGGAGCTCAACTCCGGTGGCGCTGGCGAAGGTGATGCGCTGGTTGAAGACATCCTCGAGCAAGACGATCAGTTCGCCCTGCCGATCTACATGGAAACCCTGTTCGACGCCTTCGGCATCGACAGCGAAGACCATTCGGAAAACGCGCTGATCCTCAAGCCGAGCGAAAAAATGCTCGACGCCAGCTTCCCGCTGGGCGACGACGAAGGCGTGACCATCACCTACGACCGTAACCAGGCGCTGTCTCGCGAAGACATGCAGTTCATCACCTGGGAGCACCCGATGGTTCAGGGCGGCATGGACCTGGTGCTGTCCGGCTCCATGGGCAACACCGCCGTGGCGCTGATCAAGAACAAGGCGCTGAAACCTGGCACCGTGTTACTGGAACTGCTCTATGTCAGCGAAGTGGTTGCCCCGCGCTCGCTGCAACTGGGTCGTTACCTGCCGCCGGCCGCCCTGCGCTGCCTGCTCGACACCAACGGCAACGACCTGTCGGCCCGCGTGTCGTTCGAAACCTTGAACGATCAGCTTGAAAGCGTGCCACGTGCCAGCGCCAACAAGTTCATCCAGGCCCAGCGTGACCAACTGACGCCACGGATCAACGCCGGTGAAGCGAAGATCCTGCCGCGCCACACTGAACGTGTCGCCGAGGCGCAGCGTCGCCTGGCCGCCGATACCGACGAAGAACTGGCGCGCCTGACCGCCCTGCAAGCGGTCAACCCGACCGTGCGCGACAGCGAACTGGTGGCCCTGCGCAAACAACGCGAGCAAGGCCTGGCCATGCTCGACAAGGCTGCGCTGCGACTGGAAGCGATTCGGGTGCTGGTGGCGGGCTAACAACCCTTCTCCACCGCTATAAAAAGAAGGCCCGCAGCGATGCGGGCCTTTTTTGTTTACTTCAAATTCAGTAGTGCTGCTGATGGCCTCATCGCGAGCAAGCTCGCTCCCACATTGGATCTTCAGTGCCTATGAGATACCTGTGGGAGCGAGCTTGCTCGCGATAGCGGTTAAGCAGTCACCGCAGAACTGTCAGGCTCAACCACCGCCACCAACCCGTCCTTCATCCGCTTGGCGTCCCTCACAAAACACCGCGAAGCCAGGAACAGAAACACCACGGTGAGCAACAACGCCACCGGTATCAGGTACATCGCGTCATGCAGGCCGACCGCTTTAAACGCCTCAGTCATTTGCTCCGCGCCCGCCGCAAGCATCGCCGTGTGGGCGAAGTGATCCGACAAGGCCCCGACCACCACCGGCCCCAGGCCACCGCCCAACAGGTACAGCCCGGCAAAGAACAGCGCCATCGCCGTTGCCCGCAACCGAGGCTCGACCACATCCTGAATCGCCGTGTACACGCAGGTATAAAAGTTGTAGGCGAACAGCCAGCCCATACTGAATACCGCGACAAACACACCGATCTCGATTCGCCCGGAATGCAGCGCCCACGCGGTGCAGACCGTCGAAATCACCAGGCTGAAGGCGGCAAACAAAAGCCGTCCGTTGGCGATGCGCTGGTGAATCTTGTCCGCGATCCAGCCACCGAGGGTCAGGCCGACCAGCCCGGTCACACCGACAATAACCCCGGTCGCCACTGCGGCATCCTGCAACGGCATGAGGAAGTAGCGTTGCAGCATCGGCACCAGAAACGAGTTACAAGCATAGGTGGCGAAGTTGAAACACAGGCCGGCCATCACCAGCCACAGGAAGGTTGGCACTGCCAATACCCGACGGATCGGCCGATCGATTTTTTCCTGCGAAACCTGAACGCTCTCGGCAGCGCCGCGCTTCGGTTCCTTGATGAAAAACATGAAGATCGCCAGGATCAGCCCGGGCACCGCCGCGATAAAGAACGGTGCGCGCCAGCTATCGAAGGCCTTGACCATCGCGCCAATGGTGAAGAACGCCAGCAACAGCCCCAAGGGCAGCCCCAGCATGAAGATCCCCATGGCCCGCGCCCGACGGTGCGCCGGAAACAAGTCGCCGATCAGCGAGTTGGCGGCTGGCGCGTAACTGGCCTCGCCGATGCCGATGCCCATGCGCACGATCAGGAAGCTCCAGAAACTGCCCACCATGCCGTTGACGGCGGTCAACCCGCTCCATACCGCCAGTCCCCAGCCCATCAGCTTGCTGCGCGAGCCGGTATCGGCCATGCGCCCCAGCGGCAAGCCGGCAATGGCGTAGACGATGGTGAATGCCGTCCCGATGATCCCCAACTGGAAATCACTGAGGTGCCATTCCATGCGAATGGGCTCGATGATGATGGCCGGGATGGTGCGGTCGAAAAAATTGAACAGATTGGCCAGGAACAACAGGAACAGAATGCGCCAGGCATTGGCCGCTTGGGTCGAGTTCTGCATGGGTCCGTCTCTTTTATTGTTTTTGGGGCGTCACTGCCCCCGGACTTTGCAATCTAGACAGGCCGGCCGCGCCTGTCTTTCATTATTCGCCAGGCTGATACCAACCCATGGGACGCAACCTGTAGGAGCTTTCGCGGGACGGGTATTTCGCAGTCCGTCCGACCGATGAAAAATACCTTTCAGCCCCCCTTCCCAAGCCGTTGGCGAAGCCTAGAATAGCGGCCTTGTTTCCCCCCTGTGTCTCCACTCCTCCTTAGATAATCGCCCATGTCCGAAGCCAGTCCGTGTCTGAATTGCGGTGCCTGCTGTTCTCATTTTCGCGTGTCATTTTTCTGGGGTGAATGCGCCTCGTCCGGGGGGACGGTACCCGATGAGCTTGTCGAGCAGATCAGCCCCAGTCGGGTCGCGATGCTCGGAACCGGCTGCAAACCCGTGCGCTGCACCAGCCTGGTCGGAGACGTGGGCAGTACGGTGCAGTGCTCCATTTACGAAAAACGCTCCAGCACCTGTCGGGAGTTCGACGCTTCGTGGGTTGATGGCCTGGCAAATCCCGATTGCGACGCGGCCCGTGCGGCTTTCGGTTTGCCGGCCCTGCAACCCGCGTTCGAGACGCCTCAGAAGCAAATCGCCTGAGTCATAGCACTAATCGCTATTAGGCTAATATCAAAAAAATTGGCATCAATGTGCCACTACCGCTTGCGCTCCATCCACGCCCTCTATACTCCACGACATTCGCCGACGCTCCTTGCGCCGACCTGAAGCTTAACGATGGGGCATGCTATGGAGTGGCTTGGTTTGCATTTCATTACCGAGCTACCAGAGACTGGGCAGGTCATACTTAATTGCACACATGACCCGTTTCTGGTGCTGCTGGCTTATCTGGTCGCCTGTGTCGGCGGTTTCGCGACACTGGACATGGCCGAACGGGTTGCTCACGCTGAAAAATCCGCGTCCCAAACGCTCTGGCGCTGGGTGGGCAGCGGATGCCTGGCCGGCGGCATCTGGGCCATGCATTTCGTCGGGATGCTGGCATTCCAGGCGCCTATCGATCTTCACTACCAACTGCCTGTCACGGTGTTCTCGCTAACCATCGCGCTGTTCGCCGCATGGCTGGCGATGCGTACCCTCAGCCTTCCTGAGCTGAGTTTTCGACAGTGCCTCACGTCATCGGTCGGGATCGGCCTGGGTATCGCGACCATGCATTACGTGGGCATGACGGCCATGCACTCCAATGCCTCGGTCTATTACCATCCGGGCCTGTTCGCCCTTTCCATCGCGATCGCGATCGGTGCCGCGCTGGCCGCCTTGTTGCTGGCATGGTATCTGCGCGACGGCGCCGGCATGCTGCATCAGCTTTTCAAATTCTGCGCCAGCCTGGTGCTCGGGGCGGGCATCCTCGGTATGCACCTCACTGCCATGGCCGCCTTCAACATGGTGATGCCCAGCGACAGCCTGCCAGCGCAAACCGGCGAACACAGCCATCTGCAACTGGCGCTGACCGTGACAGTCATCACCCTGCTGATCATCGGCAGCAGCATCAGCGCGGCACTGGCGGACAAGAAGCTGCAACACAAGGACCACGACCTGCAACGGGTCAACTCCCTGCTAAGCCAACTTGATCAGGCGCGCATGTCGCTGCAACAGCTGGCGCACTACGATGCGCTGACCAACCTGATCAACCGCCGTGGGTTCAACCAGGTCTTCGCTGAAAAACTTATCGAGAAAACCAACAAAGGCGGGATGCTGGCGGTCATGTTCCTGGACATCGACCATTTCAAGCGGATCAACGACAGCCTTGGCCACGATGCCGGTGACGAACTGCTCAAAGTGCTTGCCGGGCACATCAAGAGCTCTGTTCGCAGTCATGAGGATGTGGTCGCTCGCTTCGGCGGCGACGAGTTCTGCCTGCTCATCGACTTGCGTGATCGTGACGAAGCGCGGCAGATGGCCCAACGCATCATGCTGAAAATGAAGGAGCCCATCGAGTTGGCCGGCAGGCGCATGGTCATGACCACCAGCATCGGCATCAGCCTGTTTCCGGAAGACGGCAAGACCTGTGAGGAACTGTTGAAAAACGCCGACCTGGCGCTGTATCAGTCCAAGGGCAGCGGCCGCAACGGGCTGAGTTTTTTCAGTGCCGACCTGAAAACCCGCGCCACATTCGAGCTGCAATTGGAAGAAGAGTTGCGCCACGCCCTGCGTGAAGACACCGGTTTGATGCTTTATTATCAGCCGATCTATGACCTCAAGACCGGTCAGGTGAGCAAGCTCGAAGCCTTGATCCGCTGGCAACACCCGGTCCACGGTTTCCTCGTACCGGATCGTTTTATCGCCATCGCCGAAGCCAACGGCCTGATCGCCGAGCTGGACAACTGGGTGCTGCGCAAGGCCTGCGAGGATCTGGGCGAGTTGTCGCGCCAAGGCTGTGAAGACCTGAAGATCGCCGTGAACTGCTCGCCCCTGAACCTGGCGCGCGAAGAACTGGCCGATGAAATCGAGTACGCATTGCGGGCCTCCGGTGTGGAGCCCCACCGTCTGGAACTGGAGGTCACCGAAAACGCCTTGATGGGCAATATCGCCGACACCCTGGTGTTGCTGCGCCAGATACGCGCCCTCGGCGTTTCACTGTCTATCGATGACTTCGGCACCGGCTATTCATCCCTGGCCTACCTCAAGCGCTTGCCGCTCAACACGCTGAAAATCGACCGCTCGTTCATCCAGGACATTCCCAAGGCGACCCAGGATATGGAAATCGTCCAGGCGATTATCGTCATGGCCCATACCCTGCACCTGCAAGTGGTCACCGAAGGGGTCGAAACCTTTGAGCAATACCAGTTCCTGGAAGACCATGGCTGTGACTTCGTTCAGGGCTATCTGCTGAGTCGGCCGGTGCCACTGGCCGAACTGCATCCGGTGCTGAACGAAATCAACCAGCGCAAGCACGCCTACACCGTCACGACGCTGAGCCTGGTTCACGGTACATCTGTACTAATGTAGACGGGTCCTTTTCAAGAAACCCCTGACTCCCATGCAGGCGCATCAACTGCGCGGCCAGACCGCTGATCGGTGTCGCCGAGCCTTGTTCACGGGAAAACTTCACCGCTGTATCCAGATCCTTGAGTAACGTCCGTACGTGCCACTTGACCGGTTCGAATCGATTTTGCGCCATCTGCGGAGCCAGGATCTGCAAGGGTTTCGAATCGGCAAAGCCGCCGGCCAGCGCTTCGGCGATCAGGCTGGCATCAACCCCGGAACGCTCCGCCAACGCGACCACTTCGGCAATCACCAATGCATTGCAGGCGACGATCATCTGATTGCACGCCTTGGTCACCTGCCCGGCCCCGACGCCGCCCATATGCGTCACACGCTGCCCCAGGTTCAACAGGACAGGCCGGACCCGCTCCAGATCCTGTAGCTCACCGCCGACCATGATCGCCAGGCTTCCAGCCTCGGCACCGACCACGCCACCGGACACCGGCGTATCGAGCCAGCCCATGCCGGTTTTAGCGGCAAGTTCTGCGGCCATTTCCCGCGTAGCGTTGGGCTCCAGGCTGGAGAAATCCACCAGCAGCTGGCCTTTTTGGGCGCCCTCCACAACACCTGCCGGACCAAACACCACCTCGCATACGACCGAGGTATCCGCCAGGCACAGCATCACCACGTCAGCGTGCTGGCACAGTTCGGCCGGGCTGGCGACCTGGCGCGCGCCAGCCTCCACCAGCGGCTTGCACTTGTCCGGATTGCGATTCCATACCGCCAGCGGATAACCCGCGGCCAGCAGGCGCCGGCACATCGGCAGCCCCATCAGGCCGATCCCGGCAAACCCTAGCGAAGGTAGCGTTGACATCATTTTGCCTCTTCTTGATTAAAGATCACCGAATATTGGCCGATTCATCATGACTCAGGAAAGGATTCACTCCGAGCAATGCTCAGGCTAAAGACCAAGGCATGGTCCAAGTACGCGCTGAAAAAAGACGCGATTGTATTCCGTGACGGTTCGACGACAGTGAGTCGGCCAACCAATCAGCCCAGGTAGATGGCGAACTATGACTTCTAAAAACAACCCGGCCACTGCGGTAACCGATCTGACGTTGAGCCCCGCGGCCAACAGCCCGTCATCACCTAAGCCATCGATTCAATCGCGCCCGTTGGCGACCCAGCAATACCTGTACTTCACCGAAACCAACACCGACCGCATCCTCGACAACCTCGACGGCCTGCGCGACATGGTGTTCCCGCGCGCACCGCACCTGGAAGGCGACAGCGAACAGCACAGCGATCAGGAATTCCCGTCGGTATGCCTGATCGGCCTGGGCCGCTGTGGCTCGAACATTGCGCTGGACGTGGCGGAACTGGTGTACAACGCCCGCAAGTTCTACCTCAATGAATTCAATAACGAAGATCGCCTGTCGCCGGACAAGCGCTTTGCCGAAAGGGGTTACAGCCCGGCCCAGTGGATCCGCAACAACCTGCGCCTGGGCCAGAACAAAAACACCAAGCCGGTGTTTCTGGTCGAGCCGCTGGTGATGCTCGGCGACCTGGACAAGGACATCGCCGGGCGCATCCGTTTCTCGCGCAAGGGCGAAAAAAGCGGCTTTCTGCGCGACTACAGCAAGATGAAGATCATGGACCTGTCGGAAGTCCACGCCGGTGGCGCCGGTAACGCGCCGATCCTCGGCCAGTACCTGGCCAAGATCATCCTGAACAAGGACACCCAGCGCTTCTCCAGCCCCGACTGGAAAATGATTCACTCGTACCTGATCGACAGCTGCGGCATCAAGGCCAACCAGTCGCGCCTGTATTTCTCGATCTTCAGTGCCGGCGGCGGTACCGGCTCGGGCATGGCCTCGGAGTTCGGCCTGGCCCAGCAGCACTCGTACATGAACAAGACGTTCGACACCAAGCCGATGGACGAGCACGACAGCAAGAGCGGCCACTCCTTCGTCTTCGAACCGATCTTCACCAGTGGCATCTGTGTACTGCCGAACATTTCAGATCACCGCAGTGAGATGTCCGAGGCGCTGCACATCAACGCCGGTCGCCTGTTGTGCAAATACCTGTCGGAAGAGTGGGACTTCTCCTACAACTTCGCCAACGAAGACAGCAGCGAAGCCAGCGTCATGGGCCGCATCCGCCCATGGAACGCGATGATGCTGATCTCCAACGACATCATGCGTTACGCCGAAGAGAACGATGACGGCAATATCCAGAACATTGATGTCAATGCCATGGAAAAGCATGCCAACCAATACATCTCGCAGCAGATCTTCAACATTCTGACGGCCCAGGCGGTGACCACCGACTACGACCAGAACTATTTCCGTCGCGCCGGCATCGACATCGGCGAAACCATCCGCCTGGACGCCAACGACCTGTTCATGAGCCTGGCCGGCCCGGTGGCGATTGCCTACGCCGAGTCCGTGGTGCCGGAAACCCCGGCGCCGAGCAGCGACAAATTCAAGGTGTTCGAGAAAGAGCCGCAACGCCTGAACATCGACGACCTGTTCTTCCGCTCGATCGACCTGCCGCACTTCAACAAGGTCACCCAGGCCATCGAGGGCATCAGCCTGTTGCCGATCGAGTCCAAGCGCTATCGCGCGTCACTGGAGCAGTACAAGAACTCGGGTTACGACGCGGCGGCCCTGCATGACCTGCACTTCTTCAAGAATTGCTCGTCGGTGGTGTCGATCGTTTCGTTGCCGAAGGACTACAAGCTGTCCTACATGGATTTGAACCGGTTGAAGACTCATCTCAACAGCCTGTTCCCCAACACCACGCTCAAGCGCTACGCGCTGGTGATCGGTGCTTCGGCCAACCTGTCGCTGACCACCCTGATCGCCAAGAGCCCGTGCCTGTCGGACGATTTCCTGACGCTGATCGTGGCCTTCATCAAGCGCTGCTTCGCGAAAAACCCGTACCGCTTCGACGAGACCCTGGACAACTCGATCCTGGACTTCATCATCAACGAACAGTTCGATGAAGACCGGATTGACGAACTACTCAACGAATTCGAGAACCCGGCGAAGATCCTCGATACCAACTGGTACGCGATCAAGCCGATGTACGAGAAGAAGTACCGTGAGCTGATCAACGACAAGGACAAGTTCGTCTCGATCAACGACATCCGCCTGTCCCGGGATTGCGTGAAGAAATCGATCAAGTACCTGCGCGAGATCTACCGTCACCGCATCGGCAAGACCAAGGTTATTTCGTTGAATAACCATACGGGCAAGACGGCTTAACAAGACCCGAAAACTCACCACCCCTATCGCGAGCAAGCTCGCTCCCACAGTTGACCGCGTTCTATTTGAAAGAATGCGATCCCTGTGGGAGCGAGCTTGCTCGCGATGGCGGCCTTGAATTACTGCAAATCAACATCCAGAAACAATTGAGCAGACGTTCAGTTGCCCTTCCAACTGTTCCCGTTACGTTTACGTCACCGTGAGGCTGTGGCCTTTCTCTACGGCAACATGCCATCACGCTACTCGGCTACACACTTTTCCCTCAGAAATGAACGCACCAATAAGGTGCGACCTTTTAAGCCTGCGCCCTTTCCTGGATCAGAATCCACGGCGAAACAACCACGGCCCACAGCTGTGGATCACGTTCAAAAAGATCCAGCGCCCGCGTTTCAGACAGCTTGCCGAGTTTGTCGGCGGCCAGCCAGGCAGCCACTTTCTCCCCTTCATCCTGGGCCACGGCCTCGGCGGCGGCGATCAGATCCAGGCCAGGATCGACCCACAATAGGGCACCCTTGGCGAAGAACGGCTCCAGCTCTTTCCAGGTAATAGATGCGGTTTCACCAAGCAGCTTGGCATAGAGGGTGCTAGGTTCTTGATTCATGGGACTGTCCGGAAAAGAAATCGACGCGAATGATAACGTCGGTGGACGGGCAGAAAAACCCGGATGCAATTGAGTGACCGAAATGAAAAGCGCAGGAAAGCCAGGGAATGCACTGAATACGGCTATAAGCCCCTCAACACCCCGCCGCAATTCTGTCTTTTACTTTCAATAAAGCGACACTTGCAGGTTTTGTCCCCCGGCGCCGCCTTCCCAGGCTGACAATCGGCGCTCTACACTGTACCGGTACAGTTGCCGAGGGACTTTTCCGGGGGAATGTCGCAGATATCCGACCCGGTTCTGCTGCTTTCGGCGCCAGGACTATAAAAACTACAACAGTAAGAGTGGAGCACTATGACTAAGGCTACTAAGCAGATTTCCAAACTGTTTGCCGCTATGGTTCTGGCCGGGGTTGCCAGCCATTCGTTCGCAGCTGACACCATCAAGATCGGCATCGCCGGCCCTAAGACCGGCCCTGTAGCCCAATACGGCGACATGCAGTTCAGTGGCGCCAAAATGGCCATCGAGCAAATCAACGCCAAGGGCGGCGTGGACGGCAAGAAACTCGAAGCCGTTGAATACGATGACGCCTGTGATCCGAAACAAGCTGTGGCAGTCGCGAACAAGGTCGTCAACGACGGCGTCAAGTTCGTAGTCGGTCACCTGTGCTCCAGCTCCACTCAACCGGCTTCGGACATCTACGAAGACGAAGGCGTGATCATGATCACCCCGGCTGCCACCAGCCCGGACATCACCGCCCGTGGTTACAAAATGGTGTTCCGCACCATCGGTCTGGACAGCGCCCAGGGCCCTGCCGCCGGTAACTACATTGCCGACTTCGTAAAACCGAAGATCGTTGCTGTTCTGCACGACAAACAGCAATACGGTGAAGGCATCGCCTCTGCCGTGAAGAAAACCCTGGAAGGCAAAGGCGTCAAGGTTGCCGTGTTCGAAGGCGTCAACGCCGGCGACAAAGACTTCTCCTCGATGATCGCCAAGCTCAAGCAAGCCAACGTCGACTTCGTCTACTACGGCGGCTACCACCCAGAGCTGGGCCTGATCCTGCGTCAGTCTGCGGAAAAAGGCCTGAAAGCCAAGTTCATGGGTCCGGAAGGCGTGGGTAACGACTCCATTTCGCAGATCGCCAAGGACGCTTCCGAAGGCCTGCTGGTGACCCTGCCGAAATCCTTCGACCAGGATCCGGCCAACGTTGCCCTGGCTGATGCGTTCAAAGCCAAGAAAGAAGATCCAAGCGGTCCGTTCGTGTTCCCGGCCTACTCGGCTGTGACCGTGATCGCCGACGGCATCAAGGCTGCCAAGTCCGAAGACTCCGCCAAAGTGGCTGAAGCCATCCACGCCGGCACCTTCAAGACGCCTACCGGCGACCTGAGCTTCGACGAGAAAGGCGACCTGAAAGACTTCAAATTCGTGGTTTACGAGTGGCACTTCGGCAAACCAAAAACTGAAGCCAAGCCTCAGTAAGGCGTTGCCAGACTGACTGCCAATAAAGCCCACGGCGTGCCGTGGGCTTTGTTTTACGAACGTATCTGGGCCGCGCTGGCGTGATCCGCCAGTCTCCCCACCTGAAAATCTCAAAACCGTCATCAGCGGTTCGCTGGCAAACCCCGAATTCGAAGTGGATGCAGATCCACGGGGCTCGGGCGGGAAAATGACTCCACCAGTGAAATGCGTATCAGGTTTTTAGGAGCGCTGTAATGCCTGACATCTATCACTTCTTCCAACAGCTGGTTAATGGCCTGACCATTGGCAGCACGTATGCCCTGATCGCCATCGGCTATACGATGGTCTACGGCATCATTGGAATGATCAACTTCGCCCATGGCGAGGTGTACATGATTGGCTCCTACGTGGCGTTCATCGCCATCGCCGGGCTGGCCATGCTGGGACTCGACAGCGTGCCGCTGTTGATGACCGCCGCTTTTCTCGCAACCATCGTTGTAACCAGTGCCTACGGCTACAGCATCGAACGGATCGCCTACCGCCCCTTGCGCGGCAGCAACCGTCTGATCCCGCTGATCTCCGCCATCGGCATGTCGATCTTCCTGCAGAACACCGTTCTGCTGGCGCAAGACTCCAAGGACAAATCCATCCCCAACCTGATTCCGGGCAACTTTGCCTTTGGGCCAGGTGGCGCACATGAAGTGCTGATTTCCTACATGCAAATCGTGGTGTTCGTGGTGACTCTCGTCGCCATGCTCGGCCTGACCCTGTTCATCTCCCGCTCTCGCCTGGGCCGCGCCTGCCGTGCCTGTGCCGAAGACATCAAGATGGCCAACCTGCTGGGTATCAACACCAACAACATCATCGCCCTGACCTTCGTCATCGGTGCGGCTCTGGCAGCCATCGCCGCCGTGCTGCTGAGCATGCAATACGGCGTGATCAACCCGAACGCCGGTTTCCTCGTCGGCCTCAAGGCCTTCACCGCCGCGGTACTGGGCGGTATCGGCAGTATTCCGGGCGCCATGCTCGGCGGGCTGGTACTGGGTGTGGCGGAAGCCTTTGGTGCCGATATCTTCGGCGACCAGTACAAGGACGTCGTGGCGTTCGGCCTGCTGGTTCTGGTGCTGTTGTTCCGGCCAACCGGCCTGCTGGGCCGTCCGGAGGTTGAGAAGGTATGACTAGGAATCTTAAACAGGCGCTGTTCAGCGCTTTGCTGGTGTGGGCCGTGGCCTACCCGGTACTCGGTCTGAAGCTGACCATCGTCGGCATCAACCTCGAAGTTCATGGCACCAGCGACGCCACCCTGATCACCATCGCGGTGTGCTCGGTGCTGATGTTCCTGCGTGTGCTGTTCGACCAGCAGATCAGCTCGGCCTGGCGCTCTTCACCGAGCATGCCGCTGATCCCGGCCAAGGCCAGCAACTTCCTGACCCTGCCGACCACCCAGCGCTGGATCATCATCGCGCTGATCGCCGGTGCCCTGGTCTGGCCGTTCTTCGGCTCTCGCGGTGCGGTCGATATCGCTACGCTGGTGCTGATCTACGTGATGCTCGGCCTCGGCCTGAACATCGTGGTCGGCCTGGCCGGTCTGCTCGACCTCGGTTACGTCGGTTTCTATGCCGTCGGCGCCTACAGCTACGCGCTGCTGTCGCACTACTACGGCCTGAGCTTCTGGATCTGCCTGCCGATCGCCGGCCTGATGGCGGCCACCTTCGGCTTCCTGCTCGGTTTCCCGGTGCTGCGTTTGCGTGGTGACTACCTGGCGATCGTGACCTTGGGCTTCGGTGAAATCATTCGTCTGTTCCTGCGTAACCTGACCGGCCTCACTGGCGGTCCGAACGGTATCAGCAACATCGAGAAGCCAACGTTCTTCGGCCTGACCTTCGAACGAAAAGCCGCGGAAGGCCTGCAAACCTTCCATGAGTATTTCGGCCTGGAATACAACTCGATCAACAAGGTGATTTTCCTCTACCTGGTTGCGCTGTTGCTTGCCCTTGGTGCGCTGTTCGTCATCAACCGTTTGCTGCGCATGCCCCTGGGCCGCGCCTGGGAAGCGTTGCGTGAAGACGAAATCGCCTGCCGTGCCCTGGGCCTGAACCCGACCGTCATCAAACTGTCGGCCTTCACCCTGGGTGCGAGCTTCGCCGGTTTCGCCGGTAGCTTCTTCGCTGCCCGTCAGGGTCTGGTGACGCCGGAGTCCTTCACCTTCATCGAGTCGGCGATCATCCTCGCCATCGTGGTGCTGGGTGGCATGGGCTCGCAGCTGGGCGTGATCCTCGCTGCCGTGGTGATGATCCTGCTACCGGAAATGATGCGTGAGTTCAGTGAGTACCGCATGTTGATGTTCGGTGCCTTGATGGTACTGATGATGATCTGGCGCCCTCAGGGTCTGCTGCCCATGCAACGTCCTCACATGGAGCTGCGCAAATGAGCCGCGAGATCCTTAAAGTAGAAAACCTGAGCATGCGCTTCGGCGGCTTGCTGGCGGTCAACGGCGTAGCCTTGAGCGTGAAAGAGAAACAAGTGGTTGCGCTGATCGGCCCCAACGGCGCCGGCAAGACCACCGTGTTCAACTGCCTGACCGGCTTCTACAAGCCGAGCGGCGGCAGCATCCTGCTCGACGGCGAAGCGATCGAAGGCCTGCCGGGCCACAAGATTGCCCTCAAAGGCGTGGTGCGCACCTTCCAGAACGTGCGGTTGTTCAAGGACATGACGGCGGTCGAGAACCTCTTGATCGCCCAGCATCGTCACCTGAACACCAACTTCCTGTCCGGCCTGTTCAAGACCCCTTCGTTCCGCAAAAGCGAGCGCGAGGCCATGGATTTCGCCGAATTCTGGCTGGAAAAGGTCAATCTCAAGGAGTTCGCCAACCGTCCGGCCGGCACCCTGGCCTACGGTCAGCAACGTCGTCTGGAAATCGCCCGTTGCATGATGACCCGCCCGCGGATCCTCATGCTCGACGAACCGGCTGCCGGCCTGAACCCGAAGGAAACCGAGGACCTCAAGGCGCTGATCAGCATGCTGCGTGAAGAGCACAACGTCACCGTGCTGCTGATCGAACACGACATGAAGCTGGTCATGAGCATTTCCGACCACATTGTCGTGATCAACCAGGGCACGCCCCTGGCCAACGGTACGCCGGAACAGATCCGCGACAATCCTGAAGTGATCAAAGCCTACCTGGGGGAAGCGTAAATGCTGCAGTTCGAAAACGTTTCCACCTTCTATGGCAAGATCCAGGCCCTGCACAGCGTCAACGTCGAAGTCCGCCAGGGCGAGATCGTGACCCTGATCGGTGCCAACGGTGCCGGCAAGTCCACGTTGCTGATGACGCTTTGCGGTTCGCCGCGCGCCCACAGCGGCAGCATCCGCTACATGGGTGAGGAACTGATCGGCCAGGACTCTTCGCAGATCATGCGCAAGAGCATCGCCGTGGTGCCGGAAGGTCGTCGGGTGTTTTCCCGACTGACCGTTGAAGAAAACCTGTCCATGGGTGGTTTCTTCACCGCCAAGGGCGACTATCAGGAACAGATGGACAAGGTTCTCGGACTTTTCCCACGCCTGAAAGAACGCTTCAACCAGCGCGGCGGCACCATGTCCGGCGGCGAACAGCAAATGCTCGCCATCGGCCGTGCGCTGATGAGCAAGCCCAAGCTGTTGCTGCTCGACGAGCCATCGCTGGGCCTGGCACCGATCATCATCCAGCAGATCTTCGACATCATCGAACAGCTGCGCAAGGACGGTGTGACAGTGTTCCTGGTCGAGCAGAACGCCAACCAGGCGCTGAAGATCGCTGACCGAGCCTACGTTCTGGAGAACGGCCGGGTGGTGATGACAGGCACCGGTGAAGCGCTGCTGACCGACCCGAAAGTGCGTGATGCGTACTTGGGCGGCTAAGCCTTAGCGGTAAACAAAAAAACGGCCTTTGCGGGCCGTTTTTTTATGTCTGCCAACCTCCCTGACTACGCAAACCCTCTTCTGTAGGAGCGAGCTTGCTCGCGAAGAACTGGAGGGCGCCACGTTCATTCAGACAGCCCTCGTCATCGTTAACGTCCATCGCGAGCCGGCTCGCTCCCACAGGACATTTACAGCCTGTCCAACGCCTCCCCACTGCGCTTGAACCACCCGATCAGATAATCCGCCAGTACCTGCGTGCGCTTGGGCAAACCGCCCTGATACGGATGCACCAGGTACATCGGCATGCTGCGGGTCTGATAATCGCGCAGCAGCCATCGCAAGCGCCCGTCCGCAAGCTCTGTTGGCAAACAGTAGGATGGCAGGCGCGCAATACCGGCGCCGACCAGTGCGGCTTTCTTCAACAGGTTGTAGTGGTTGCTGGCGAACGGCCCCGACACTCGCACCCGCAACAACTCGTGCTGCTGGTGATACAGCCACTCTTCGCGGCCGCTGTAATGACTGTTGAGCAGGCAGCGATGCTCGGCCAGCGCCTGGGGGGTTTGCGGTTCACCGTATTGCTCCAGATAAGCCGGGCTGGCACAGGTCAGTTCTTGCCACGCCAGCAGTGGACGCGCCACCAGTCGCTGGTCAATGGCCACGTCGGAACGAATCGCCAGATCGAAGCCGTCGCGAGACAGGTCGCGGTAGCTGTTGTTGAGCTCCAGCTCGATCTGCACCTGGGGATACCTGGCCGAGAACTCCAGCAACAGGCCATCGAAGAAGGTTTCCCCGAGCGACACCGGCACCGTCATCCGCACCGGGCCGGCCATGTCGTCCTTCAGGCGCGCCAGGGCCTGGCGGGCCCGCTCGACTTGCACCACCAGCGCCTGGGCCTGGGGCAACAACGCAGCACCGGCGGCGGTCAGGCTCAAGCGGCGGGTGGTACGTTGCAACAATACCACGGAAAACTGCGCTTCCAACTGGCTGATGCGCTTGGACAGCTGACCTTTGCTGCAACCAAGCTGCTGCGCCGCCAGGGTAAAACTCCCCGCTTCGATCAACACCGCGAACGCCGCCAGGTCATCCATCTCGCTCATGGATTGTTTCCATTTGAAAACCAAAGGTTGCCTATTAGTGCGCTTATCCGGAGAAAAAACCACCCTAAACTGAAACCTCGTTCAACCCATACGAGGATCAGCCCCCATGAAAATTCTTTTGATCGGCGCAGGCGGCACCATCGGTTCGGCAGTCGACAAGGAACTGTCGCAACGCCACGAAATCATCCGCATCGGTCGCACCAGCGGCGACTTTCAGGTGGACATCAGTGACAGCACCTCGATTCGCAAGCTGTTCGAGCAGACCGGCAAATTCGATGCACTGGTGTGCGCGGCCGGTAACGTGACCTTCGCACCGCTCAACGAGATGACCGAAGAGAGCTTTGCCCTGGGCCTGAAAGACAAGCTGATGGGCCAAGTCAATTTGCTGCTGATCGGCCGCGACTTCGCCAATGACGGCGCTTCGTTCACCTTCACCACTGGCGTGCTCAGCCACGACCCGATTCGCAGTGGCGCCTCGGCGGCGCTGGTCAACGGTGCACTGGACAGCTTCGTCCGCGCCGCCGCCATCGAGCTACCGCGCGGCCTGCGGGTGAACTCGATCAGCCCGAACGTCCTGGTCGAAGCCATGGGCAAATACGCGCCGTACTTCCGTGGCTTCAAGCCGGTTTCTGCGGCGGATGTGGCCTTGGCCTACGCCAAGAGTGTGGAAGGCCTGCAAACGGGTCAGACCTTTCACATCTGAAGATGAAAAATCGCAACCTGCGTCCGCGCCAATACAAAGTGGAGACGATAACCGGTTGTGATGAACGGTCAGCCTGAGTAACGTGGCGACACTTGTCAGGAGACCCCAAGATGCGTGTTGCCCGTTCCTTAGTCCTCGTTGCCCTGCTTCCGCTGTTCGCCGCTTGCCAGTTGTTCGAGGGTGAGCGGCAGAACGCCTCCCATGTCGGCCAGACACGCATGCAAGGCCAGTTGACCGCGGTGGACGGCAAACTGCTGTTCCAGCCGTGCAACCAGACAAACCGCTACGTGGTCAACGACACGGGCGGTACCAGCGTCCTGCAGCAGGCCGCAAACCTGGCGGACAAACAGGGCAAGCTGTTTGCCGACGTGCGCGGGCGGGTTGTGGCCGGCGGCGGTGGTGACGGCCAGCTCGATCTGGAGCAGTTGTACCGCGTCGAGCGCTCGGGCACCGCGTGCGACGATCCGAATTTCAAGCTGCTGATCCTGCGCGCCGCCGGCCACACCCCGGAGTGGAGCGTGAAAGTCAGCGGCAAAGGCATGGTCCTCGACCGGGCCGGCCAGCCGCCGTTGGCCGTGCCTTACGTCGAGGAGCAACTGGGCGATGGCCGTTTCAACCTCAGCACCGAAGCCAACAACCAGCACATCGAACTGTGGGTTGCACCGCAACGTTGCGTCGACAGCAGCACCGGCAGCATCCAGCACATGAGCGCCGAGCTGCGCATCGACGGTCAGGTACAGCGCGGCTGCGGGTATTTCGGCGGATCGCGCGACGACTGATCGTTTAAGCCTCACGGGCCTGCGCCTTTGAGGCTTATAATCGCGGGCTTCAAACGCCCTGGCGCAGTTGTGCGCCCCGCGAACCGGATCCCGCCATGTTACGAATCACCGAACTCAAGTTGCCGATCGACCATCCCGAAGAAGACCTGCGCCCTGCCATCGTGCAGCGCTTAGGGCTTGCCAGCGATGACCTGCTCGATTTCACCTTGTTCAAGCGCAGCTACGATGCGCGCAAAAAGTCCTCCGAACTGTGCTTCATCTACACCATCGACCTTGAAGTTCGCGATGAGGCGGCGGTACTGCACAAGTTTGCCGATGACCGTAACGTCAACGTGGCGCCGGATGTCAGCTACAAGGAAGTCGGCCAGGCGCCGGCCGATCTGAGCGTGCGGCCGATCGTCGTCGGCTTCGGCCCGTGCGGGATTTTTGCCGGGCTGCTGCTGGCGCAAATGGGCTTCAAGCCGATCATCCTCGAGCGCGGCACCGAAGTACGCCAGCGCACCAAGGACACCTGGGGCCTGTGGCGCAAAAGCGTGCTCAACCCGGAATCCAACGTGCAATTCGGTGAAGGCGGCGCGGGGACGTTCTCCGACGGCAAGCTCTACAGCCAGATCAAGGACCCGAAATTCCTCGGCCGTAAAGTCCTGCACGAATTCGTCAAGGCCGGTGCTCCGGAAGAAATCCTCTACGTCAGCAAACCGCACATCGGTACGTTCCGTCTGACCGGCGTGGTGGAAAACATGCGTGAGCAGATTCGCGCCCTGGGCGGTGAAGTGCGCTTCCAGCAGCGCGTCACCGACGTGTTGATCGAAGGCGGCCAACTGGTCGGCGTCGAACTCAATGGCGGCGAACAGATCCACTCCAAACACGTGATCCTGGCCCTCGGCCACAGCGCCCGCGACACTTTCCGCATGCTTCACGGCCGTGGCGTGTTCATGGAAGCCAAGCCGTTCTCGGTGGGTTTCCGCATCGAGCACCCGCAGTCGCTGATCGACCGTGCGCGCCTGGGCAAGTACGCCGGCCACCCGAAACTGGGCGCCGCCGACTACAAGCTGGTGCACCACGCCAAGAACGGCCGTTCGGTCTACAGCTTCTGCATGTGCCCGGGCGGCACCGTGGTGGCGGCGACTTCCGAGCCAAACCGCGTGGTCACCAATGGCATGAGCCAGTACTCGCGTAACGAGCGCAATGCCAACTCCGGCATCGTCGTCGGCATCACGCCGGAAGTCGATTATCCGGGCGGTCCGCTGGCCGGTATCGAGCTGCAGGAACGCCTGGAGTCCCACGCATTCGTGCTGGGCGGCAGCAACTACGAAGCCCCGGCGCAACTGGTCGGCGATTTTATCGCGGGCAAACCGTCTACCGAACTGGGCAGCGTCGAGCCGTCCTACAAGCCGGGCGTTGCCCTGGGTGATCTGGCGCTGGCACTACCGGCATTCGCCATCGAAGCAATTCGCGAAGCCTTGCCGGCATTCGAGAAGCAGATTCGTGGTTACTCGCTGCACGACGCAGTGCTGACCGGGATCGAGACCCGCACTTCGTCGCCGCTGCGCATTACCCGTAACGAGTCGTTGCAGAGCCTGAACGTGAAGGGCTTGTTCCCGGCCGGTGAAGGGGCCGGTTATGCGGGCGGGATTCTGTCGGCGGGTGTTGACGGGATTCGCATTGCCGAGGCTGTGGCTCGGGATATCCTTGGCCTGGAAGCCTGATACGCGATCCCGGAAGTAATGCAAAACCCTGTGGGAGCGAGCTTGCTCGCGATAGCGGTAAATCAGTCAACATAGGTGTTGAATGTTATGCCGCCATCGCGAGCAAGCTCGCTCCCACAGGGGTATTCAATGTCTGAAAGATCTCAGATATTGGCGCGCAAAACCGAGTCCGGCAACGGCTCACCCCGCTCCACCGTCGCTGCCACCGCAGCCATCAAACCACTCAGCTCATACCCCTGAGCCTTGAGCCAGCCCTGATCGTAATAGGTCGTGGCATAGCGCTCGCCGCTGTCACACAGAATCGCCACCATCGACCCCGTCTCCCCCGCCGTCTTCATGTGCTGGGCGGCCATCAGTGCGCCGATCAGGTTGGTCCCGCTCGACCCGCCCACATGCCGTCCCAGACGCTCCGCCAGGTAGTGCATGGCCGCCAGCGACAAGGCATCCGGCACCTTGACCATCGCGTCGATCACCTTGGGCAGAAACGACGCTTCCACGCGCGGCCGGCCGATGCCTTCGATACGCGAGCCGTGGTCCAGTCGCAGGCTGGCATCGCCGGTCTGGTAGTAATCGAAGAACACCGAACGCTCGGCATCGGCACACAGCACGCGGGTGCCATGCTGGCGATAACGCACGTATCGGCCCAGGGTGGCCGTGGTACCGCCGGTACCGGGGCTGGAAATCAGCCAGCTCGGTTCGGGATGCTGCTCGAAACGCATCTGCTGAAAGATCGACTCGGCAATGTTGTTGTTCGCCCGCCAGTCGGTGGCGCGCTCGGCGTAGGTGAACTGGTCGATGAAGTGCCCGTCGTGTTCACGGGCCAGGCGCTCGGACTCGGCGTAGATCTGGGTCGGATCGTCCACCAGGTGGCTTTGGCCACCGTAGAAGGCGATCTGCGCAATCTTCTCCTTGGACGTGGTCGCCGGCATCACCGCAATGAACGGCAAGCCCAGCATGCGCGCGAAGTACGCTTCGGAAATCGCCGTCGAACCGCTGGATGCCTCAATCACCGGCGCACCGGGCTTGAGCCAGCCGTTACACAGCGCATACAGGAACAGCGAACGGGCCAGGCGGTGCTTGAGGCTGCCCGTGGGGTGGCTGGACTCATCCTTGAAATACAACTCGATGCCTGGAAAACCCGGCAGCGGCAAGGGGATCAAGTGGGTGTCGGCGCTGCGCTGGAAATCGGCTTCGATGATCCGAATCGCTTCGCGGGACCACTGTCGGTTGTCGCTCATGATGGTTTTCTCGTTGTATCGGGCAGGAGTCGGCCTTTTGACAAGGCTCATCCAACAAGCTTAGGAAAAATCCTGCATCCAGCACAGGTACAGATGAAATCCAATACGCCCGGCAACTGCTAGGCTCAGGTCGGTGCCGAGGGATCACTCTGTAACGGCATATAACAAAAAAGAATATAACTTTTGTTTTAACAACTAACGGTACTTGTTAGGGTGTAACACCTTTTGAATTCATGGATGGAGAGCGACCTTGCCTCTGCGTAGCACTTTCACGCGTTTCTTTCAGTTGGAAGCTGCCAGCGGTCTGTTACTGATCGCCGCTGCCGTTCTGGCTCTGATCATCAACAACTCGCCGCTGTCGTGGCTGTACAACGGCCTGCTGGACACCCCCGTGGTGGCGCAGATCGGCGCACTGAAAATCGCCAAGCCCTTGCTGCTCTGGATCAACGACGGCCTGATGGCGCTGTTCTTCCTGCTGATCGGCCTGGAAGTGAAGCGCGAAGTCCTCGACGGCCAGTTGTCCAAACCGTCGCAGATCGTCCTGCCCGGTGCCGCCGCCATTGGTGGCATGGTGGTGCCGGCGCTGATCTACTGGTACCTCAATCGCGACACGCCAGCCGCCCTGAACGGCTGGGCAATCCCGACCGCCACCGACATCGCCTTCGCCCTTGGCGTACTGGCGCTGCTGGGCAAACGGGTTCCGGTTTCGCTGAAACTGTTCCTGATGACCCTGGCGATCATCGACGACCTTGGCGCGATCATCATCATTGCGATCTTCTATTCCGGCGCGCTGTCGACCCTGTCTCTGGCGCTGGCCGCGACCTGTATTGCGGCGCTGATCGGGATGAACCGGCTTGGCGTGGTCAAGCTCGGGCCGTACATGATCATTGGACTGATCCTCTGGGTCTGCGTGCTCAAGAGCGGTGTCCACGCCACCCTGGCCGGCGTGACCCTGGCATTCTGCATTCCGTTGCGCACGAAAAATGCCGAACCTTCGCCACTGCTTGCCCTGGAGCATGCCCTGCACCCGTGGGTCGCCTACGGCATCCTGCCACTGTTCGCCTTTGCCAACGCCGGCCTGTCCCTGAGCGGTGTCACCGTCGAGAGCTTCACTCACCACGTCCCCATGGGCATCGCCATCGGGCTGCTGCTGGGCAAGACCGTCGGTGTCTTCGGCCTGACCTGGCTGGCCGTGAAAACCGGTATCGCCGCCCTGCCCCAAGGTGCCAATTGGGGCCAGATACTGGGCGTGGCGATTCTCTGTGGCATCGGTTTCACGATGAGTCTGTTTGTCGGCTCGCTGGCCTTCGAGCCAGGCGTGAGTGATTTCGCCGGGATGGACCGCATGGGGATCTTGACCGGTTCGATTCTGGCTGCGCTGATCGGTTATGTGGTGACGGCGATGGCGAGCCGCAAGAACAGCGCGCTGGCCTCCTGATAAACCGCCATAACGGCCGGCATCAATCAGGACTCACCTGAGCTGAAAAACAAAAAACCCGATCAGTCACCTGATCGGGTTTTTTGTTTAGCCGGTGTTTGCGCTTAATGCGAAACGCGGCTGGTGCCATTCACACTTGCGATGCGCACACGTTCGCCAACACGGAACACTTCGTTCGGCTGAACTTCCTGAACGTAGGCGCGCATGCTGCCATCGTCTTCGCGCACGGTGATTTCCACACCCTGGGTGCGGGTCAGGCCTTCTTCAGCGGCTGAACCGAGCAGGCCACCGGCCACGGCACCGATAACCGCTGCAACGACGCTGCCTTTGCCGCCACCGATGGCACTGCCGCCAACGCCGCCGACCACTGCACCTGCAGCGCCGCCGATCGGGGTTTTGGTGCCTTCGATTTTCACCGGGCGCAATGCTTCGATGGTGCCCATGCGAACGGTCTGCACGCGACGCGCCTCGTCACGGGAGTAGGAGTCACCGGTCAGGCTCGATTGGCAACCAGTGAGCAACATCGCCATCGTGGAAAAGGAAGCAACCAGCAGAACAGACTTACGCATAGCATCAACTCCAAAAAAACAGTTGTTCATTAAACTCCGCTGCTTGACGCCTGTCACGGCATCGCCCGGGTAAAATTGGTTTGATTCAGGCTCCGTTAAGGCGCTTCAACGAACTCACACAGTAGCGGCAAATTCGCAAAGCTGCCCCACTGGCCAAGGATTTCCATGGATTACTTTATCATCGTCGTCACGACTGTTGCCGGTTTGTACTTCCATTGGTGGCTGTACGTGCGGATCAAACGCTGGATGGACCGCGACCTGGCGCTAGCGCTGGCGGGCAAGGACGAGCAGAAAAAAGCCTTCATGCTCGAACGATTGGCGAGTGCTCAGGCGCAGAAGATCAAGCGTCGAGACCTGCCGAAGTGGCTGGAGGCCGCTGCGGCAGGCTATCCCGATCGGTAGACTGCTCAGGGTGCCAGACGTTCAAGAATCCAGTCGGCGCCCTGCTGGCGGTAATTGAGGCGGTCGTGCAGGCGGCTTGGGCGCCCCTGCCAGAATTCGATGCGTTCCGGCAGCAGGCGATAACCACCCCAATGTTCCGGGCAATGGGGCTGGGTGTCGCTGAAACGTTGCTCGGTGTCCTTGAGCAGCGCTTCGAGCTCGCTACGATCGGCGATCACCTGGCTCTGCGGCGACGCCCAGGCTCCCAGGCGACTGCCCAGTGGACGGACCTGATAGTAGGCGTCGGACTCTTCAGGCGTCACCTTCACCACCCGCCCTTCGATGCGCACCTGGCGCTCCAGCGCCGGCCAGAAAAACGTCATGGCCGCGAACGGATTCGCGGCCAGATGCTGGCCCTTGGCGCTTTCGTAGTTGGTGAAAAAGGTGAAGCCCAGTTCGTCCAGGCCCTTGAGCAACAGAATGCGACAGTGCGGTCGACCGTCCTGGTCAACGGTGGCCAGGGTCATGGCGTTGGCTTCCACAGGGACCTGTTCGGTTTTCACCGCGTCGGCGAACCATTGGTGGAACAACGCAAACGGCTCGGCCGGGGCTTGTGCCTCGGTCAAGCCATCACGGGTGTAGTCACGACGCATATCAGCCAGGCCCTGGGTCATGGCGCATTCCTTTTGGTTAACGAATCACTGCTTTGCAGTATCAGTGGCGGCGACTTTCTTGTCAGCCGTCGAGGCTTTGGCTGGCGTGGTCTTTTTTGCCGGCGTTGCGGTTTTCGCAGGTGTTTTCTTGGCCGGGGCTTTTTTCGCCGGAGCTTTTTTCACCGCTGGAACCGCAGCCTTTTTAGTCGCAGGGGCCGGTGTCACAGGCTTGGCGACCGGCTTGGCGTCCGCGGCAGCAACCATGCTTACCGGGGCGGGAGCCGGCATGTTGTACTTGCTCAGCAGCGCGACCATGGTGTTTTGAGGGGTCACCAGCAGTTCCACGCGACGGTTCAACGCACGACCTTGCACGCTGTCGTTGGCGGCACGCGGCGCATCACCGCCCAGGCCACGCAGCATCAAGCGATCACGCTGCAAACCACTGAGACGGAAAATCGCCGCAACGGACTGGGCACGCTCCTGGCTCAGTTTGACGTTGGCAGGCACAGCGCCGGACGTATCGCTGTGGCCGAGGATCAACACAGCAGTCTTTGGATCGGCTTCAAGGATCTTGGCAACGCGGGTGAACGGACCGAGCGTGACCGGCAACAGCATGGCCGGACGATCAGGGTTGAACGAGCCTTCGACCGGCGCAGTCACCACCAGCACGTTTTCGCGGCGCTCGAGTTGCATGTTGCTGCCCTTGACCGCCTCCCGCAGACGCGGTTCATAGTCGTCAAGCCAGGCCTGGGTGACTTTCGGGTCGGGCATCGGCACAGCCTTGGCGGCGCTCTGCTCGCTACCGCCGAACGGCCAGTACCACTTGCTGCCGCTATCGGTTCCGGCCTTGGCCACCGCAACCGGTTTGACTTCAGGTTTCACCTCCGGCTTGGCCACAGGCTTGCCGGCACTGTCGTCGGAACTGAACGGCCAGTACCAGTGGCTGCCGCTTTCAGTCTTGGCGACAGGTGCCGTCACGTCTTTCTGTGGAGTCTGTGCGCAACCGGTAATAGCGAAGCACAGGGCCAAGGCGAGGGTTTTATTGGATGACATTGGATATCCACAAGAATGAAGTCAAAAAAATCAGGCCACATTGGCCGGTACAAACAAACACTTTGAAACTGAAAAGGTTATCGGGTTCCAACCCTGGAACCCGATAGCCGTTTTTACAGACAAGTGGCCAGAGCCCGCACCAGCTTTTGCGCACGCGGGTCCATCAAGACGTACGGCCCCAGGGTATTTGTCACAAATCCGAAAGCCACGTCGTGCTCCGGGTCGGCAAAACCGATGGAGCCGCCGGCACCCGGATGACCGAACGCCCGCGGGCCAAGGCCGAAGGTGGCATTGGCAACGTCCGGTTGATCGAGCATGCAGCCCAGACCGAAACGGGTCCGGGTCAGTAAAGTCTTGTCCTCGCCGAGGCTATGCTCGCGGGTCAGTTCATCGAGCATTTCGCTTTCCAGCAGGCTGCCGTCGAGCAGGCCGGCATAGAACCCGGCCAGGCTGCGGGCATTGCCATGGCCATTGGCGGCCGGCTGTTGCATGCGTCGCCACTCGGGCTTGTTGGTGCTGGTCATGATCGACGGAGGGTTGGTGAACGCCCGGGTCGTCATGGCCGCTGGCTCACGCATGGTCACTTGCAGCAGGCGCTGGGCGGCGGCATCGCCGACATTGCCCTTGCCCCGCGCAATGTGGGCCACGCGATGGAACTCTTCGTCGGCCAAGCCCACATGGAAGTCCAGCCCCAACGGTTTGGCGACCCGCGCGACAATGGATTCACCCGGCCCACGACCGTCGGCACGGCGCAGCAATTCGCCGATCAGCCAGCCATAGGTGATCGCCGCGTAACCGTGGCCTTCGCCCGGCGTCCACCACGGCGTTTCGGCGGCCAGGGCGTCGACCATGGTTTGCCAGTCGTAAAGGGCTTCGGGGGCCAGTAACTCGCGCAATGCCGGAAGGCCGGCCTGATGGCAGAGCAATTGACGCAAGGTGACGGACTCTTTGCCGGCAGCGGCAAATTCGGGCCAGTAGCGCGCGACCGGGGCATCCAGTTGCAGCTTGCCTTCGGCCACCAATTGCAGCGCGGTGACGGCGGTAAAGGTCTTGGTGCAGGAGAACAGATTGGCGATGGTGTCGCTGTGCCAGGCCTCGGCCCCGTCCTTGTCGGCAGTGCCGGCCCACAGATCGAGGACGGTTTCGCCGCCGACCTGAATGCACAACGCTGCGCCACGTTCCTGGGGATCGTCGAACAGCGCCGCGAACGCCTCTCGCACCGCTTCGAACTTAAGCTCGTAATGACCCTGAATCTGCACCCGCAACTCCCCCGGATTAACGCTCTACAAAGTGGCGGGCATTGTTCCAGCCCTTGAGGGTTTTGGGAACAGGATTGGGCCGGGCGGTTGTGGCGAGGGGGCTTGCCCCCGTTGGAGTGCGTAGTGCTCCCAAATTTTTCGGCCGCTGCCGAGATTTTGGGGTTGCTACGCAACCCAACGGGGGAAAGCCCCCTCGCCACAGGGTTTCAGCTTTTAATGGCCTTTGCCGGAGTGCCCGCCAGCACCCTTCCCCGGCCCCTTGCCGGCGTCGGCCTTGCGGCCGCCCTCGGCGTCGTGGCTGGCTTTGTCGGCGGCGGCCGCAGCCTTCTCGGCCTCTTTGCCCAATTGCTCGACTGTCGCCAGGTTGCTTTTGCGCACGCTGTCGACAAACCCCTGGAACGGCAGATCAGTGATGCCCACCAACCCGAAGTGACCGTTTTCGCCATCAAGCAGGCGCCCGGTGACCGGTTGATCGAGGTACTGGAACCAATGCACGCCGACAATCGACGGCTCGCTCAATGCCTGCTTGAGGAAGTTGGCGTACGCCGGACCGCGGTCTTCTTCCTTCACCAAAGGCGTAACGCCGCCCCAGAACGGGCCACGATCAGCCGAGCCGAAATTGAACTCGGTGATCAGTACCGGTTTGTCGAGACTGCGCAGCCTGGCGAAGTCGTAACCATCCTGGGGTTGCAAGGTGTACATGTTGAAGCTCAACACGTCGCAATACTGGGCGCAGGACTCCACGGCCTCCGGCGTGCTGATGGCGAAACGGCCGCCGAGCAATAGCTGGTTCGGTGCGTGCCACTTGAGCGAGTCGGAGATGGTCTTGAAGTAAGTGTCGGCAAAGACCTTCTGGAAGTATTTGAAGTCGGCTTCGATTTCCGGGTGCTCGGCGCTTGGCAACGGCGGCACGAATCCCGGATCTTCCATCAGTTCCCAGGCCGCCAGATCGATGCCCCAGGCTTTCGACAAGCCAGCCTGATTGCGGTACTTGTCACGCAGCTGCTTGAGGAATGCGCGCTTGGCCGGCACGTCGGTGGTCATTTTCAAGGTGCCGTAGGCCAAGGCATACCGGGCTTTCGGGTCATCCCCGGGACCGGCCCAGGCCAGTTCGTTGTCGGCGTAGTAACCGATCAACCACGGATCGTCACGATGATCGCGGGTGGCAATGGCCACGGCACGTTCGGTGGCCATGGCGAAACGCGGGTCGAAGGGGTCGGGCATGCCGCCCCACCAGTCGGTACCGGTGCTGATGCTGGCGTAGTCGCCGACGATCGCCAGCGGCAAGGTGTAGGGCACGCGATCAGCGTCGCCCAATACGGGTGCGCTCCAGTTGCCAATGGTGTTGAAGCCCCAGGCCTGCAAGCGATCAAGGGTGTGAATGGCCCAACGCTGCTCGTCGAACAGCGGCTTGCACGGTTCGGCGGTTTTTTGCTCGGCGGCTTTCGCTACCGTCGCTTCAGTCCTGGCCGCTTCGGCGACACCAGACTCGGCAGTTGCAGGCACTACAGGTTGCTCCGCCGCCTTGGCCGCGGTCGCCTCAACTGCATCCGCCTTGGCCGCCGCGGCGACGCCCGCTTTGGTATCGCTGCCCTTCACACACGGGTCGCCATACAGGCGCTGCAGGTTGGCACCGTAGAAGTCGTACCAGCGACCGGCATTGTAGCCACGCCCTTGATCGGCACCGTTGCCGCCACGGTTGTCGCCTTCGCCGTAGTGGCTGGCGAGTGCGTCATCTGCTTTGGGCAGGGATTCGAACATCCACTCACGACCGGCAACGTAGGTCGGGTTGACGTCTGCAGCGACGGTGTTAACCCCGAGCGAGTAAAACGGATGGCCTTGCGGCGTCACCAGATACCAGCGTCCATCGCGTTTCTCGGTGCGGAAAAAACCACTGGCCTTGAAGGACGGGCCTTTGGTCAAACCACCGAACTTGTCCAGGGAGGACTTCTCGCGCTCGGCCAGCCAGGTTTTCAGTTGCTGCTGCTCCTTGCTGGCGGCGCTTTTCAGTTGTTCGTCACTGCTGATTTTTTCCGGCCATTTGTTTCGGGTCGACTGGCCGTAGGCATCCACCAACCCGCCATACACGGCTTGGGTTATCGACTCACCGTCCTGCACACCAAAGCGCTCCAGCAGGATGCTTTGCGCGGCTTTGGGCTGGTCCATCGACAGGCTCACCGACACCACCCGGCTGCGATCCAGCTCACCGGCGCTGCTGGCCAGCAACACTCGCTGCCCCTCAACGGTCATCGGCATCGGCGGGCCAGCCTTCATGCCCTGGCTCAGCGGTGATGTCGCTTGCAAAGGCACCAACAGGGTTTGCGCAGGCCCCGCCGGCAGATCGACGCGGCTGACCAGTGTCTTGCCGTCGTTGCTCTGGATGGTCACGTACAGGGTCAAGGCCCAGTTCATGGCGCTCTGGATCCGCAGGCTCATGACGCCCGACTGCGACCAGTCCCAGGCGCCGCTTTGCGGGGTCAGGCGCAACGTCGGCCGGGCGACCGGGTTGAACGTCACCCGGCGCAGCACTTCGCCCTCGGGGGTTTGCTCGGCGTTGGATTGCGGCAGGCTGGCGTCCTGAGTCGCCACCTGGACCACGTCGGCGGGGCGCACAAAGTTGAACAGCGTCTGCTGGCTGGCGGGGGCTGCCAACAGCGGTGTTGCGAACAGCAGGGTAAAAACAGCAGGCAACGAACGGCAAATCATGAGAACGAAATTCTCCCTAACGACCTTCAATGGGCCAGTGGAAAAGCGATGGCAGAGAGATAGACAACGCGGCGGGCAAAACTGCCCACCGGTGCTTCAGGAAATTTCTCGACGGAACGGCGGCAACGCGTTGAGGATGGCTTTGCCATAGCGCTGGGTCACCAGGCGCCGGTCGAGCAAGGTGATGGTGCCGCGGTCTTCTTCGGTGCGCAGCAAGCGACCGCAGGCCTGGACCAGTTTCAGCGAGGCGTCCGGCACGGAGATTTCCATGAACGGATTACCGCCCCTGGCTTCGATCCATTCGGCCAGCGCCGCTTCGACCGGATCATCGGGTACCGAGAAAGGAATCTTGGCAATGACCACGTGCTCGCAATAGGCGCCGGGCAAGTCGACCCCTTCGGCGAAGCTCGCCAGGCCGAACAACACGCTGGAATCGCCGCCATCTACCCGCGCCTTGTGCTTGTTCAGGGTTTCCTGTTTCGACAGGTTGCCCTGGATGAACACTTGCTTGCGCCAGTCGCGGTCCAGGCCGTCGAACACGTCCTGCATCTGTTTGCGCGAGGAAAACAGCACCAGCGTGCCCCGCGAGCCTTCGACCAGCTCAGGCAAATCACGAATGATCGCGGCGGTATGCGCCGCTGCATCACGGGGATCGGCGTTCAGGTTCGGCACCCGCAACACGCCGGCGTCGGCATGATGAAAGGGGCTTGGGACCACGGCGGTCACGGCTTTTTTCGGCAGACCAGCGCGCATGCGAAAGCGATCGAAGGTGCCGAGGGCCGTCAAGGTCGCCGACGTCACCAGGCAGCCATACGCCACGTTCCACAGGTTGCGCCGGAGCATTTCCGCCGCGAGGATGGGGCTTGCATTGACCTCGATATCGAACAGCGAGCCGCTTTCGGCCAGGGTCAGCCAGCGCGCCATGGGCGGGTTGTCTTCCGGGTCTTCGACGGTGAAGGCGGTCCACAACTCCCAGTTGCCGGAAGAACGCGACAACAGGCTGCCGAACAGCGGATACCACTCCTCGGCCTGGTTGCTGGCGATGCCGATGTTGACCTCGCCGTCCATACCCTCCTTGAGCAACTCGGTCAGGCGGGTGAACAGATCGGTCAGCCGTGCGAAGCCTTTCTTCAGTTCGATGCCCATTTCACGCATGTGCTCGGGAATCACCCCGCCGACGAATCGGTGACGCGGGCGCTCGCGGCCTTCGACGTCTTCGCCGGGCTTGAAATCGGCAATCTGCTCGCACGCGGTGAACATGAACTGCTGCTGGGTCTTGATCTCCCGCGCCAGTTCCGGCACCTGCTCGATCAACTTGCCCAGGTCCCCCGGCAATGGATGCTGGGCCAGAAGTTTGGTGAGGTTCTTGGCGGTGGTTTCCAGCCAGTCGGCGGTGGAGCGCAGGCGCGTGTAATGGGCGAAGTGGCCGATGGCCTTGTCCGGCAGGTGATGGCCTTCGTCGAACACGTAGATGGTGTCGCGCGGGTCCGGCAGCACGGCGCCGCCGCCCAGGGCCAGGTCGGCCAGTACCATGTCGTGGTTAGTGACGATCACGTCGACCTTGCCCATGCCTTCGCGGGCCTTGTAGAAGGCGCACTGGCCGAAGTTCGGGCAATGACGGTTGGTGCACTGGCTGTGATCGGTGGTCAGGCGCGCCCAGTCGGCGTCTTCCAGGGCGGTGGACCAACTGTCGCGGTCGCCGTCCCACTTATTGCCGGCGAGTTTTTCGATCATGCTGGTGAACAGCTTCTGACTGGCCTCGTCGACCTCGATCTTGAAACCTTCTTCTTCGAACAACTGAGCGGTGGCGGTCTGCGCGTGGCCTTCCTGGAGCAACATGTCGAGCTTGGACAGGCACATGTAGCGCCCGCGTCCCTTGGCCAGGGCGAAGCTGAAATTCAGCCCGCTGTTGCGCATCAGGTCAGGCAAGTCCTTGTAGACGATCTGCTCTTGCAGGGCCACGGTGGCCGTGGCGATCACCAGGCGCTTGCCGGCGGCCTTCGCCGTGGGAATCGCCGCCAGGCTGTAGGCCACGGTCTTGCCGGTACCGGTGCCGGCTTCCACCGCGACAATCGCGGGGTCGCCACTGCGCCGGCCTTCGTCGTCGGTGTCGATGTCACCCAGGACCTTGGCGACTTCGGCGATCATCAGGCGTTGGCCGTAGCGCGGCTTGAGGCTCTTGGCTTCGAGAAAACGCGAGTAGGCGCCCTGGATCGTGGTTTTGAGTTCAGTGCTGATCATGGATTGTCGGGCGCAAAAAACGCTGGATAAATTTTCAGTAGTTCGGTTCGGTCGCTATCATACCCCGCTAATGAATCCCGCGCAGAACGGAGTAACCCAATGACACCTTTTAGCCTCATTTATAGCCTGCACGTACTGGCGGCCCTGGTCTGGGTCGGCGGCATGTTTTTCGCCTGGATGGTCCTGCGCCCCGCCGCAATCAAGGCACTTGAAGGCCCAGCCCGACTGAAGCTGTGGGTAGAAGTGTTTCAAGGCTTTTTCCGCTGGGTCTGGGTGGCGGTGGTGCTATTGCCAGTCAGCGGCGTGGGCATGCTGCACATGCAATTCAACGGTTTTGAAGCCGCGCCGCGTTATGTGCAGGTGATGATGGGCTTGTATGTGGTAATGACCGCGCTGTTCATCCGCATTCAGGCGCTGATGCTGCCGGAACTGCGCACCGCCGTGGCCGAGCAGGATTGGCCAGCCGGTGCAGCGGTGCTGGGACGGATCCGCAAGTTGGTGGGGATCAATCTGCTGGTAGGGTTGGCTTTGGTGGTGATTGCCGCGGCCCGGCCGATGTTTTGATTCTGCCGAACTTTTGTGGCGAGGGGGCTCGCCCCCGTTCGGCTGCGAAGCAGTCGTAAACCAGACACCACTAACCTTCGCGATTGCCGGAAATGGGGCCGCTTCGCGGCCCAACGGGGGCAAGCCCCCTCGCCACAGGGCTTTCGGCGCTTCTTACAACCGCTGCACAGTCACCGAACCAGCGGCACCTTCAGGCCCAGGCTGACCATCAGCCCCGGGTTTACCGCTCTTGCCACCATCGGCCTTGTAAATCAGGCAGCCCTTGGCCTTGCCACCCGCGCCCGGTTTGCCGCCCGGGCCGGCCAGGCCACCGGCGCCGCCAGCCACCTGAACCTTGATCCGGTCTGCCGGGAAGTCGTGCGGCACTGCCAGTTTGATCAGCGCCCCCGGTGCTCCCGGCTGACCGTTGCTGCCATCACTGCCATCAGCACCGCGACCGGCCTGACCCCATGTGCAGCCCGGTTCCTGGCCGTTACCCCCATCAAGACCAACGAACCCCGGTGCACCCGCACCACCGCGAGCATCAACGGTCAATTGCGCTGCGTTCAGTGTCTTGATCTGCAAATCAAGGCTGCGCCCGGATCGAGCGGCCTTCTGGTAGGTCCCGGGTGAGCCACGGGAGGTGATCTGGCTGCCTTCGGACAAATCAGCGCGACGGACCTTCAGCGCCAGCGCCTGTTCCCCCGGCACGATGGCAATGCGCGCTTCACGCCCCAGATGCAATTCACCCACGGTGACTTCGGTGACGTTCGAAGGAATCAGCAAGGTGCCGTAATCGGCCACTTCCAGGCGTTCCAGTTGCAGGGCGCTGGCGGTGTTGGGCAAGCGCATCAGCGAGTTGGGTTCGACACTCACCACCTGTGCGCAGGCCAATGGGCTGATGAGTGCGGCGAGCAGACAGAGTTTACGCATGGGAAGCCTTCGAAGCGGTGGGGGCTGGAATGGTTTGCAGGTGGAATACGCCGAAAATGACGATCTTCAGGCGGTCAAGCCAGGGATGGGCGCGACCTCGAAGGCTGCGATAGCACAGCAACGCTTCCAGAAGATGGATGAACCCCAACAGGCCGCCGGCCAGGTTGACCAACGGGTGCAGCGGAAAGACAAACGGTGTGAGCAGATTGACCAGCACTACCGCCCAGAACAGCAAGGTCAGTAATCGCCCCAGTCCCCATATGACTTTCATACGCGCCCCCGATGAGAATTATTGTTTGCGCGCACAGTAACGGCTTCCACGCGGGATAAGCCAGAGGGCAAGGGAAAATTCTTCATGGAGGCCGCCGAACGGCCGTCGCAGCGATCACACTAGTCGCTCGACGGCTCTATCTCTTGGCTCAGCGGTTTATATGCAGTTCCACGCGACGGTTTTTCGCACGGCCTTCTTCTGTTTCGTTGTCGGCAATCGGTTGGCTCTCGCCCTTGCCTTCGCTGGTAATTTTGTTCGGCGCCACACCCTGGCTCAACAGGTATTCCGCCACGCTGCTGGCACGCCGCTCCGACAAGGCCTGGTTATAGGCATCCGAACCGACACTGTCGGTGTGGCCGACCACCTTGATGCTGACCACATCGGCATCCTCGAACTTGCTCATCAACGCATCCAGTTGACTCTTCGCCGTCGGGGTCAGCTCGGATTGATTGAAGACAAACAGTACATCGCTCAGAGTAATGACTTCGGATTGCGCAGGCTCGACCTGGACGCTGTCCGGGTACTGCGGCACCACGCAACCGCGATGGTCGACCGGGGTATTGGCAGGGGTATCAGCGCAACGGTCGCGTCGGTCGAAAACGCCGTCGCCATCTTCGTCGCCATCCTGGGCATAGCAGATCAAGCCGCCGGACAAGATACCCAGCGCCGCCCCACCCCCGGCCCAGGCACTACTCTCGATTGCGCCCAGACCACCACCGACCAGACCGCCGATGAGGCTGCAAATTGGCCAGGTGCGTTGATTGAGGGGGGCGGTGCCATCGCTGTGGGTCGCGCAGCCGGTCAAGAGGCTGCCAAGTAGCAGAACCGGCAAGACGGTCCTTGTGAGAACGATCATGTTGAAAGCTCCTGTGTCCCCGGCCAATACCGGTTACACAGGAGTAAAGACCCGCATCCGCGACTGCACAAGGCGCGGATGCGAGGGGGGCCTAACGCTGGATTTTGATTTCGGTACGACGGTTCTGTGCACGACCGTCAGCGGTTTTGTTGTCTGCAACCGGCTGGCTTTCACCGGCACCGACAACCGACACGAAGTTGCTGCGAGGTACGCCTTGATCGATGAGGTATTCAACCACCGAGTGGGCGCGTTTATCCGACAGTTTCTGGTTGTAGGCGTCGCTACCCACGCTGTCGGTATGGCCGGTTACGGTCAGTTGAGCAGTCGGGGCTTCGGCTTTCAGGCGAGTGGCAATCTTGTCGAGTACCAGTTTGTCGGACGAGGTAAGCGTGGCTTTATCAAACTGGAAGTGGACATCGCGAATGACGATGGTTTCTTCCTGGACCACAACCGCTTCTTCGACCACAGGCGCAGGTGGTGGGCAACCGTTGGCATCGACTTGAACGCCTTTAGGCGTGCCTGGGCACTTGTCGCGACTATCCGGCACACCGTCGCCGTCTTCGTCGCCATCACCGTGCACCCAGCAATAAGCCGCTGCCGTACCGCCGACGAGCAGAGCACCATACCCTGCCCATGCCGAGCTTTCGGTCGCTCCGAGGCCCGCACCCACGACACCACCAACAGCCGCACAGGTCGGCCAGTCGGTTTTCTGCAAACCTGCGCAACCAGTCAAGACACTGGTTAGCAGAACCAAGGGTAATGCTGTCCGAACTATGCTCATCTAGTTTTCTCCTGAAGGATCGGCTTAGAACCGATTCAGGTAGTAAAGACCCGAGTTTTAAACTCCGCCAGCAATAGGCCATGCTGTTTATTCGCGTATTAACGGCAGCTTGGCGCTTTTGTCGCCAAGGCGCTCTAGGCCCGAACGTAAGGGCAGGCTAGTCTTGGCAGATCTGATTGAGGATCTTCGATGACTGCAGGTATTTCTTCACGCACGCCACAACAGGCACTGGCCGCGTTACTCGACCGATATGCCCCCACACGTCTGTTGTTGATCGGCGCCAGCGAGTTCCCGGCACTGGAGGCTTTCAAACTCGCTCACCCGGACAGCTGCGTCGCTTTCGCCGCCCCCGGGCCGTTGCCCGACGAGTTGGCGGCCCGCCGTTTCGACCTGGCCCTGGTGGTCGATTGCCTGGAGCATCTGCCCAAGCGCGACGGCCTGAACCTGCTGGGTGGCATCCGCAACCTCAACGCCAGCCGCATCGCGGTGCTGGCGGATCTGCCGGCCTGTGGCTGGCAGGAAACCGACTTTTTCTCCCTGGCCCTGCAAGCCAGTGAACGCTTCCAACGGGACGAACAGGTCCTGACCCTGTTTACCTACGATCTGCTTGAATACAAACAAGTCCCCGACTGGCTCAATTCGCGCTTCTGGGCCAATCCGGAAAACTTCGGGAAATACTGGTGGTAATGCAATGAGTACATCCATTTGCCCTTGCGGCAGCGGCACCCTGCTCGACGCCTGCTGCGGTCACTACCATGCCGGACACCCGGCGCCGTGCGCGCAAACCTTGATGCGCTCACGCTACAGCGCTTATGTGCTGGGGTTGGTCGACTATCTGGTGGCCACCACCCTGCCCGCCCAACAGGCTGGCCTGGACCGTCAATCGATCAGCGACTGGAGCGCGCAAAGTACGTGGCTGGGCCTTGAGGTGGAAAGCTCCGAAGTGCTGGGCGGCCAGCCTGAACACGCTTTCGTGACCTTCACCGCGCGCTGGCACGACAGCAATGGCGAGCACAGTCATCGAGAGCGCTCATCGTTCGTACAGAACGCCGGGCGCTGGTATTTCATCGACCCGACCGTGCAACTCAAACTCGGGCGCAATGACCCTTGCCCGTGCGCGAGTGGGCAGAAGTTCAAGAAGTGTTGTGCGGGGTACTTCAGCAGCTAGTACATGGAATGACTGACCACCACGCAGGAGCTGTCGAAGGCTGCGATCCTTTGGGTCTAGACTGGAGCTCAAGGGAGAAACACCACGATGATCATCCGCCGCTGCGCACTCTGTCTGCTCACCTTGTTCCTGACACTGGGACTCGGCGGCTGTGCCTCGTGGTTCGACGACGACTTGCCGGACCCCGAGGTCCATCTGGTGAAGATCGAGGTGGTCAACGCCAAACTGCTGGAACAGAAACTCCTCCTGCATTTTCGCATCGACAACCCCAACGACAGCGACCTGACCGTGCGCGGTCTGGAGTACCGCGTTCACTTGGGCGACATACTGCTGGCCGACGGCGAGTACGAACACTGGTTCACCATCAGCCCCAGGCACAGCGCTTACTTCAAGGTACCGATCCGCACCAACCTGTGGTCCAAGGTCCGTGATCTGGCCAAACTGCTGAAAAAATCCGATCAACCCATTCCCTATCGTCTGGAAGGTGAACTGGAAACCGGTATATTCATCACCCACTACGTGCACCTGACGCGCAATGGCGTGATAATCGCCGCCGATTTAATTCCGGAGCAACACCGATGACCCAGCAACCCCATGTCCACGGCCCTGACTGCAATCACGATCATGATCATGACCATCACCACCATGATCACGACCACGGCCATGTCCACGGTCCGAACTGCGGCCACGCTCACCAGGAACCGGTGCGCAATGCCCTGAAAGACGTCGGCCGCAACGATCCGTGCCCATGCGGCAACGGCAAGAAATTCAAGAAGTGCCACGGCGCTTGATGCTTCGGGCGAAGACTTGCTTCGCCTGTTGAATCGCAATCCTCTCCTGTGGGAGCGAGCTTGCTCGCGATGACGGCAGCACATCAACTATCAATGTGTCAGTCAGACCGCTATCGTCGGAACGCCGCCCGGAGCAAGCTCGCTCCTACAGGTTTTTCAGTCAGCCGTTAATACACATGCGGTGCTGACCACCGTCGCATACTCACCGTGCAAATTCCCCAGCGACATCGCATGCACCACTTCGGCGCTATGGGCTTGGCCAAAGAAATCAGCCTTGTCGAAGGTAAAGCACGCATCCTCGGCCACCCACGTATCAAACCCCAGGTTGCCCGCGGTACGCGCCGTGGACTCCACCGAGTTGTGGGTCGCGACACCGACGATGATCAACTGCCCGATCCCCGCCTCGCGCAACTGCGCCTCCAGCCCCGTCGAACAAAACGCATCCGGCACCTGCTTCTGGATCAAGCGTTCACCGGCCATTGGCTCAAACCGTTCCTGAAACTCCACCCCCGACTGCTGCGGCCAGAATACCGAGTCCTCCGAGCGCGACAGGTGCTGCACATGGATCACCGGCCTAGCGGTGCATCGCCAATGGCCAAGCAAGTCCAGCATGCGCGCTTCGGCCTCTGGATTATTCCTGCGGCCGAGCCTGGGATGCAGGATGCCCTTTTGTTGATCGATGATGATCAGTGCCGCGTTTGCCTTGAGCTCCATGCCGACTGTTCTCCTGGATTGTTGAGCGTTTCGCACTTCAACATCTCCCATTGCGACTGACAAGACTGCGATCTTTCCGGTTTATCAGACAAATCCTGAAATAACCTTGTACCCCGCTTGCGCGGCCACCTCCCGCTCACTAACGTAGCGCCTTTATTGCGCGCCGCCGCCTCTACCCCCGCAGGAGCTTTGCCATGGCCTCGCCAGCCCTTACTCATTTTCTACCCCGGTTCGGCGTTGCCGCAGCAGTGGCCGGTGTGTTGAGCCTGACCGGTTGTCAGAACTTCAACGCCCAGGACACCCTCCCGCCGACCTCCGGCGTACAACCACTCAAGGGCCTGGCGCAGAGCGTTTCGGTGCGCCGCAATGCCATGGGCATGCCGCTGATCGAAAGCAACAGCTTCCACGACGCGCTGTTCACCCTCGGTTACGTGCATGCCAGCGACCGCATCACCCAGATGGTCACCCTGCGCCTGCTGGCCCAGGGCCGTCTGGCCGAGATGCACGGTGCGGACCTGCTGGATGCCGACCGTTACATGCGGGCGGTCAACCTGAAGAAAAGTGCTGGCGAGCTGTACAAGGCTTCTTCACCGCGCCTCAAGCGTTTCTTCGAAGTCTATGCGCGCGGGGTCAACGCCTACCTGTTCCGCTACCGCGACAAACTGCCGACGGATCTGGCAGCCACCGGCTACAAGCCTGAGTACTGGCAGCCGGAGGATTCGGCGCTGATTTTCTGCCTGCTGAACTTCAGCCAGTCGACCAACCTGCCGGAAGAAATTTCCTCGCTGGTACTGGCCCAGACCGTCACCACCGACAAACTTGCATGGCTGACGCCGTCGGCTCCCGACGAAAAACTGCCGGTCGCCGAAAGCGAAAAACTGCAAGGCCTCAAGCTCAACGGGCAAATACCGGGGCTGGCCGAACTCAGCAAAGCCACGGGCCAACTGTCGGACCTGAACCTGTTGGGCGCCACTTCGTCGAACAACTGGGCCATCGCTCCACAACGCAGCCGCAGCGGCAAGAGCCTGCTGGCCAGTGACAGTCATGGCCCGCTGGGCGTGCCTTCATTGTTCAGTTACGTGCAGATTCGCACGCCGAAGTATCAGGCATCCGGCGTGACCATCGCAGGTCTGCCGATGGTGCTTGGAGGTTTCAACGGCAAAGTGGCGTGGAGCATGACGTCCGTGATGGGCGACAACCAGGATCTGTTCCTGGAGAAGATCAAGCGCCAGAGCAACGGGCTTACCTACGAAAACGCCGGGAAGTGGCAGCCGGCGATCGTGCGCAACGAAACCTATTTCGTCAAAGGCCAGCGGCCGACTCGCGAAGCGGTGTACGAAACCCGCCATGGCCCGTTGCTCAACAGCGCCCAAGGCGCCACGCTGGCCAATGGTTTCGGCCTGGCCTTGCAGACGCCGAACTTCACCGACGACAAGACCCTGGACGCGCTCTTCGACCTGTCCCGCGCCCAGAGTGTCGAGAAAGCTTCGGATGCCAGCCGCGAAATCCGCGCCATTGCGATGAACCTGGTGTTCGCCGATGTCAGCCACATCGGCTGGCAAGTCACCGGTCGTTACCCGAACCGCCGCGAAGGCGAAGGCTTGCTGCCCTCGCCGGGCTGGGAAGGTCGATACGATTGGGACGGTTACGCCGACCCAATGCTGCACCCGTACGATCAGGACCCGGCTCAGGGCTGGCTCGGCACCGCCAACCAGCGGGTCATCCCCCATGGCTACGGCATGCAGCTGTCCAATTCCTGGGCCGCTCCGGAGCGCGGCGAGCGCCTGGCCGAACTGGCCGGCGCAGGCAAACACGACAGCCGCAGCCTGATCGCCATGCAATACGACCAGACCACCACCTTCGCTGCCAAGCTGAAGAAAATGTTCGAAGCGCCGGGTATGGCCCAGCCACTCAAACAAGCCATGGACGCCTTGCCGGCGGCCGATCGTGCCAAGGCACACGAAGCCTACAGCCGCTTGATGGCGTTCGACGGCAAGCTCAGCCCGACCTCCACCGATGCGGCCATCTACGAACTGTTCCTGCAGGAAAGCACGCGGCAGATCTTCCTCGATGAACTGGGCCCGGAAAGCAGCCCGACGTGGAAAGCTTTTGTCGCCGACGGCAAGTTGTCCTACGCGGCCCAGGCCGATCACTTGCTCGGGCGTGAGGACAGCCCGTTCTGGGATGACGTGCGCACCGCACAGAAAGAAGACAAACCGGCCATCCTCGCTCGCAGCCTCACCGCCGCGATCAGCGCGGGCGACAGCCAGTTGGGCGGCGATCACAAAGCCTGGCAATGGGGCAAACTGCATCGCCATGAATGGAAAAACAGCAGCGGCCAGACCGTACGCGGACCGCTGCCGGCCGGTGGCGATCACACCACTCTCAACACCGCCGCCTTCGCCTGGGGCCAGGACTTCAACACCACGCTGGCGCCAGCCATGCGCTTTATCGTCGACTTCGGCCAGTCCGAACCGCTGATGGCGCAGAACGGCACCGGCCAGTCCGGCAACCCGGCCAGCCCGAACTACCTCAACAGCATCGAGCCGTGGTTCAAGGGCCAGTACATGAGCCTGCCGATGCAGCCGCAGAACTTCGACAACGCCTATGGCAAGGCGCGGTTGACGCTGACACCCGGTAAATAACCCAGCCCTTTACTTGCCCGCGATAGCGGTCTGACATTCAAAATAGAGGTTGAATGTTGAATCGTTATCGCGGTTGCGCTGACTCAAGGACAAGTCGTGTCACGAGGTGGAGTGCCCGGCCCTGCGAAACCTGCTCAGTCAATCCGTTCTTTTGTGGCGAGTTGATTTGGTGCACCCATTTCCCTGCGCCCGTTTTCGTGCATAAATCTGTCTCCGGCCATTTCCAAGTACCTAAATAAAACGCTTGTTCGGCACTCTGGTTCGGAAATTGCTACTTTCAACAGGTCTTACGCTTTCCAGTAACAATAATTCTGCGCCACAAGCGCTCATATTGGTTTTTAGGGATTGAATAATGAAAAAAGCATTGCTGACCCTTTCTGCACTGGCGTTGTGCATGGCGGCTGGTTCCGCCATGGCGAAGGAGTACAAAGAACTGCGTTTCGGCGTTGACCCTTCCTACGCACCGTTCGAATCGAAAGCGGCCGATGGCAGCCTGGTAGGCTTTGACATCGATCTGGGGAACGCGATCTGCGCCGAACTGAAGGTCAAGTGCAAGTGGGTCGAGAGTGACTTCGATGGCATGATTCCGGGCCTGAAAGCCAATAAGTTCGACGGTGTGATCTCGTCGATGACCGTTACCCCGGCCCGTGAAAAAGTCATCGACTTCTCCAGCGAGTTGTTCTCCGGCCCAACCGCCTACGTGTTCAAGAAAGGCTCCGGCCTGACCGAGGACGTCGCTTCGCTGAAGGGCAAAACCGTAGGCTACGAGCAAGGCACCATCCAGGAAGCCTACGCCAAAGCCGTTCTCGACAAGGCCGGCGTGAAAACCCAGGCCTATCAGAATCAGGATCAGGTGTATTCCGACCTGACTTCCGGCCGTCTCGACGCAGCGATCCAGGACATGCTGCAAGCCGAACTGGGCTTCTTGAAGTCACCAAAAGGTGAAGGCTACGAAGTCAGCAAGCCAGTCGACAGCGAACTGCTGCCTGCCAAAACCGCGGTCGGTATTAAGAAAGGTAACACCGAGCTGAAAGCACTTTTGGATAAAGGTATCAAAGCGTTACACGATGATGGCACCTACGCCACCATTCAGAAGAAACACTTTGGCGATCTGAATCTGTACAGCGGCAAATAATGCCCGGCGCCCATCTCTCGATGGGCGCTTTTTTCATCCGATCAGGTTGCTGATTTATGTTCGAAACCTTATTAGAAAATCTGGGGCTCTCTGCCTTCAGCCTCAAGGGCTTCGGTCCGCTGCTGATGCAAGGTACCTGGATGACGATCAAGCTGTCGGCGTTGTCGCTGTTGCTGGCCGTGCTGCTCGGGCTGCTCGGCGCCAGTGCCAAGCTGTCAAAAGTCAAACTGATGCGCGTGCCTGCCCAGCTCTACACCACACTCATTCGCGGCGTTCCGGACCTGGTCCTGATGCTGCTGATCTTCTACAGCCTGCAAACCTGGCTGACCTCGTTTACCGATTACATGGAATGGGAATACATCGAGATCAACCCGTTCAGCGCCGGGGTCATCACCCTGGGCTTCATCTATGGTGCGTATTTCACTGAAACCTTCCGTGGCGCGATTCTCGCCGTCCCACGGGGTCAGGTCGAAGCGGCCACCGCCTATGGCCTCAAGCGCGGCCAGCGTTTCTGGATCGTGGTGTTCCCGCAGATGATGCGTTATGCCCTGCCGGGTATCGGCAACAACTGGATGGTGATGCTCAAGGCCACGGCCCTGGTGTCGATCATCGGCCTCGCCGACCTGGTCAAGGCTGCCCAGGACGCCGGTAAAAGTACCTATCAGCTGTTTTATTTCCTGGTGCTTGCCGCGCTGATCTACCTGGTGATCACCAGCGCGTCCAACGTCATCCTGCGCTGGCTCGAACGTCGTTACTCCGCCGGGACCCGGGAGGCCGTACGATGATCGAACTCCTGCAGGAATACTGGAAACCCTTCCTCTATAGCGACGGCAACAACATCACCGGCCTGGCCATGACGATGTGGCTGCTCAGCGCTTCGATCTTCATCGGTTTTATCGTGTCGATCCCGCTGTCCATCGCCCGTGTATCGCCGCACTTCTACATCCGTTGGCCGGTGCAGTTCTATACCTACCTGTTCCGTGGCACGCCGCTCTATATCCAGCTATTGATCTGTTACACGGGGATCTACAGCCTGGCCGCCATTCGGGCCCAGCCCGTACTGGACGCGTTCTTTCGCGATGCGATGAACTGCACGATCCTGGCCTTCGCCCTGAACACCTGCGCCTACACCACGGAGATCTTCGCCGGGGCCATCCGCAGCATGAACCACGGCGAAGTCGAAGCGGCCAAGGCTTACGGCCTGACCGGCTGGAAACTGTATGCCTACGTGATCATGCCATCGGCCCTGCGTCGCTCGTTGCCGTACTACAGCAACGAAGTGATCCTGATGCTGCACTCGACCACCGTGGCCTTCACCGCGACCATCCCGGACGTGCTCAAAGTTGCTCGGGACGCCAACTCGGCGACCTTCCTGACCTTCCAGTCGTTCGGCATCGCCGCGCTGATCTACCTGACCGTCACTTTTGCGCTGGTCGGCCTGTTCCGCCTTGCCGAACGCCGATGGCTGGCCTTCCTCGGGCCGACCCACTAGGTCTCAACCTGCTTCAGGAACAACAGATGCGCCACCAGAAACATGACCTGCTGGCCCCGCTGCCGGGGACCGCGAGACAGATCCACAGCTTTCACTTCGGCCCTCAATCGGCCAACGGCAAGATCTACATCCAGGCCTCCCTGCACGCCGACGAAATGCCCGGCATGCTGGTGGCCTGGCACCTCAAGCAACGCCTGGCGGAGCTGGAAGCCGCCGGGCGCCTGCGCAGCGAAATCGTGCTGGTGCCCATCGCCAACCCGGTGGGCCTGGAACAAGTGCTGATGGATGTGCCGCTGGGTCGCTACGAGCTGGAAAGCGGCCAGAACTTCAACCGCTGGTTCGTCGACCTCAGCGAGGAAGTCGGCAACGCGATCGAAGGCAAGCTCGGTGACGATCCGCAGCACAACCTGCAATTGATCCGCAGCAACCTGCGCGATGCGCTGGCCCGGCAGACCGCCGGCACCCAATTGCAATCCCAGCGCCTGACCCTGCAGCGACTGGCCTGCGACGCCGACATGGTGCTCGACCTGCATTGCGATTTCGAAGCGGTCGCGCACCTCTACACCACACCTGAAGCCTGGTCGCAGGTCGAGCCGCTGGCCCGTTACATCGGCGCCCAAGCCAGCCTGCTGGCAACCGATTCCGGTGGCCAGTCGTTCGACGAATGCTTCACCCTGCTCTGGTGGCAATTGAAGGATCGCTTCGGCGAGGAGTTCGACATTCCGCCGGGCAGTTTTTCGGTGACCGTCGAACTGCGCGGTCAAGGCGACGTCAATCACCCGCTGGCCAGCCTCGATTGCCAGGCACTGATCGATTACCTGATCCATTTCGGCGCGATCGCCGGCGAACCCGCGCCCCTGCCCGACCTGCCCTATCCGGCGACACCGCTGGCCGGTGTTGAGCCGGTGGCCACGCCCGTCGGCGGCCTGCTGGTATTCACCGCGCGGCCGGGACAGTACCTGGAAGCCGGCCAACTGATCGCCGAGATCATTGATCCGGTCAACGATCTGGTCACTCCCGTTCATTGCGCCACAGCCGGGCTGATGTACGCCCGCTCGCTGCGCCGCATGGCCACTGCCGGCATGGTGATCGCCCACGTCGCGGGCACCGAAGCCTATCGCAGCGGCTATCTACTTTCGCCTTGAGGATGCACGCCCCATGTACAAATTGACCATCGAAGGCCTGCATAAAAGCTACGGCGACCATGAAGTCCTCAAAGGTGTTTCGCTCAAGGCCAAAACCGGCGACGTCATCAGTCTGATCGGCGCCAGCGGCTCGGGTAAAAGTACCTTTCTGCGTTGCATCAACTTCCTGGAACAACCCAACGATGGCGCCATGAGCCTCGACGGGCAGAACATCCGCATGATCAAGGATCGTCACGGCATGCACGTGGCCGACGCCAATGAACTGCAGCGGATTCGCACCCGTCTGGCCATGGTGTTCCAGCATTTCAACCTGTGGAGCCACATGACGGTGCTGGAAAACATCACCATGGCGCCGCGCCGGGTGCTGGGCTGTGACAGGAAAGAAGCCGAGGATCGCGCCCGGCGCTACCTCGACAAAGTGGGGCTGGCCCCCCGTGTGGCTGACCAATACCCGGCATTCCTGTCCGGCGGTCAGCAACAACGGGTAGCGATTGCCCGCGCACTGGCCATGGAGCCGGAAGTCATGCTGTTCGACGAACCGACTTCGGCGCTGGACCCGGAACTGGTGGGTGAAGTGCTCAAGGTGATCCAGGGCCTGGCCGAAGAAGGCCGGACCATGATCATGGTGACCCACGAAATGAGCTTCGCCCGCAAAGTGTCGAGCCAGGTGTTGTTTCTGCACCAGGGCCTGGTGGAGGAAGAAGGCGCACCGGAAGAAGTGCTGGGCAATCCGAAAAGCGAGCGGTTGAAGCAGTTCCTCAGCGGCAACCTGAAATAGCCGCCGGAAGTAGAAGTGGAAGCCGGCTTGTCCGGCTTCCAACATCAATCACCGTTATGCCCCCGCTTCGTTTTCCAGCCTGAAACTGCCATTTGTCACCTGTAGACCATTAGCGTCCGTCCCACTGAAGCGCCCGGCAAACTGCGCGTCACCTCCCACCGTTAACTCAAGCGTTCCCGGATAAAGCTCTGCCTCCGAGTTGCCGATCACATGGATGACCATGGGAGCTGCCTCGTTGAGCCTGAGGCTGTAGCTGCCACTCTGGATGTCCATCGGCAAGTACACGTAAAACGCAGTCCCCTGACCGTTATCCGCCTCAATGCAATGGATGTCTGAGCGCTGATAAAAATCGACCCCATCCGTTACGCGAAACTGCATGGAGCCTCCCGTCGTGATTACATCGGCACTCAAATACCCCGATCGATTTGCACTCATCTGAATGTTCCTTTTCATATTCGAAGTTAACTGCCTGAGGCCCTTTGCTTCCGGCCCAAGGGCACGCAGCTCCTGAATGGAACCACAGCCGTGCCCGTCGATTGGTTTCCACGACAGACACAGTTACTTCCGAATATTTTCAGGCTGATTCAGACGCCACGGTCGTCCACAGCAACAACAGGCACAGGCCTGCTTGCTGAAGACGACAGCGGCAGTTCACCGGCCATGAGTAGCGGAAATCGAAAGTCAGACAACAGGCGCTGGCGGCGGCTCATCCGGCAGCGTAGGCTCGCCCGGCTCATTAGGCTGCTCGTTCGGGGTATCAGGATCAGGCTGGCCGGGAATACCCCCTGCCATGCTGACGGGCGGGTGTGCCAACAAGGACCAGGCCAGAACGCCAACCTGATTGGGTTCAAGCCTTGCCAGTTCGGCACTGATTCGCGGATCGATCTTCATTCGGCACTCCTGAGCGATGACCCGACCCACCTTGCGCGGATCGGAACAGTACACCCCATAGAGTGTACGCCCGCTCAGGAATTCCCGGCATTTGCCAGACGGTTGACTCAGGTGCGAGGCAGGGTCACGCCACGCTGGCCCTGATACTTGCCGCCACGGTCCTTGTAGGACACTTCACACTCTTCGTCAGACTCAAGGAACAGCATCTGTGCCACGCCTTCGTTCGCGTAGATTTTCGCCGGCAGATTGGTGGTGTTGGAGAACTCGAGGGTCACGTGACCTTCCCACTCAGGCTCGAGCGGTGTGACGTTGACGATGATGCCGCAGCGCGCATAGGTGCTTTTACCCAGGCAAATGGTCAAAACATTACGCGGAATGCGGAAATATTCGACGGTGCTGGCCAGGGCGAAGGAGTTCGGCGGAATGATGCACACGTCGCTGTGGATGTCGACGAAGCTGCCGGCATCGAAGTTCTTCGGGTCGACGATGGCCGAATTGATGTTGGTGAACACCTTGAAATGATTGGTGCAACGCACATCGTAGCCGTAGCTCGACACGCCGTAGGAGATCACACGGCTATCGTCGCTGCCGCGCATCTGGCGCTCGACGAATGGCTCGATCATGCCGTGTTCCTGCGCCATGCGGCGAATCCACTTGTCCGATTTGATGCTCATGGCGGGTGTCCTGAATAGCGAGGTCGAAAAATTCTGTCCGGCATCTTACCGGGCGCGCCGCCGGGTTCAAAGTCCGCGGTGCAATTCTCGCCGAACAGGCGGGAATTACCTGCGCTGGCGACGAACCGTCACACCGCCGATCCTTAAAACAGAGAAACCTGTGCAAGAAGCATTGGCACGTTCCGGAAAAAGGGTTAAGGTGGCGTCACTGTGCTGCTTGTGTCACTGAGAATCTCTACACGATATGTTGAATTTCGATCCAACCATCTACAAGAATTTTTCCTGCTCTTTGCACTCAGTCTCGGCCAGGGTTCTTCCTGAGTCGCAGTTATCTTTGTTCAAGGAGTTACACCATGTCTAATCGCCAAACCGGTACCGTTAAGTGGTTCAACGATGAAAAAGGCTTCGGCTTCATCACTCCACAATCCGGTGACGACCTGTTCGTTCACTTCAAAGCTATCCAGTCCGACGGCTTCAAAAGCCTGAAAGAAGGCCAACAGGTTTCTTTCATCGCTACCCGCGGTCAGAAAGGCATGCAAGCTGAAGAAGTTCAAGTTATCTAACTTGTACTTGCTTTAGTAAAAAGCCCCGCCCTCAACAGCGGGGCTTTTTTGTGGGCGGATGTTTTGTCCACACAAAAAAGATCGCCGCCTTCGACAGCTCCCGGGTTGACCCTGCAGGCGCTGTCGAAGGCGACGATCTTTTGATGCCCTTACCAGGTCACGCCAAACCCTGCGGTGTAGCGTGTCTTGTCCAGATCCGCATCGTCGGCGCCGCTGATGATATCGCGTTCCGCCTTCAGGTTCAGCGAAGCCCAGTCAGTCACCTTGTAGCGCAACCCCATCTCGGCATCGAGCGCATAGTCGGCCACGCCCGACAGCGGCTTGCCGACCTCACCATTGGTGAAGAACTCGACACGCTTGCCGATCAGGTAGCGGTTGTAGTCCCACTTCATGGCCAAGGCGTAGAAATTTTCCTCGCTGCCATCGGAGAATTCATAGTCCGTGCGGTTGACCAGCGAGCCCAGGGAGAACGCCCCGAGTTCGTTATCCCAGAACTGATAGCCGGGACCGGTACCGACGGTGCGTTGACGGGAAAGGTCTTCGACCTTGTCGCGTTTGTAGACCAGGCGCCCCTGCCAGAACCATTGCTCGGTCAGGAATCGGTCGATGGAGTATTCCGCCCGCCAGTTGTCCGTGGTCACCACGTCGTCCTGGAACTCACGGTTGTACTCACCTTCAGCGGTGTGCCGCCAGCGCCCGTGTCGCGCACTGGTCTTGAAGTCGATGTCGTAGTCATCGGTGTCGTTTTCCGCCCGCTGATAATCCAGCGCGACATCGACGTTGCCTTTCCACACCAGATCCTCGACCACCGGTTTTGGCTTGAGAATCTGCTGGATGCTCGCCAGTTCGACCGTCTTCGGTCCCTCGCCGTTGGCCAGCGTGACCTTGCCGTCGTCCGCCGCTTTCAACGATTTGGCTTTCTCACCACTGTAGGCATCCTGCTTGACCAGCAACTCCTGATCGCTGTCCAGGGTCTTGACCTGTTTCCAGTCGATCGTCACCGCACCGGCGTACTCGGTCTGGATCAGCAGCTTTCCGCCATCGAACAGCGTGATCTTGCCGCTCAGCTTGTCACCGTTCTTCAACCACACGGTATCGGCCAACAAGGGAGAGGATGCGCCAAGGACGGCGAGACACAGCAGGGATCTGGACAACATAAACAAAATACAGGCTCAGGCTTGCGAGAAAAGTCGGCATTATCCGTAGGAACAATGCCCTGACAAGGACTGACCCGACTATTTCTGTTGAGTTCATTTCTCAACTTCCTGCGCAGGAATTACTCTACAGATGGTAAGGCAAACTTCTTCAGGACTGACGGACGTGACCGATCCAACCGAAGACCCCGAGAGTGCAGCGCAAATCCGACGCACGGCGCTGTATTTGACACTGGCACAAGTACCCGAGGGCAAAGTCGTCAGCTACGGCCAGTTGGCCGAGCTCGCAGGACTGGGTCGCGCCGCCCGCTGGGTCGGGCGCACCCTCAGTCAACTGCCCGGCGACAGCAAGTTGCCCTGGCACCGTGTTCTGGGCGCAAACGGGCGTATCAGCCTGCCGGTCGGCAGCCCTTCGGGTGATGAGCAGCGCGCACGATTACACATGGAGGGCATCAGTGTCCTGAATAATCGTGTTGATATTCAGCGCCATGGCTGGCGTCCGGTAGAGCACAGCGGTTAGAGTGCGCGCTTTGTTTCCGTATTTCTTGAGGCAGACTCCAGCCCATGCCCCGTAAAACCTGGCGCGCCGCGCTCGCCGCTTATGCCAGCCCCTCGACACTCGTGCTGTTGCTGCTTGGTTTCGCCGCCGGCCTGCCCTACATGCTGGTGTTTTCGACGCTTTCAGTCTGGCTGCGTGAAGCCGGCGTGGCGCGTGAAACCATTGGCTATGCAAGCCTGATCGGCCTGGCGTATGCCTTCAAATGGGTCTGGTCACCCCTGCTCGACCAATGGCGACTGCCATTGCTCGGCAAACTCGGTCGACGAAGGTCCTGGCTCGTGCTGTCCCAGGCACTGGTTATCCTTGGCCTGATCGGGATGGGTTTCTGCGACCCGCAAAAGCATTTGTCCTGGCTGATCGCCATTGCCGTCGTCGTCGCTTTCGCATCAGCGACGCAGGACATCGCGGTCGATGCCTACCGTCTGGAAATCGCCGAAGACAACCGCCAGGCCGCACTGGCCGCCAGTTACATGTCCGGTTACCGGGTCGCCGCGCTGCTGGCTACCGCAGGCGCGCTGTACTTCGCCGAAGGTTTTGGCTCCACCGGCTTCAACTACAAGCATTCGGCCTGGGCCGGCACTTACATCCTGTTCGGTGCCCTGATGGTCCCGGCACTGCTGACATCCCTGTTCATGCGCGAGCCGCCAGTACCATTGCGCACGCAACTGCAGGCCGGGCGCTACAGCTTCGTGCATCAACTGGCCTCGGTGTTCGTGCTGATCGTATTGCTGGTGTCCGTGCCGGCCATGTTCACCCAGCTCTACAACACCGACTTCGCCAGCGTACTGTTCGAAGGCGAGAGCCTGCTCGACCTGCTGCTGGAGGACCGTGCCTTCCTGCGCGCGATTCTCTATACCACCCTCACCGCCCTGTGCCTCTCGGCCATGGGCCGCCGCGGCCTGGCGCCAGTGCTGACACCTGTCAACGACTTCATCCTGCGATACCGCTGGCAAGCGCTGCTGCTGCTCGGCTTGATCGCCACCTATCGGATGTCCGATACGGTCATGGGCGTGATGGCCAACGTGTTCTACATCGACCAGGGCTTCACCAAGGACCAGATCGCCAGCGTCAGCAAAATCTTCGGCCTGATCATGACCCTGGTCGGCGCCGGCATGGGCGGCCTGCTGATCGTGCGTTTCGGCATCCTGCCGATCCTGTTCATCGGCGGTGTCGCCTCCGCGGCGACCAACATCCTGTTCCTGATGCTCGCCGACATGGGCCCCAACCTGAACATGCTGGTGCTGACCATCTCCCTGGACAACTTCAGCTCGGGCCTGGCGACCTCGGCGTTCGTCGCCTACCTGTCGAGCCTGACCAACCTCAAATTCTCCGCCACCCAATACGCCCTGCTCAGCTCGATCATGCTGCTACTGCCACGCCTGATCGGCGGCTATTCAGGGGTCATGGTGGAGAAGTTCGGTTATCACGACTTCTTCCTGATTACCGCCCTGCTGGGCGTCCCGACCCTGCTGTTGATCGCGCTGCACTGGTTCCAGGAGAACCGCCGTGAAGGTCCGACACCTACACCGGAACCGGTGCACACCCCGGTCGCCGAAGAATCGTAGGTTCTTTACGCAGGAAGAATCGCGGAGGGCCGAGTGAATCGCGCCCTCCTGCCACACCACCGACCGCACGCCTGTACGCCAGCGGATCTCGCCCGTACAATGCTCCGTCATATCTCGTCATCAGCAATCGATAACGGCCAACCATGCGCACCAGTCAATTTTTGCTCGCCACACAAAAAGAAACGCCTTCCGACGCGGTCGTGATCAGCCACCAGCTGATGCTGCGCGCCGGCATGATCCGCAAACTCGCCTCAGGCCTGTACACCTGGCTGCCGATGGGCTTGCGGGTAATGCGCAAGGTCGAAGCCGTCGTTCGTGAAGAAATGAACGCTGCCGGCTCTCTCGAAGTGTTGATGCCAAGCACGCAACCGGCTGAGCTGTGGCAGGAATCCGGGCGCTGGGAAGAGTACGGCCCTGAATTGCTGCGCTTCAAGGATCGCCACGGTCGCGACTTCTGCGCCGGCCCGACCCACGAAGAAGTCATCACCGATCTGATGCGCAACGAATTGAGCAGCTACAAGCAGCTGCCGATCAACCTGTACCAGATCCAGACCAAATTCCGTGACGAAATCCGCCCACGCTTCGGCTTGATGCGCGGCCGCGAATTCATCATGAAGGACGCCTACTCCTTCCACGCCGACCAGCCTTCGCTGCAGGTCACCTACGACCGCATGCACCAAGCCTACTGCAACGTTTTCACCCGTCTGGGCCTGAAGTTCCGCCCTGTAGAAGCCGACAACGGCTCCATCGGCGGTGCCGGCTCCCACGAGTTCCACGTACTGGCCGAGTCCGGTGAAGACGACATCGTGTTCAGCAACGGCTCCGACTACGCCGCCAACATCGAAAAGGCCGAAGCCGTGCCTCGCGAAACCTCGCGTGCCGCTGCGACCGAAGAGCTGCGCCTGGTCGACACGCCGAACGCCAAGACCATTGCGCAACTGGTCGAAGGCTTCAACCTGCCGATCGAGAAAACCATCAAGACCCTCGTGGTGCATGCTGAAGAGAAAGGCAAGCTGATTGCCCTGATCATCCGTGGCGACCATGAGCTGAACGAAATCAAGGCCGCCAACCAGCCAGGCGTTGCCAGCCCGCTGGTCATGGCCTCGGAAGGCGAACTGCGCGAGGCCATTGGCGCCGGTGCCGGTTCCCTCGGCCCGTTGAACCTGCCGCTGCCGATCATCATCGACCGTTCGGTCGAGCTGATGAGCGACTTCGGCATCGGTGCCAACATCGATGACAAACACTACTTCGGTGTGAACTGGGAACGCGACCTGCCTGTTCCGACCGTTGCCGACCTGCGCAACGTCGTGGCCGGCGACCCGAGCCCGGACGGCAAGGGCACCCTGGAGATCAAGCGCGGCATCGAAGTCGGGCACATCTTCCAGCTGGGCAACAAGTACAGCAAAGCGATGAAATGCGAAGTGCTGGGCGAGAACGGCAAGCCGGTCACCCTGGAAATGGGCTGCTACGGCATCGGTGTGTCTCGCGTGGTGGCGGCTGCCATCGAGCAGAACAACGACGAAAACGGGATCATCTGGAGCGACACCCTCGCGCCGTTCCAGATTGCCCTGGTGCCGCTGCGCTATGAAACCGAGCAGGTTCGCGAAGCCACCGACAAGCTGTACGCGCAACTTACCGCTGCCGGCTTCGAAGTGCTGCTGGATGACCGTGACAAGAAAACCAGCCCGGGCATCAAGTTCGCGGACATGGAGCTGATCGGCATTCCACACCGGATCGTGGTCAGCGACCGCGGCCTGGCCGAAGGCAACCTGGAATACAAGAGCCGTACCGAGGCCGACGCACAAGCGCTGCCGGTCGCCGACGTACTGTCCTTCCTTCAGGCCCGCATCCGCCGCTGATAGCAGATATAGAGACGTCATGTTCAAGCGAAACACCTTAGGCCTCGGTGGTGCCGCCTTGTGCGGCGCCCTGCTGGTCAGCGGCTGTGCCAATCAAATGTCACAACGCAGCGAGCACGAGGAACGTGTCGAGCGCAAATTGCTCGATCACAGCCTGCAGATCGATGTCGGTGAGCCCAAGGTGCTTGAGCTTCCGCAACGGCGGGTGAAAATCCACGAGCAGAAGACTTTCGAAGTCACCGAATACGAAGTCACGCGTCACTATGACCGCTATACGCCGTACCAACCCTGGCGGGAGATTTACGAAATCCCGCTGGGCGCGGTGGCCGTGGTAGCGGGTGTCGGTGCCAACGTGGTCAATGTGTTTGCCCTCGGCAATTTGCCGGACAGCGTGACCAAGGACTGGCTGAGCTACGGTTTCGCCGGGCTCAACCCGTTCATGAACGTGCAGTCCCATGGTCGCGCGCAGCAGAACCTGGCCGGCATTGATGAAGTCCAGCGCGACAAGCGCACGGAGTACTCAAGCCTGCCCTGGAGCGAGCGCCCGGTCGAGGTCAAGGCCGGCAAGGAAACCTTCGAACTGACCACCGACAAAAACGGCGTGTTGCGCCTGAATCTGTTGGACAACCCGTTCGCCGAACATGACATCAATCACCTGAGCCGATTGCTGATTCGTGTCGAGGATGCCAAGGACGACGTACACACCGACTCCTCGCTAGCCGTCAGCAGCACCTTGCGCAGCAAGCTCTATGAGGCCCACGGGCTGATTTATGACGATCTCGAGGGCGACGAAGTCAATCAGTGGGTCCACCGGGTCAAGCGCCTGTCGGAGCTGGGTCTTGAAGAGGAAGCCAGTGAACTGGAACAGAGCCTGATCGAACTGACACGCAATGATCCCGAATTGCAGACTGAGTTCCTGAAGTCACTGGCCCGCAATGGCGAGCGACTGGTAGCGAATCCGGGGCTGAACTAAACGCGAGCAGGCTCGCTCCCACATAGGATTTCAGGTGTTCACAAATCCAATGTGGGAGCGGGCTTGCTCGCGAAGGGGCCCCCACATTCACCACAAAACTACCGCTCAAACAACTCCATCTGCTCGAACCCGCCCCGCAAGTCCTCCAGCCGCACCCCGACACCCAACAACCGCACCGGCTTACCGCCGCGATTGAAGGCCTGGGTCAGCATCAACTGATAACTGCCCAGATCCCGCCCTGCCCCGGCCTGCTCCAATGTAGTCTGGGTGAAGTCGTGGAACTTCACTTTGACGAACGGCTTGCCCGGACGATAGCTGCTGTCGATCCGCGCCATGCGACCGGCCAGGGTCTCCAGCAGCTCGGGCAACTTGTCCAGGCAGCTCTTCAGGTCCGGCAGGTCAACGTCGTAGGTATTTTCAACGCTGATCGACTGACGACGACTGTCGTTGTGCACCACACGGTCGTCGATCCCACGGGCCAGGCTCCAGAGTCGCTCGCCAAAGCTGCCGAACTCACGCACCAGCGCCAACTTGTCCCACTCGCGCAATTGCAGGCAATCGCTGATACCCAGCTTGCCGAGCTTGTCGGCGGTGACTTTGCCGACCCCGTGCAATTTGCTCACAGGCAAACCACTGACAAAGTCCTCGACCTGATCCGGAGTGATGACAAACAAGCCGTTGGGCTTTTTCCAGTCACTGGCAATCTTGGCCAGAAACTTGTTCGGCGCCACACCCGCCGACACGGTGATGTGCAACTGGTTGGAGACCCGGCGCCGGATGTCCTGGGCGATTCGCGTTGCACTGCCTGCGAAATGCGCGCTGTCCGACACATCGAGGTACGCCTCATCGAGCGAGAGCGGCTCGATGATCTCGGTGTAATCGCGAAAGATCGCATGAATTTCCCTGGACGCTTCTCTATAGGCATCCATGCGTGGCTTGACGATGGTCAGGTCCGGGCACAGCTTCAAGGCATGCCCGGAGGACATCGCCGAACGCACCCCGTACGCTCGCGCCTCATAATTGCAGGTGGCGATCACCCCGCGCCGGTCCGCCGACCCACCTACCGCCAGTGGTTTACCGGCCAGGCGTGGGTCGTCGCGCATTTCGATGGCTGCATAGAAGCAGTCACAATCGACGTGGATGATCTTGCGTTGGGTCATAGCAAAGCTGTGTTCATGGCAAGGAAAAGGCGTCATGGCGTGCCGGACAAACAGTATCTCACCGACACCTGTATATAGCACCAGTAGTCTGAATGTTCTTTTCCAATTGTAGGAAGAGTCGATTGTGAATTTATTTTTTCAATCGAAAAAATACTTTCAATAGACTCGCAGGCCTTGTCCTGCCTGCCTCACAGACCGGCCGACCTCCCCTTTTGAACGCTAAGCGATTGAACGGGAAGAGGTTTTATCGGAATTGGAGGTTGACACCCGAGCGCATCTCTATAGAATGAGCCACACAGACGCGGGATGGAGCAGTCTGGTAGCTCGTCGGGCTCATAACCCGAAGGTCGTCGGTTCAAATCCGGCTCCCGCAACCAAACATCAAAAAAGGCTACTCGAAAGAGTGGCCTTTTTTGTGCGCGCTCGTTTTGTAGCACCGAACGCCGAAACAAGGCCTGGACGCTCAACGAAACCGAAACCGGAAATCGTTCTGATTCCGAAACTTAGGCCATCCCTGCGACCGTTTGCCGCGATTCAACATTTATTTGACCTGCTTCAGGATTAACGGTTGACACCCCGGCGCATCTCTATAGAATGCCGCCACACAGACGCGGGATGGAGCAGTCTGGTAGCTCGTCGGGCTCATAACCCGAAGGTCGTCGGTTCAAATCCGGCTCCCCGCAACCAAACATCAAAAAAGGCTACTCGAAAGAGTGGCCTTTTTTGTATCTGTTGAAAAAGTCCTTTCGCAACAATGACCTGTCACTGTGTAGCAAGCCGCTTGGGGGTCACCCATGCGCCGGGTTCAGACTATGCTCTATCACAGGCTGAAGCCTCCGCGACTGATACCGCGCCATCCCTGTTGCCGGGTGATAAGCGTTAAAATTTGTGATTATTTTTTTCTACAGGGATTGGTAACTTGGCTGGATACCTCCATCCTGTCGCGCACGATCCAAGAGGTGATTGATGCGCGCCAACTCGTCTGATTCACAAGACACTGTCACAGCGACACAACCGATCAATGCCGAGCGCCTGCGCCTGCTTGATCGTTTGAGCAAATACCGTCAACCCATTGGCCTGGCGGTCACCCTGCTGCTGTTCGCGATCGCGCTGATTGCCTGTCGCCACCTGTTGAGCGAACTCGACCTTAACGCCCTGCACGACTCGATCCTCGACGTTCCGAAACCTGCCTTGATGGGCGCACTGGCTGCAACTGTGGTGGGCTTCATCATTCTGCTCGGCTACGAATGGTCAGCCAGCCGCTATGCCGGGGCGAGCCTGGCACCGCGCACGCTGGCTCTGGGCGGTTTCACGGCCTTTGCCATCGGCAACGCCATTGGTCTTTCAATGTTGTCGGGAGGCTCGGTTCGCTATCGCCTCTATGCCCGTCATGGCCTGGGAGCGGCAGAAGTCGCCCGCATGACTTTGTTCGCCAGCCTCTCGCTGGGTTGCGCCCTGCCGCCGCTGGCTGCCCTGGCGACGCTCAGCGACCTGCCAGCGGCGTCCTCCGCCCTGGGACTCTCCGAGACGTTGCTGGGCGTGGTGGCGACTGCCGTGCTCGTGCTGTTTTCAGTGCTGGCCATCGGTATCTACCGTCGACGGCTGCCGGAACAGCCTTACCCGGACAACCTGCTGGTCAGGATCGGGCGCCGCACCTTGCGTCTGCCCGGGCGTCGCCTGACCTTCCTGCAATTGGTCATCACCGCCCTGGACGTAGCCGCCGCCGCGACCGTGCTCTATCTGCTGCTGCCGGAAACACCACCCTTCGGTGCGTTCCTTCTGGTTTACCTGCTGGCGCTGGCTGCCGGCGTGCTCAGCCATGTGCCGGGCGGTGTCGGGGTGTTCGAGGCCATTTTGCTGGCGGCGTTTTCCGACACCCTGGGTGCTGCGCCACTGGCGGCCGCCCTGCTGCTCTATCGCTTGATCTACGTGGTCCTGCCCTTGCTGGTGGCCTGCCTGTTGCTGCTGATCAACGAAGGCCAGCGCCTGTTCCAGACGCGCCAGACGTTGCGCGCGGCCTCGGGTCTGGCGGCTCCGATACTGGCGGTGCTGGTGTTCCTGTCCGGTGTTGTCCTGCTGTTCTCCGGCGTCACTCCGGAAATCGATACGCGCCTGGAACACATCGGTTTTCTGATCCCCCATCGACTGGTCGATGCTTCGCACTTTGGCGCCAGCCTGGTCGGCGTGCTTTGCCTGTTGCTGGCCCAGGGGCTGCGTCGCCGGCTGTCGGCCGCGTGGATGCTGACCACCATTCTGTTACTGGTCGGCGCTCTGCTCTCACTGCTCAAAGGCTTCGACTGGGAAGAAGCCAGCCTGATGGTGCTGACGGCGAGCCTGCTCGGGGTATTCCGCCGCTCGTTCTATCGCCCCAGCCGCCTGACCGAAGTACCGTTCTCGCCGCTGTACCTGGTGGCCAGCCTGTGCGTGCTCGGCGCCTCGATCTGGTTGCTGCTGTTCGCCTACCAGGATGTTCCATACAGTCACCAACTCTGGTGGCAGTTCACTCTGGACGCCGATGCCCCTCGCGGCCTGCGCTCGCTGCTCGGGGCTGCCGTGCTGCTGGTGGTGGTGTCGCTGACCTGGCTGCTGCGCACCGCGCGTCCGGTCATTCACCTGCCCACGCCCGACGAACTGGAGCGCGCCAGCAAGATCCTCATGGCATCGGCCCAACCGGATGGCGGCCTGGCCTTGACCGGCGACAAGGCGCTGCTGTTCCACCCCAACGACGAGGCGTTCCTGATGTACGCCCGTCGCGGTCGCAGCCTGGTGGCGTTGTATGACCCGATCGGCCCGGGCCAGCAACGGGCGGAAATGATCTGGCAGTTCCGCGACCTTTGTGACATCCACCACGCCCGCCCCGTGTTCTATCAAGTGCGTGCAGAGAACCTGCCGTACTACATGGACATCGGCCTGACCGCGATCAAGCTCGGCGAAGAAGCCCGGGTCGACCTCAAGCGTTTTGATCTCGATGCCAAGGGCAAAGAGATGAAGGACCTGCGCTACACCTGGAACCGTGGCACCCGCGACGGCCTGTCCCTGGAAATCCATGAACCCGGCCAGGCGCCGATGGATGAGCTCAAGGTAATTTCCGATGCCTGGCTGACCGGCAAGAACGTCCGGGAGAAAGGTTTTTCACTGGGCCGCTTCAGCGATGACTACCTCAAGCATTTTCGCATCGCAGTGATTCGTTTCGAAGGACGCCCGGTGGCGTTCGCAAACTTGCTCGAGACCTACGGCCATGACCTGGCCAGCCTCGACCTGATGCGCGCACACCCGGATGCGCCGAAGCTGACCATGGAGTTCATGATGGTCGGCCTGATTCAACATTATAAAAATCATGGATACGCGCGTTTCAGCCTGGGCATGGTGCCGTTGTCGGGGTTGCAACCCCGTCGCGGCGCACCCTTGACCCAGCGCCTTGGCTCGATGGTATTCCGCCGTGGTGAGCAGCTGTACAACTTCCAAGGCTTGCGCCGCTTCAAAGACAAGTTCCAGCCTGATTGGGAACCCCGTTATATGGCCGTGCCCGCCGGACTCGATCCGCTGGTTGCGCTGGCCGACACCGCTGCCCTGATCGCGGGTGGCTTGACCGGATTGGTGAAACGCTGATGATTCAACGCTCCTTGCGGTATGTATTGGGCACACTGGTGATAGTGGCCCTGATTCTCGGTGGCGGTTTCTGGTACCTGAAACGCCCGGCACCGGAGCCGACCCTCGAATTGCTGACCCCGGCCGATGGTGCGGCGATGACCCGTGTCATCCCCGGCACAACGCCACGCGCCCAGGTGCTGGTGGCGGTCAACGAAGACCAGAAACTCAGCGACAAGCAATTGATGACCCTGAGCCGCAGTGGCGCGGCGCAAATTGTCCAGGTGATCCTGCCCAAGGATTGCCTGCTGCAAAGCCGCGCCCTGCAATCGGGCCTGCGCGAACTCAAAGGCCCCGCGACCCTGGTCAGCGGCATCGGCCCTGGCGCTGTGCTGGCCTGGCGCTGGTTGTCCGAGCAAAAGGACGACAAGGCCCAGGCCGTCTCGGTCGACCTGGCCCTGGAAAAGGGCGGCTGCACTCACCTGCTGCCCAAAAGCGCGGCCCACGGTCACTGGCTGGTCGCGTGGAACGACAACCCGGACGACACCAGTGCCGGCTTCGTGCGTGATCAACCGAACGCCGAAACCAGCATCAGCGACTACGACATCAACCTGCCGCAAGTGCTGAACAACGAACTGCGCAAGATCCTCGTCGGTGGCGACAAAGCCGCTGGCGGCCTGCAGATCCCGGTGGTCGAAGTGCCAGCGGGCCAGGCCAGTGACACCGTGACCCTGTTCCTGTCCGGCGACGGCGGCTGGCGCGACCTCGACCGCGACGTGGCGGGCGAGATGGCCAAGATCGGCTACCCGGTGGTCGGCATCGATACCCTGCGCTACTACTGGCAGCACAAGAGCCCGGAGCAAAGCGCGCTGGACCTGGCTGAACTGATGCAGCACTACCGGCAGAAATGGGGCACCAAGCGCTTCATCCTGACCGGTTATTCGTTCGGCGCCGACGTACTGCCGGCGATCTACAACCGCCTGGCCGAATCGGAACAGCAACGCGTCGACGCGATCATCCTGCTGGCCTTCGCCCGTACCGGCAGCTTCGAGATCGAAGTCGAAGGCTGGCTCGGCAACGCCGGCAAGGAAGCCGCCACCGGCCCGGAAATGGCCAAGCTACCAGCCGCCAAAGTGGTGTGCATCTACGGCGAAGAAGAAACCGACGAGAGTGGCTGCACCGACAAGACGGCAGTAGGCGAAGCCATCAAGCTGCCTGGCGGCCACCACTTCGACGAGAACTACCCGGCGCTGGCCAAGCGCCTGGTGGATGTGATCGAGAAGCGTCAAGCCAAAGAAGCAGAAGCTCAAGAGTGAGCTGAGCCTCGTTGAAGAAAAGCCCTCGCCATCTCACGATAGCGGGGGCTTTTTCATTCAACACCACAACACACTGTAGGAGCGAGCTTGCTCGCGATGGACGTCAACGATGACGCGGAAATCCTGAATAAACGCGGTGCATTTGAGACCATCGCGAGCAAGCTCGCTCCTACAGGATCAGATTTACATTTCGACCTGCGTCCCCAATTCAATTACCCGGTTCAGCGGCAAATTGAAGAAACGCAAATTGCCGTTGGCGTTCTGCAACATGAACGCAAACAGCGCCTCGCGCCAGCGCGACATGCCTTCGAGCTTGGAGGCGATGACAGTTTCGCGGCTGAGGAAGTACGTGGTGCGCATGGGGCTGAAATCCAGCTCATCGAGATGACACAGCTTCAGCGCCTGCGGTACGTCCGGCTCATCGGTGAAGCCGAAATGCAGGATGACCCGGAAGAACCCTTCGCCATAGGAGTCGACCTCGAAGCGCCGATTCGGCGGCACCCGCGGGATGTCTTCGTACACTACCGTCAGCAGCACCACTTGCTCGTGCAGTACCTGGTTATGCAGCAGGTTGTGCAACAGCGCGTGGGGCACGGCATCCGGCCGTGCCGTCAGGAACACGGCGGTGCCCTGAACACGATGGGGTGGTTGTACGGCAATGCTGCTAATGAAGATCGGCAGTGGCAATCCACCCTCATCGATACGCTCGACCAGCAACTGCTTGCCGCGCTTCCAGGTGGTCATCAGCACAAACAGCGCGAAACCCGCGATCACCGGGAATGCACCGCCCTGAACGATTTTCGGCACGTTGGCGGCGAAGTACAGACCATCGACCAACATGAAGCCGAACAATATCGGAACCGCGAAGATTGGTGGCCACTTCCACAGCAGCAGCATCACCGCCGACACCAGGATGGTGGTCATCAGCATGGTGCCCGTCACTGCCACGCCATAGGCCGAGGCCAGGGCGCCGGAGGATTCGAAACCGATCACCAGCAGGATCACGCCGACCATCAACGCCCAGTTCACCGCACCGATGTAGATCTGGCCCTGTTCGGCACTGGAAGTGTGTCGGATGTGCATGCGCGGAATGTAACCGAGCTGGATCGCCTGGCGGGTCAGGGAGAACGCACCGGAAATCACCGCTTGCGAGGCAATCACCGTGGCCAGGGTCGAAAGGCCGACCAGCGGGATCAATGCCCAGCTCGGCGCCAGCAGGTAGAAGGGGTTACGGGCCGCTTCCGGATCACCTAGCAGCAGCGCGCCCTGACCGAAGTAGTTCAGCACCAGCGCCGGCAGTACAAGGATGAACCACGCACGTGCAATCGGTTTGCGGCCGAAGTGGCCCATGTCCGCGTACAGCGCTTCGGCACCGGTCAATGCCAGCACCACGGCGCCGAGAATCGTCACGCCCATGCCCGGATGGACCATGAAGAAACGTACGCCCCACATCGGGTTCATCGCTTCCAGGACTTCCGGATGCTGGCTGATGCCATAGACGCCCAATGCACCCAGCACGAGGAACCAGGTGACCATGATCGGCCCGAACAGAATGCCGATGCGCGCCGTGCCGTGACGCTGGATCAGAAACAGCGCGACCAGCACCACCAGCGACAGCGGCACGACCCAATGGTCGATACCTTCGAACGCCAGCCCCAGGCCTTCAATCGCCGACAGTACGGAGATCGCCGGGGTGATCATGCTGTCGCCATAGAACAATGCCGCGCCGATCAGTCCGCAGACCACCAGCAACATGCGCAATTTGGCATGCCCCGCCGCCGCCCGCCGGGCCAGTGCGGTCAAGGCCATGATCCCGCCTTCACCCTGGTTGTCGGCGCGCAGCACGAACATCATGTACTTGATCGACACGACCCAGATCAGCGACCAGAAAATGAGCGCAAGAATCCCCAGCACCCCGTCATGGTTGACCGGCACGCCATAGCCTCCGGAAAATACTTCCTTCAGGGTGTACAACGGACTGGTGCCGATATCGCCATAAACCACCCCGACTGCCGCGACCAGCATGCCGATCGGCTTCACCGCCGAATGCTCGGCATCGGTAGCCTGACTACTTGCCTGACCCATCCACCACTCCTACTTCTCAGACCCGGGCTTCTTTGAAAGAAGCACTATGCTTTGTCGTGCAGCATGCGCTGTTTTACTTCACGTTACAGACGTTTTGTTGACAGTAAAAAATCTGTAAGGCGTAACGGCGCGAAGCATAGCGCAGCACTCGTCGTATTTCCCCGCATAAAGCTGGTCAAGTGAACGACTCATCGCTAGAATTGCGCACTTTTTGATCAGAGGCGCAGTTCAAGCGCCCGTCCGTCGGTTTTGCCTGCCCGGCAAGCGGCGTCACAAAATACCGAGGTTAGACATGTCCACCACTCCTGCGCCGGCCAATCCAAAGGTTGGCTTCGTATCCCTGGGTTGCCCCAAAGCACTGGTCGACTCCGAGCGCATCCTTACCCAGCTGCGCATGGAAGGCTATGACGTGGTGTCCACCTACCAGGACGCCGATGTCGTGGTAGTCAACACTTGCGGCTTCATCGATTCGGCCAAGGCCGAGTCCCTGGAAGTGATTGGCGAAGCCATCAAGGAAAACGGCAAGGTCATCGTGACCGGCTGCATGGGCGTCGAAGAAGGCAACATTCGCAACGTACACCCGAGCGTGCTGGCGGTGACCGGCCCGCAGCAGTACGAGCAAGTGGTCAATGCCGTGCACGAAGTCGTGCCGCCGCGCCAGGACCACAACCCGCTGATCGACCTGGTGCCGCCACAAGGCATCAAGCTGACCCCGCGCCACTACGCCTACCTGAAGATTTCCGAAGGCTGCAACCACAGCTGCAGCTTCTGCATCATCCCGTCGATGCGCGGCAAACTGGTCAGCCGCCCGGTGGGTGATGTGCTCGACGAGGCCCAGCGTCTGGTCAAGTCCGGCGTCAAAGAGCTGTTGGTGATCTCCCAGGACACCAGCGCCTACGGCGTCGACGTGAAATACCGCACCGGTTTCTGGAACGGCGCGCCGGTGAAAACCCGCATGACCGAACTCTGCGAAGCCCTGAGCACCCTCGGCGTCTGGGTTCGCCTGCACTACGTTTACCCGTACCCGCACGTTGACGAGCTGATCCCGCTGATGGCCGCCGGCAAGATCCTGCCGTACCTGGACATCCCGTTCCAGCACGCCAGCCCGAAAGTGCTGAAGTCGATGAAACGCCCGGCGTTCGAAGACAAGACCCTGGCGCGGATCAAGAACTGGCGCGAAATCTGCCCGGACCTGATCATCCGTTCGACCTTCATCGTTGGCTTCCCCGGCGAAACCGAAGAAGACTTCCAGTACCTGCTGAACTGGCTGACCGAAGCCCAGCTCGACCGCGTCGGCTGCTTCCAGTACTCGCCGGTAGAAGGTGCACCGGCCAATGACCTGGACCTGGAAGTCGTCCCGGACGACGTCAAGCAGGATCGTTGGGAGCGCTTCATGGCGCACCAGCAGGCCATCAGCTCGGCACGCTTGCAAATGCGCATCGGCCGCGAGATCGAAGTGCTGGTCGATGAAGTCGACGAGCAAGGTGCGGTAGGCCGCTGCTTCTTCGACGCCCCGGAAATCGACGGTAACGTCTTCATCGACAACGGCAGCAATCTCAAGCCGGGCGACAAGGTCTGGTGCAAAGTGACCGACGCCGACGAATACGACCTGTGGGCTGAACAGATCTAAACGCAAAAAATACGCAAAGCCCCGCTCTCTAGACGAGATGCGGGGCTTTTTTACGGCTATCGTTTGAGATTGAACGGATTCAAATCACTCACGCATCAGGGGTAGACAGGCATGCGTCAGCATTCGGTCATTCACACGCCGAAATTCAGCGACTACGAAGAATTGACCCGGGTCTGGGAGGCCTCGGTACGCGCCACCCACGACTTTCTGCCCGACAGTTACATCGAACTGCTGAAGAACCTGGTGCTGACCCGCTACCTCGACGCGGTGATGCTGATCTGCACCAAGGATTCGAACCAGCGCATCACCGGGTTCGCCGGCGTCGCGGCGGGCAAGATCGAAATGCTCTTCATCGACCCCGACCATCGCGGCCAGGGCCTGGGCAAGAAATTGTTGCACTATGCCCTGGAACACCTGAACGCCGACGAACTGGACGTCAACGAACAGAACCCGCAAGCCCTCGGCTTTTACTTCAAGCAAGGCTTCGAGGTCATCGGTCGTTCGGAGGTCGATGGCATGGGCCAGCCGTATCCGTTGTTGCACATGCGTTTGCGCCGGGCCCAGAAACATTCCCAACATGGCTGATACAACACGGACATCTGTAGGAGCTGGCTTGTCGGGTCGCCGCATCGCAGCGATGGTGGTGAACGATAACGCGCTATTTCAGAAGAACGCGGTGCTCTTGAATCCATCGCTGGCAAGCCAGCTCCTACAAAAAGCACTGCGCGTAAATGGAACCGGGATTAACCGGCGCCAGGCAGGTACAATGCCCACCCCCTTTTTGTTACGGCCCTGACATGACTGACCCGATTCGTCTCTCCAAACGCCTCATCGAACTCGTCGGCTGTTCCCGTCGGGAGGCTGAGCTGTTCATCGAGGGCGGCTGGGTCACCGTCGACGGTGTGGTCATCGACGAGCCGCAATTCAAGGTCGACACCCAGAAGGTCGAGCTTGATCCAGAAGCCAAGGCCACCGCACCGGAACCGGTGACCCTGCTGCTCAATGTGCCCGCAGGCATGGACGCAGACACCGCCTTGGCCACCCTCGGCGCCGAGACCCTGAGCGAAGAGCACCGCTACGGCAAGCGCCCGTTGCGCGGGCACTTCCTGCGCCTGACCGCCAGCACCGACCTGCAGGCCAACGCCAGCGGGCTGCTGGTGTTCACCCAGGACTGGAAAATCCTGCGCAAACTTACCGCCGACTCCAGCAAGATCGAGCAAGAGTATGTGGTCGAGGTTGAAGGCGAGATGGTGGCCCACGGCCTGAACCGCCTGAACCACGGCCTGACCTACAAGGGCAAGGAGTTGCCGGCGGTCAAGGCCAGCTGGCAGAACGAGAACCGTCTGCGCTTTGCCATGAAGAACCCGCAGCCGGGCATCATCGCCCTGCTCTGCCAGGCGGTCGGCCTCAAGGTCGTCGGTATCCGCCGTATTCGCATCGGTGGCGTGTCCATCGGCAAAGTGCCGGTGGGGCAATGGCGCTATCTGTCCGGCAAAGAGAAGTTCTAAGGCTTTTCTCGCCGCCATCCATTTCGGCGCCGCGCCTGGCCGCGACGCCCACAGCTGAATATCAGGACTGCACACATGATTCATAACGACGTACTGCGCAGCGTGCGCTACATGCTCGACATCAGCGACAAGAAAGTCATCGAGATCATCAAGCTCGGCGGCCTGGACGTGACCCTGCCGGATCTGTTGACCTACCTCGACAAGAAAGAGGAAGACGAGGAAGGTTTCGTACGCTGCCCGGACGAAGTCATGGCGCACTTCCTCGACGGTCTGGTGATCTTCAAGCGCGGCAAGGACGAAAGCCGCCCGCCGCAGCCGATCGAAGTGCCGGTGACCAATAACATCATCCTGAAAAAGCTGCGGGTGGCGTTCGAGCTGAAAGAAGACGACATGCACGCGATCCTCAAGGCTGCCGAGTTCCCGGTGTCCAAGCCTGAGCTGAGCGCACTGTTCCGCAAGTTCGGTCACACTAACTATCGCCCGTGCGGCGACCAGCTGCTGCGCAATTTCCTCAAGGGCCTGACCCTGCGAGTGCGTCCGCAGTAAGCTCAAGACACATCTGTTTTCTGTAGGAGCTGGCTTGCCAGCGATGGTCGCAAACGATAAAGCGTGCTGACTGGATGAACGCGGCGGTCTCTCATCCTTCGCTGGCAAGCCAGCTCCTACAGGACCGAATGCCTCCCTATTCCGCGCAAAAATAGTGGCTCCGCTTCTGGCGGCTGACGACTAGGGTGTAAAGACCTCAGTTCTCAGGATTCGCCATGCATCCCTACTTTTCCCTGCAAGGCCGCACCGCCCTGGTGACCGGCGGCACCCGTGGTATCGGCAAGATGATCGCCAAGGCCTACGTCGAGGCGGGCGCCACCGTATACGTCTGCGCCCGCGACGTCGAAGCCTGCCAGCAAACCGCTGACGAACTCGGTGCACTTGGGCGCTGCCGCGCCATCGCGGCAAACCTCGCCACCGAAGAGGGCGTCCTGCAACTGGCCACCCGCCTGGGCGAGCAGATCACTCATCTGGACATCCTGGTGAACAATGCCGGCACCACCTGGGGCGCACCGTTGGAGAGCTACCCGATCAAGGGCTGGGAAAAAGTCATGCAGCTCAACGTGACGTCGGTGTTCAACTGCATCCAGCAGTTCCTGCCCCTGCTGCGCAAGGCCGGTTCCGAAGCGAATCCGGCGCGGATCATCAACATAGGATCGGTGGCAGGGATTTCCTCCTTCGGCGAGCAGGCGTATGCCTACGGGCCGAGCAAGGCTGCGTTGCACCAACTGTCGAGGATTCTGGCGCGCGAACTGGTGAGCCAGCACATCAACGTCAACGTGATCGCCCCGGGGCGGTTTCCGAGCAAGATGACCCAGCACATCGGCAATGATGAACAGGCGCTGGCGCAGGATACGGCGTTGATCCCGATGAAGCGTTGGGGCCGCGAGGAGGAAATGGCGGCGCTGGCGATCAGCCTGGCGAGTACTGCCGGGGCTTATATGACCGGGAATATCATTCCGCTGGATGGTGGGTTCAGCCTGTAGATCGGCGGTGCGGCCATCGCGGGCAAGCCACGCTCCCACAGGTTTTGAGACGGACACAAATCTTGTGTGCGCTCGAGAACCCTGTGGGAGCGTGGCTTGCCCGCGATGACGGACCGATAGGCGCCACCGGGCCAAAGGCCGTGTGGGTTATCATGCCTGCCTTAAATTCCACCTCGACCCCAAACCATGACCTACAGCGTTTCCCCCATCGGCTTCGTGCGCTCCTGCTTCAAGGAGAAATTCGCCATTCCGCGCCAACCGCAACTGGCCCCGGCTGCCCGTGGCGTGCTGGAACTGGTGGCTCCGTTCGATCAAGGGGACGCGGTACAAGGCCTGGAGCAGGTCAGCCACGTGTGGCTGCTGTTCCTGTTCCACCAGGCCCTGGAAGAAAAACCTCGCTTGAAGGTCCGCCCTCCTCGCCTCGGCGGCAACAAGTCCATGGGCGTGTTCGCCACCCGCGCCACCCACCGCCCCAATGGCATCGGTCAATCCGTGGTCAAGCTGGACAAGATCGAAGCCAATCGCCTGTGGATATCCGGTATTGACTTGCTGGACGGCACGCCGATTCTCGACATAAAACCCTACGTGCCTTACGCCGACATCATCGATACAGCCACCAACAGCATCGCCAGCGCTGCGCCGCTGTTGATTCCCGTGCAGTGGACGGACGCAGCGCTGCAACAGGCTCACGAGCACGCTCAGCGCCTTGAGGAGCCTTTGGTTGAGTTGATCGAGCAATGCCTGGCGCAAGATCCACGCCCGGCCTATCAAATACCTGCACCCGAGCGGGAATACGGCGCGCAGTTCTGGGATCTGGATGTGCGTTGGCATTACCCGACACCGGAGCTGATCCGCGTCCTGGAAGTCATTCCCGCGCGGGTCTGAACTCCGGAAACGAAAAAGCCCGCATGACCTTCTCAGGTCATGCGGGCTTTTTAGATGCGCTGCAAATCTTCTGTAGGAGCGAGCATGCTCGCGAAAAACCTGAGGACGCCGCGGGGTATCAAGCTTCCCGCGTTATCGTTAACGACCATCGCGAGCCAGCTCGCTCCTACAGGCGACCTGCGGTCACTTCTCGACGAACGCCCGCTCGATCAGGTAATCACCCGGCTCGCGCATCCGCGGCGAAACCTTCAGGCCGAAGCTGTTCAGCACTTCACTGGTCTCGTCGAGCATGCTCGGGCTGCCGCACAGCATGGCGCGGTCGTCCTGCGGGTTGATCGGTGGCAGACCGATGTCGCTGAACAGCTTGCCGCTGCGCATCAGGTCGGTCAGGCGACCTTCGTTCTCGAACGGCTCACGGGTCACGGTCGGGTAGTAGATCAACTTGTCACGCAGTGCGTCACCGAAGAACTCGTTCTGCGGCAGGTGCTCGGTGATGAACTCGCGGTAAGCGACTTCGTTGACGTAACGAACGCCGTGGCACAGGATCACTTTTTCGAAGCGCTCGTAGGTTTCCGGGTCCTGGATGACGCTCATGAACGGCGCCAGACCGGTGCCGGTGCTGAGCAGGTACAAATGTTTGCCAGGCTTGAGGTCATCCAGTACCAGCGTGCCGGTAGGCTTCTTGCTGATGATGATCTCGTCGCCTTCCTTCAGATGCTGCAACTGCGAAGTCAGCGGACCATCAGGCACCTTGATGCTGAAGAACTCGAGATGCTCTTCCCAGTTCGGGCTGGCAATCGAGTAAGCGCGCATAAGCGGGCGGCCGTTGGGCTGTTGCAGGCCGATCATCACGAACTGACCGTTCTCGAAGCGCAGACCCGGATCACGGGTGCACTTGAAGCTGAACAGAGTGTCGTTCCAGTGGTGAACACTGAGGACACGCTCGTGGTTCATGTTGCTCATGTACGTGGGACTCCTGGAGATTTGTCTGCGCGTGTTCGGCGCCTGCTATGCAAAAAAGCCAGCTCTGCGCAATTGCATCGCATTCTAAAGGCAGAGACAATATCTGTTAAATGGATTATTAAGATAAGGGTTATCGGTTATATCGATATGCGATTTACTCTCCGTCAACTTCAAGTATTCGTCGCCGTCGCCCAGCAGGAAAGTGTGTCCCGTGCCGCGGGTCTGCTCAACCTCTCGCAATCGGCGGCGAGCACCTCGATCACCGAACTGGAGCGCCAGTGCAGCTGCCAGTTGTTCGACCGTGCCGGCAAACGGTTGAGCCTGAACGCCCTTGGTAAACAACTGTTGCCACAAGCGGTGGCGCTGCTGGACCAGGCCAAGGAAATCGAGGACCTGCTCAATGGCAAATCCGGTTTCGGCTCGCTGGCCGTGGGTGCGACCCTGACCATCGGCAATTACCTGGCCACATTGTTGATCGGCAGCTTCATGCAGCGCCACCCGGAAAGCCAGGTGAAGCTGCATGTGCAGAACACTGCCAATATCGTGCAGCAAGTGGCCCACTATGAAATTGATCTGGGTCTAATCGAAGGCGACTGCAGTCATCCGGACATCGAAGTGCAAAGCTGGGTCGAGGACGAACTGGTGGTGTTTTGCGCCCCTCAGCATCCGTTGGCCAAGCGTGGCACGGCCACCATGGAGGAGTTGAGCCACGAAGCCTGGATCCTGCGCGAACAGGGCTCGGGCACGCGGTTGACCTTCGATCAAGCCATGCGCCATCACCGCACTTCGTTAAACATCCGGCTCGAGCTTGAGCACACCGAAGCGATCAAACGCGCGGTGGAGTCTGGTTTGGGGATTGGCTGCATTTCCAGGCTGGCTTTGCGCGACGCATTTCGCCGCGGCAGCCTGGTGCCTGTCGAGACGCCGGATCTGGATCTGGCGCGACAGTTTTATTTCATCTGGCATAAACAGAAATATCAGACCTCGGCGATGCGCGAGTTCCTCGATCTGTGCCGCGCCTTCACCGCCGGGGTTCAGCGCAGCGACGAGATCGTGCTGCCGACGATCGCCTAGAGCAGAATCACCGCCCATACCAGGGCAATCATGCTCAATGCCACGGCCTGGGCGGCACTGCCCATGTCCTTGGCATTCTTGGACAGCGGGTGCCGCTCAAGGGAAATACGGTCGATGGCCGCTTCCACGGCCGAGTTGAGCAACTCGACGATCAACGCCAACAGGCATACCGCGATCAACAACGCCTGTTCGACCCGGCTGACATTCAGGAAGAACGACAAAGGAATCAGGATGACGTTGAGCAATACCAATTGCCGAAAGGCAGCTTCACCGGTGAAGGCTGCACGCAGGCCGTCCAACGAATAACCGGAAGCATTGAGAATACGTTTCAGGCCGGTCTGGCCTTTGAAAGGTGACATAGAGTGGGCAACTGGCAAAAAAGAAGTGGGAAAGCTAGTTCAACCAAAGTCAAAAAAGCGTGAATTTGCCAGCCTTTAATGGCTGGAAATTGACTCAAGTTGTTGCAAGAGCAGCGCGGCCTGGGTCCGGGTCCGCACATTCAGTTTACGGAAAATCGCGGTCACGTGCGCCTTGATAGTCGCCTCGGAAACACTCAGCTCGTAGGCGATCTGCTTGTTCAGCAAGCCTTCGCAGACCATGGTCAGCACCCGGAATTGCTGCGGGGTGAGGCTGGCAAGCCCTTCGCTGGCCGCCTTGGCTTCATCCGAGACGCTGACCGCTTCGAACGCCTGTGGCGGCCAGAACACGTCGCCATCGAGGACCGCCCGCACGGCTTTCTGGATCACACTCAAGTCGCTGGATTTGGGAATGAAGCCACTGGCGCCGAATTCACGAGACTTGACCATGATGGTCGGTTCTTCCTGGGCCGAGACCATGACCACCGGAATCTGCGGGTACTGCCCCCGCAGCAGGACCAGCCCGGAAAAACCGTAGGCCCCCGGCATGTTCAGGTCCAGCAGCACCAGATCCCAGTCGGACTTTTCCGTCAGGCGGGCTTCCAGTTCGGCGATGCTCGCCACTTCCACCAGACGGACATCCGGGCCAAGGCCCAAGGTCAGCGCTTGATGCAAGGCACTACGAAAAAGTGGGTGATCATCGGCAATCAGGATTTCGTATGTGGCCATTTTTCAAATGATCCTGTTTTTCATGGGACGCCCGATGCATTCGGACCTCGCCAAAGCACCTCAAGGCACAGCCACGGAGCTGCACTGACAAGGCACGCTCAGCGCAAAAAACGGCGCCGAAAACTCCGGCCGCACCCTAATCGGCGCCAAGCATGCCCAGCGAAACCGGGGTGGTCAAGCAGCATGGCCGGTACACTTTATTGCAGTATGCGCGACAATCAGTCCATCAATGGGGCGGCCACCTGAACATAGGGCATCAATTCGGCGTGCGCAGGGGTCGAAACGTTCATGTCCAACTGATGTTTGGCATCGAGGTAATGCTGGCTGAACACATCGAAGTAGGCATCCAGCGCCGACGCCGCCGCGACATCACCTGCAAGGTCGAGGCATAGCGCCGCCACTTCCGCCGTGCACAGATGCTCGCTGCGGGTCGAGCGGCGCAACCGGTAGCGGGAGAGTTTCTCTGGCAACAGACTGAGGATCGGCAGTCGGTCGAAATAGGGGCTCTTGCGAAAGATCTTTCGCGCTTCAGTCCAGGTCGCATCCAACAGAATGAAAAGCGGGCGCTTCGTGCCATCGACGTCCACGGTGTTTGTCACGCGCTCAGGTTCGACGTACTCACCCGGAAACACCAGGTAAGGCTGCCATTGCGGGTCGGACAACAGCGCCAGCAACTTCGGATCAACCTCGGTACGGGACCAGATGAAGGCATGGTTGTCAGGCACCACGTCGGCAATCAGCCAACCGGTGTTGCTCGGTTTGAACACCTCCTTGTTGGTCATGATCAGGCACACGCCGGAGCGGGTAGCGACCTGCGGACGCCATGCACACAGACAGTGACTCTCGATCACCCGGCAGTCACGGCAGCGCGGCGCACGCCAGCCGCGGGCCTGAATCGGCTTGATGCCCTCCTCTTCGCGCTGATCGCGCAAGCGGGCTACGGCATTCAAGGCAAAGCGCGCGGGGGTATGACTCATCGCGGGCAACGCCCACAGAGAAGGGAAATCGACACGAAAAACACTCGACAGGGTAAAAAGTGCCAGCAGTTTACCAGACCGCCCGGCGCAAGCCTGTACCGTCCAGCTAGCCTCCCCTATAATTCGCCGCCACTGAACGCACAGTCACGTGACGGGTCAAACCCCGCATCACTGAACCAGGAGAGTTTCATGCTGCGCCTTATCGTTCCTACCGCGGCCATTTTGCTGGCGTCGTCCTTCAACGCCCAGGCTGCGTCCTTGAAAGACACGGAACTGAACAAAATGCTGCAAAACGTCGCCACCCAAAGCAGCGTCGGCACTCCTCGAGCGATCAACGAAGACATTCTCGATCAAGGCTACACCGTTGACGGCAAACAGCTGATCAACCATCTGAGCGTGCAGAGCAGCCACGCCGACAAGATGCGCGCAGATCCAAAAGCGGTTTACTTCCAGTTGGGAGCCTCAGTCTGCCGAAACGAAGGGTTTCGCAAGCTGATGGCCAAGGGCGCGATCATGCGTTACGACTTCACTGAGGTGAAGACCAACCGCCCGGTCGGTTCCGCAAGCTTCCAGGAATCGGACTGCCTGCAACCTGCCAAGAAGAAAAAGTAATCACCTGGAGTTGGCGCGCCGCTGTTCATCTTCGGCGCGCAGTTCCGCCAGCAGCGCCTGCAAGTAATGCGAACGACGCTCGCCACCGCGCAAACGTCGGCAGCACTCCTCTTCGAGACTCAAATGATGGGTCTCGGCCGATGACTTCAGCAATCGATACAGTTGCGTATCGATCTCCAGAACGACTCTGGCCATGGTTTCCCGCCTCCTTGCACTTCACTCATGTTTGAGCAAAAAATCCTTGAACCGCTTGTATTGCGCGCCTTGCCGTTGACGCAAAGTTGTCGTGTCGCACCTGTAACTTAGTAAATCAGAGTGCAGCACACGCGACGTGCGTTCAGACGAGCGGTGAAAGCACCTTGCAAATCGTCAATAAGCGGTTGCCAGGAAAGACTTTGAGGCGCAATGATCAAGGCAGCGCAAATCACTGTGAAGGTCTAGATTTCAGGTTATCCACGTTCATTTTTCAGGGCTGGAAAGGGGCTGCCCGTCGCTTGTCGTATTGTGCGAATGTTTCTTTCATCCAAGGGAAAAACAGAACCTGTTTGGATGATCCGGTGTTTTTCGGGTCAAGTAGATCGCCCAGGCATGGGCCGGGGCAGACAGCGACACATGAAGTGTCGTGGCACCGACGTACGTTGTCGGGCCGAGGGTTCTGTGCAGAAGGAGAAGTTGAATGCCTTACCAACCGAATGACCTCCTGAGCCGTCATTTTGAAGAAAGCGGCCACGACCTCATCAGCAAGGTCGAAGAACAGCTCAAGCTGATTTCACCCAACAGCCCGAACATCCCGATCTACCGCGATATGATCCTGACCGTGCTACGCATGGCCCAGGAAGACCACAACCGCTGGAATGCCAAAATCACCCTGCAGGCCCTGCGCGAACTGGAACAGGCTTTTCGCGTGCTCGAACAATTCAAGGGACGGCGCAAGGTCACTGTTTTCGGCTCGGCCCGTACCCCCATGGAACACCCGCTCTACAGCATGGCCCGGGAACTCGGTGCCGCGCTGGCGCGCTCGGACATGATGGTCATCACTGGCGCCGGTGGCGGCATCATGGCCGCCGCCCATGAGGGCGCCGGACTGGCAAACAGCCTGGGGTTCAACATTACCCTGCCCTTCGAACAGCATGCCAACCCCACTGTCGACGGCACGACCAGCCTGCTGCCCTTCCACTTCTTCTTCACCCGCAAGCTGTTCTTCGTCAAGGAAGCCGATGCCCTCGTGCTGTGCCCGGGTGGCTTCGGTACCCTGGATGAAGCGCTGGAAGTACTGACACTGATCCAGACCGGCAAAAGCCCATTGGTACCCGTGGTGCTGCTCGACACGCCGGACGGCAAATTCTGGCAAGGCGCACTGGACTTCATTCACCAGCAACTGGAGGAAAACCACTACATCCTGCCCACTGACATGAAGCTGATGAAACTGGTCTACAACGTCGAAGAAGCGGTAGAGCACATCAACCAGTTCTACAGCAACTTCCACTCCAGTCGCTGGCTCAAGCATCAGTTCCTGATTCGCATGAATCACACACTCAGCGACCACGCCCTCGAACACATGCAGGAGGCATTCGCCGACCTGTGCCTGAGCGATCATTTCCATCAGCACGCTTACAGCGGTGAAGAACACAACGAAGCCGAATTCAGCCATCTGGCGCGGCTGGTCTTCAACTTCAATGCCCGCAATCATGGCCGCCTGCGCGAGCTTGTGGACTACATCAACCTGCCGGAAAACTGGGCACAATCAAAACCCCAGGTACAACAACGCACGCGGGAGCCGTCAAAGGTTTCGTGAGGCATAAAAAAACGGCCCGCTATCTAAATAGCGGGCCGTTTCAGTTCAATCGTCCATCCCTCGACCGCTGAACAGGCGGTTGATCATTTCCATGGAGTATCCCCGATACGCCAGGAACCTGCCTTGTTTGGCTCGCTCCCGGGCGTCTGCCGGCAATTGCCCGGAGAACTTGCGTCGCCAGGTATCGATCAATTGCTCCTGCCAATCGATACCGCTCTCACGCAGGGCGAGTTCAATATCGGTGCGCTGCAGGCCACGCTGGCCCAACTCTTCACGAATGCGTAAAGGGCCATAACCGGAGCGGGCGCGGTAGGAAACGAAACTTTCCAGGTAACGGGTTTCGGACAACAGCCCCTCTTCCGTCAACCGGTCGAGTGCTGTTTCGATCATTTCAGGGAGGGCGCCGCGCTGACGCAGTTTACGCGTCAGCTCGACACGACCGTGCTCGCGTCGTGCGAGCAGGTCCATTGCGGTTCGCCGCACCGCGACGAGTGTATCGAGTACGGCGGTCATCGCTTCGATCAGATATCAGCGTCAGCCAGGTCGTCTTCGGTCTCTTTGACCGCAGAAGCTTTGGCGTCCGCAACCGATGCAGGCGACAGCAGCTTGTCACGCAGTTGCTTCTCCAGCTTTGCCGCGACTTCCGGATTGTCTGCCAGGAACTTGGCCGAGTTGGCCTTGCCCTGACCGATCTTGGTGCCTTCATAGGCATACCAGGCACCGGACTTCTCGACGAAACCGTGCAGAACACCCAGGTCGATCATCTCACCGTTGAGGTAGATGCCCTTGCCGTAAAGAATCTGGAACTCGGCCTGACGGAACGGCGAAGCCACCTTGTTCTTCACAACCTTGACGCGGGTTTCGCTACCGACGACCTCATCACCTTCTTTCACCGCCCCCGTACGACGGATGTCCAGACGAACCGATGCGTAGAACTTCAGTGCGTTACCACCGGTGGTGGTTTCCGGGCTACCGAACATCACGCCGATTTTCATACGGATCTGGTTGATGAAGATCACCAGGCAGTTGGCGTTCTTGATGTTACCGGTGATTTTACGCAGTGCCTGGGACATCAGACGGGCTTGCAGGCCCACGTGCATGTCACCCATTTCGCCTTCGATTTCAGCCTTTGGCACCAGGGCAGCCACGGAGTCGACGATGATCACGTCAACCGCGTTGGAACGCACCAGCATGTCGGTGATTTCCAGGGCCTGCTCGCCGGTATCCGGCTGGGAAACCAGCAGGTCGTCGACGTTGACGCCCAGCTTGCCGGCGTACTCAGGGTCGAGGGCGTGTTCGGCGTCGACGAATGCGCAGGTCGCGCCGGCTTTTTGAGCCTGGGCGATCACGGACAAGGTCAGCGTGGTTTTACCGGAAGATTCAGGACCGTAGATTTCAACAATACGGCCTTTTGGCAGACCGCCGATGCCGAGAGCGATGTCCAGCCCCAGAGAGCCAGTGGAAATGGCCGGGATCGCCTGACGGTCCTGATCGCCCATACGCATTACGGCACCCTTGCCGAATTGACGTTCGATCTGACCCAGGGCCGCAGCCAAGGCTTTCTTCTTGTTGTCGTCCATTAAAGTCCTCACGTAATCAATAAGGCCTGACGGCCAACACCTGTATAAGTAGCCAGTATTATTCCACAGCGTTTCCGGATCGCCTACCCCTGATTTGAGATTTCTGCCGCGGCATAGCGCAGCAGCCCCTCTAGCGCGGCCTTCACCGTTTGTCGGCGGACGTCATCGCGATTACCCGGGAAGTGCTGCCGCTCGCAGAACACCTGATCTCCGACGCCCCAGGCCAGCCACACCGTGCCAACCGGCTTGTTCGCCGTTCCGCCATCCGGCCCGGCGATGCCACTGACCGCCACGGAGAAATACGCGCTATTTTTCTCCTGCGCCCCCCGGACCATCGCCTCGACCACCTCGCGGCTGACCGCGCCCACGGTGGTGAACAACTCCACCGGGACATTCAGTTGCAGGGTTTTCTGTCGGTTGGAATAAGTGACATAACCGGCCTCGAACCAGGCCGAACTCCCGGGGATACGGGTGATTGCCTCGGCGATGCCTCCGCCGGTGCAGGACTCCGCCGTGGTGACGTGGGCATTGAGAACCTGCAGGCGTCTGCCGAGTTCGGCGGCGAGCTGGGTGATTTCGTTCACGGTCATCTCCTGATCGGGCGGGATGAGGTTAACCGTACACGAGCAGACCGCACTTGCAAGCGACAGGAACGATCAAAATGTAAAGAACCGGAGGCTCTGGAAAAGGCCTGTCGGAGAATCAATCTTCCACGTCACCGGAGGGGGGATGGCCGATACCCATGCGCTTGGCCAGCCAACGCTCATACAACCCCAGAACGACGTCTGTCCCGGCCATCGCCGCTAAACAACCACCCGCACAAGCAGCCCAGATGGAAACATTGGCAGCGTGCAGCAGCATGATGACCGAAGCGCCGCAGATCATGCTGGACCCAGACCGCAGGCTCAGGCGTCGGACAAGGGACCAGCCACGAACGCCCTCTTTTTCGGCACGCCACATTTCACCGGCAACGCCACCAAGGATTGGCAGGCTGATGACCAGCCACAAAGGCATGTCCAGCAATGCATATTGCTCAGCGGTCATTTCATGCCTCCTTGAGTGAGTGATCACAGCGCATTCTTTAATAGTCAGGCAGCAACATTATGCACTTATGCATAATCAGTCAATGCACAAACGCATTACTAAAAGTATGCCCAATGCTTTCGGCACACGAAAAAAACCCGCTCGGGAAGCGGGTTTTATCTAAACGGATGAGTGTTAGCGGGCGTACATACCCCACCAGAAGACATGTCCGAGGATAACAATCGGCTCCTCCTGGATCTCCTGAAAGGTGTAATCTTCGTCCGGATGCTCGTCACGGTTGAAGCTGCGCAAGCGAATGCCGGTCGGCAGGCGATAGAGTTGCTTCACCCGCAATTGGCCGTTGTGATTGATTGCATAAAGGTCGCCGTCAACGATATCGCCAATGCCGCACTTGCCGGCATTGACCCCGACCGTGGCGCCGTCGCGCAGCACCGGCAGCATGCTGTTGCCACGCACTGTCACGCATTTGGCCTGGTCGAACTGCACGCCGTTATGGCGCAGGCTCCGTTTGCCGAAGCGCAGGCTAGAGCGCTCGCTCTCCTCAATAACGAATCTTCCCGATCCCGCAGCCAATTCAACCTCGCGAAGAAAGGGGACCGACACCTCGTCGTCATCGACTGGGGTATCGTCGTCCCACAGACTTATATCCTTGAGTTCCGAATGCACAGGAGCGCGCCCGGCATTGGCGGCAGACGAGACGTCCGCGCGGCCACGCAACTGGTCGGTGCTCAAGGCGAAATACTCGGCAATCTTCGAAATATGTTTATCCGAAGGATCGACGATCTTCCCGCTGAGAATGCGCGAGAGCGTGGACTGAGGCACGCCGGTGCGACGGTGAAGCTCCGTGGGGGAGATCCCGTGCTGATCGAGCAATGCCCTTAATACAGTAGATACGTTGCGCTTTTGCATAACGCGCATAGTGCTTGCACTTTTCGAAGAAGACAATGCTGATTTGCATAATCGATGCATAACATGATTTTTGCATCGTAAAGGATGTCACCCGGCCGTGGCGCCTGCGTCGGGCGGACCGCCCATGGTAACCTTGCGCCCATCGCGGAAAAGCCCGGCCGTTGCCCTGCTTTTGCCCCACCTCTTTCAACGAGCTTCCTGACAATCCGATGAATAAAGCCGTCTCCGACCTGTCCTCCCACACCCCGATGATGCAGCAGTACTGGCGCCTGAAAAACCAGCACCCGGACCAGCTGATGTTCTACCGCATGGGCGACTTCTACGAGATCTTCTATGAAGACGCGAAGAAGGCCGCCAAGTTGCTGGACATCACCCTGACGGCCCGCGGGCAGTCGGCTGGCCAGGCGATTCCGATGTGCGGGATTCCTTACCACGCCGCCGAGGGTTACCTGGCAAAACTGGTGAAGCTTGGCGAATCGGTGGTGATCTGCGAGCAGGTCGGCGACCCGGCCACCAGCAAAGGGCCGGTGGAGCGGCAGGTGGTACGCATCATCACGCCTGGGACAGTGAGTGACGAGGCGCTGCTCGACGAGCGCAGGGACAACCTGATCGCCGCCGTCCTGGGCGATGAGCGCCTGTTCGGCCTGGCAGTGCTGGACATCACCAGCGGCAACTTCAGCGTGCTGGAGATCAAGGGTTGGGAAAACCTGCTGGCGGAACTGGAGCGGGTCAACCCGGTGGAGTTGCTGATCCCGGATGACTGGCCCAAGGACTTGCCGGCGGAAAAACGCCGCGGCGTACGTCGCCGTGCGCCGTGGGATTTCGAGCGCGATTCGGCGCTCAAAAGCCTGTGCCAGCAATTCTCGACCCAGGACCTCAAGGGCTTTGGCTGCGAAAACCTGACCCTGGCGATCGGTGCCGCCGGTTGCCTGCTGGCCTACGCCAAGGAAACCCAGCGCACCGCCCTGCCCCACTTGCGCAGCTTGCGTCATGAACGCCTGGACGACACCGTGGTGCTCGATGGCGCCAGCCGTCGTAACCTGGAGCTCGACACCAACCTGGCCGGGGGCCGCGACAACACCCTGCAATCGGTGGTGGACCGTTGCCAGACCGCCATGGGCAGCCGCCTGCTGACCCGCTGGCTGAATCGCCCATTGCGCGACTTGACGGTGCTGTTGGCACGCCAGAGCTCGATCACCTGCCTGCTCGACGGTTATCGCTTCGAAAGACTGCAACCGCAGCTCAAGGAAATCGGCGACATCGAGCGGATTCTTGCGCGGATCGGCCTGCGTAATGCCCGCCCCCGCGACCTCGCCCGCTTGCGTGACGCCCTCGGCGCACTGCCCGAACTGCAAGTGGCAATGACGGAGCTCGAAGCCCCACACCTCCAGCAACTCGCCACCATCACCAGCACCTACCCGGAACTGGCGGCACTGCTGGAAAAAGCCATCATCGACAACCCGCCCGCGGTCATTCGTGACGGGGGCGTGCTAAAAACCGGCTACGACAGCGAACTCGACGAATTGCAGTCGCTGAGCGAAAACGCCGGACAGTTCCTGATCGACCTCGAGGCACGGGAAAAGGCCCGCACCGGCCTGTCGCATCTGAAGGTTGGTTACAACCGCATCCACGGTTACTTCATCGAGCTGCCAAGCAAGCAGGCGGAATCGGCACCGGCCGACTATATTCGCCGCCAGACGCTCAAAGGCGCCGAACGCTTCATTACGCCGGAACTCAAGGCATTCGAAGACAAGGCACTGTCAGCCAAGAGTCGCGCCCTGGCCCGCGAGAAGATGCTGTACGAAGCGTTGCTCGAAGATCTGATCAGCCAGCTGCCACCGTTGCAGGACACCGCCGGCGCCCTGGCCGAGCTGGACGTCTTGAGCAACCTGGCCGAACGTGCACTGAACCTCGATCTGAACTGCCCGCGCTTCGTCAGCGAGCCGTGCATGCGCATCAGCCAGGGTCGTCACCCGGTGGTCGAACAAGTGCTGACCACGCCGTTCGTGGCCAACGACCTGAGCCTGGACGACAACACCCGCATGCTGGTGATCACCGGTCCGAACATGGGCGGTAAATCCACCTACATGCGTCAGACCGCATTGATTGTGCTCCTGGCGCACATCGGCAGCTTCGTGCCAGCGGCCAGTTGCGAATTGTCGCTGGTCGACCGCATCTTCACCCGGATCGGCTCCAGCGATGACCTGGCCGGTGGGCGTTCGACCTTCATGGTGGAAATGAGCGAAACCGCGAACATCCTGCACAACGCCACCGAGCGCAGCCTGGTGCTGATGGACGAAGTCGGGCGCGGCACCAGCACCTTCGACGGTCTGTCCCTGGCATGGGCGGCGGCCGAGCGCCTGGCGCATCTGCGTGCCTACACGCTGTTCGCCACCCACTACTTTGAACTGACCGTCCTGCCGGAAGCCCAGCCGCTGGTGGCCAACGTGCACCTCAATGCCACCGAGCACAACGAGCGCATCGTGTTCCTGCACCACGTGCTGCCCGGGCCGGCCAGCCAGAGTTATGGCCTGGCCGTTGCGCAGCTGGCCGGCGTACCGAGCGAGGTCATCACCCGTGCTCGCGAGCATCTGAGTCGCCTGGAAGACACCGCCTTGCCCCACGAAACACCGGCACCGGCTAAAGGCAAACCGGCCGCGCCGCAGCAAAGCGACCTGTTCGCCAGCCTGCCGCACCCGGTGCTGGATGACCTGGCCAAGCTCGACCTGGACGACATGACGCCACGTCGTGCTCTCGAATTGCTCTATACACTAAAGACACGGATCTAACGCAGCGGCTTGCAAGCTGTTAGAATCTCGCGCGGTTTGGGATGCTGCTGGCTAATAGCCTGGCCAGCAGACTATCGCTCCCGAACCTGGCGACCCCTACGAGAAGGGGCGCAGCAAGCCGCGCCTGAGGAGAAAATTAGAAATGACCTTCGTCGTCACCGACAACTGCATCAAGTGCAAGTACACCGACTGCGTAGAAGTCTGTCCGGTGGACTGCTTTTACGAAGGCCCGAATTTCCTGGTGATCCACCCGGATGAGTGCATCGATTGCGCGCTGTGCGAACCTGAATGCCCTGCCGTGGCTATCTTCTCTGAAGATGAAGTTCCGGCCGGCATGGAAAACTTCATCGAGCTGAACGCTGAGTTGGCCGATATCTGGCCAAACATCACCGAACGCAAAGATCCAATGCCCGATTCCGCAGAATGGGACGGCAAGCCAGGCAAGATCGCAGACCTCGAACGCTGATTACCCCCGCGTTCGCGAAAAAGGCCCCACAAGGGCCTTTTTGCTTTTCTTCGGGCAAAAAAAGGGGCGGTTTGACCCGCCCACATTTTTTCCCTATTCCCTGTGTTCCTTTTCATCGTCCTGATGAATCGCGTCCTGCGATATCCATATCCCTCATCCATGAAGGACGTGTCTGTCCGTCGACACAACCTCAATACTAGAGTGTTCCCCTCCGGGATCAATCGGCCCTTGGCGCGAGATTCAGGTGTCACGCATCATTAATACTAAAAAATATTAATATAAATCAAAGATATATAAGCGGTCGACGCTCCGAATGGACGACTGCCGGGGTGTAAAAATAACGAACACTTACGCAAGAGTAAGCCTAGGCTTACAGCACGAAACCAAAATCCCGAGGGGACTCGGTCTCCTGGCCAGGCAATAAAAAACCCCGAGCCAGTCGGGGTTTTTCATGCCATCGCAGTGAGTGCCTTATTGGAACAGCGACTCGCTCGACAGACCATTTTTTTCCAGGATCTCGCGCAGCCGCTTCAAGCCTTCCACCTGAATCTGTCTGACCCGCTCCCGGGTCAGGCCGATTTCCAGGCCGACGTCTTCAAGGGTACTGCTTTCATGGCCGCGCAGGCCGAAGCGGCGTACAACCACTTCGCGTTGCTTGTCGGTCAGTTCCGAGAGCCATTGATCGATGCTCTGGGACAGGTCGTCGTCCTGCAACAGTTCGCATGGATCGGTTGGTCGGTCGTCAGTCAGGGTGTCCAGCAGGGTTTTATCCGAATCCGGACCCAGCGAGACGTCGACCGAAGAAACTCGTTCGTTAAGGCCTAGCATACGCTTGACCTCTCCCACCGGTTTTTCCAGCAGGTTGGCGATTTCTTCGGGTGAGGGTTCATGGTCGAGTTTTTGCGTCAGCTCCCGCGCGGCCCGCAGGTACACGTTCAGCTCCTTGACCACATGGATCGGCAGCCGGATGGTCCGGGTCTGATTCATGATTGCGCGTTCGATGGTCTGGCGAATCCACCAGGTCGCGTAGGTCGAGAAGCGGAAACCGCGTTCCGGATCGAACTTCTCCACCGCCCGGATCAAGCCGAGGTTGCCCTCTTCGATCAGGTCCAGCAGCGACAGCCCACGATTGACGTAGCGTCGGGCGATTTTCACCACCAGTCGCAGGTTGCTTTCAATCATGCGTTTGCGCCCGGCCGGATCGCCACTTTGCGACAGGCGCGCAAAATGAACTTCTTCTTCGGGTGATAGCAGGGGAGAGAAACCAATTTCATTGAGATACAACTGCGTGGCATCAAGTGCCCGCGTGTAGTCAATGTACTTGTGCTGTTTCAAGGATGCGGAGTGTTTGGATTTGGCACGAACGGAAGGTGGAGCCGCCCCTTCATCATTCGACATCGAATCCGTATCGATGCTGCTCTCCATCAGGAGAACCTCATCGTCGATGTCAAACTCCGGCACTTCTTTACTGAGAGCCATTGTTATAGTCCTTTGGTGAGTTCGACCTCAAGCTCAAGCGGCGCCTTTCTCCCTGGCAACGCTGGAGCCTGTCCCCTCTACGCGACGGAACAGGCTGGTAGCGATCAACGGCGTGGCAGGAATTGCAGCGGATCTACAGGTTTACCTTGGCGGCGAATCTCAAAATGCAGTTTCACCCGGTCTGTACCCGTTGACCCCATTTCGGCAATTGTCTGTCCGACCTTGACCTGCTGCCCCTCCCGAACCAACAGCCTGCGGTTATGTCCGTAGGCACTGACGTAGGTTTCACTGTGCTTGATGATCACTAATTCGCCGTAGCCCCTTAAGCCACTCCCGGCGTATACCACCGTCCCATCAGACGCAGCTAAAACAGGCTGTCCCAAATCTCCGGCGATATCAATTCCTTTATTCAAACTACCGTTTGAAGAGAATTTTCCAATCAGAATGCCATTAGATGGCCATCCCCAGCCGGTCGGGGCTGGCCCGGGAGGTGGCAAAGGAGCAGGGGCTGGCTTGCTCGCGACGGACGGTACAACCGTCGTTGTGCTGGTGGTCGTACCGTTTGCCGAACGACGGATGACCGTGGTTTTACTCGACGACGAAGGTGTTGAACTGGACGAGCTGACCACCGCCGTCGACGTTGAACTGGTACGACCATCAAAGCGAATCGTCTGACCCGGACGGATGGTGTAAGGCGCAGGAATGTTGTTGCGTGCCGCCAGGGCCTTGTAGTCCCAGCCGTAACGGAAGGCGATGGAGAACAGGGTGTCCTTGGGCCGAACAATGTATTGCCCGGTGGTCACGGCTGGACGCTGAGCCGCGGCATTGTTACGGTCCACGACACGAACATCGCTGGACTTGTTGCTGGAACAACCGACCAGCAAAGTGCTCAAGACAAGGCCAGTCACCAGGCGCTGAAAGCTCGTTTTACTCATACGCTGCGCAATGACTGTGAGACTCACCCGCCGCTCCCTCTGTGGTGGCTGAAAATGTGAAATGCCGGAGTCCGGCATGAACTGTCGCAAGTATAACGGGCCGTGCACGCTTTACCTTTAATGTGGCGAATCGGTGCCGCGCACACGTTTGCTGCCTGACGATGAATCCCGTTTAACACAACGATGCCGCTGTAAGACAAAGGCAATCGAAGAGAATTCAGCGTGCCGAAACAAATGCTCAGGCCAGTGGCCCATTGAGCAGTGGCACGAAGCGCACAGCCCCCAGGACATGCCTCGAAAAACCTTGTTCCTCGCGGATGATCAGCATCAATTGCTGGACTTCGCCGGCCCCGACCGGGATCACCATTCGGCCTCCCGGTGCCAACTGGTCAAGCAATGCCTGGGGCACGTCGGTTGCCACTGCGGTGACGATAATCCCGTTGTATGGTGCCAGTGCCGGCCAGCCCTCCCAGCCATCGCCCCAGCGGAACACCACGTTGCGCAGATTCAGTTCGACCAGGCGTTCCTTTGCCCGATCCTGCAGAACCTTGATGCGCTCGACCGAGAACACACGCTCGACCAGTTGCGACAGCACCGCCGTCTGATAGCCCGACCCGGTGCCGATCTCCAGCACCTTGTCGAGCGGACCGGCCTCCAGCAGCAGCTCGCTCATGCGCGCCACCATATAAGGCTGGGAGATGGTCTGGTTGTTGCCAATCGGCAGCGCGGTGTCTTCATAGGCACGGTGCGCCAGCGCTTCGTCGACGAACAGGTGGCGCGGGGTCCGGCGAATGACCTCCAGTACCCTGGCGTTGGAGATGCCTTCTTCGTACAGGCGCTGGATCAGCCGCTCCCGGGTTCGCTGGGAGGTCATGCCGATGCCGCGACGCAGCATATCGTCTTGTTCGCGACCCATCAGCGCAGCCCCTCCAGCCAGCCGTCCAGACTTCTGAAGGCATCATTGAAGGTGCGATCCAGTTGCAGCGGCGTGATCGAAACATAACCCTGCATCACTGCATGGAAATCGGTACCCGGGCCACCGTCTTCGGCATCCCCGGCCGCCGCGATCCAGTAACCGGACTTGCCCCGCGGATCCACCACTTTCATCGGTGCCGCGGCTCGGGCGCGATGGCCCAGGCGGGTCAGCTGGATACCGCGGATGCGGTCCAGCGGCAAATTGGGAATGTTCACGTTCAGTACCGTACGCGGTGGCAGATCCAGGTCAGCATGGGCTTCAACCAGTTTGCGCGCGAAATGGGCAGCTGTGGGAAGGTTCTCTACCTGGCGTGAGACCAGCGAAAAGGCAAACGAGGGGTGATTCAGAAATCGCCCCTCGAGGGCCGCCGCCACCGTGCCGGAATACAGGACATCGTCCCCCAGGTTCGCACCCAGGTTTATTCCGGAAACCACCATGTCCGCTTCGCGCTCCAGCAGGCCGTTGAGGCCCAGGTGCACACAATCGGTCGGCGTGCCGTTGAGGCTGATAAAGCCGTTGGCCAGGGTTTGCGGGTGCAACGGACGGTCGAGCGTCAGCGAACTGCTGGCGCCGCTCTTGTCCTGGTCCGGGGCGATAACCACGCACTCGGTGTAATCCGCCAGCGCAGCATAAAGCGCGGCGAGACCGGGTGCTGTTACCCCATCGTCGTTAGAAATCAGAATACGCATGGGCTGTCCGTCTGCCCCACCGGCACCAGATCAACAAGCTCGCGCACCAATACGGTGGCGAAGCATCCGGCCGGCAGGACGAATTCCAGTTGCAGAATGTCAGGCTCGGGATAATGCCACGTCAACCCGCCAATGGGCAGCCGCAGGATGCGACGTTCGTGGCTCATACCGGCGTTAATCAACCAATCGCGAAGGTCTGCTTCGCGCGCGGCGATTGCCTGCTCCAGTTCATGGACAACGCCCGTGGCCGGCGAGTCACCTTCGCCCCACTGCGGGCCGGTCGGGTGCAGATCGAGAATCGCCAGGCGCGGGTCGCTGCACTCGGCTTCGCCTGCCGGGAAAAAGCTGCGGCTGTCGGTGAACGCCAGCAGGTCACCGACCTGGGCACGCTGCCAGGTACCATCGGCGACACGTGCGGCCAACACCTGGTTGAACAGAAAACTGCGGGCGGTCGAGAGCAGACGCGAACGTACGTTGCGCTGCTCCGGCAAGGCCTTGCGCGCGGCCCAGGCGCGAGCATCGACGACGTTGCCGCCGTCATGGCCGAAGCGCTGTGCGCCGAAATAGTTAGGGATGCCGTGTTTAACGATCAGTTGCAGGCGTTCTTCGATAGCAGCCTTGTCGCCAGCGAACTGGGTGAGGCGCAAAGTGAAGCCGTTGGCCGAGTGGGCACCGCGTTGCAGTTTGCGCTTGTGGCGGGCGGTCTTGAGGATCTTCAGCGTATCGTTTTCCGCGGCCGACAGATCAGGGTCGGCCTTGCCCGGCAGTTGCACGCTGAACCACTGGCGAGTCAACGCCTGACGGTCCTTGAGCCCGGCATAACTGACGGTGCGCAATGGCACGCCGGCAGCCTTGGCAATCCGTCGCGCCGCTTCTTCAGTATTCAGACCACGCTTTTCCACCCAGATCCACAGGTGTTCGCCTTCGCCACTGAGGGGAATGTCGAGGACTTCGTCGACCTGGAAATCTTCGGCGATCGCTTTCAGGACCGCCGTGCCGAGGGCCTCACCGTAAGCCCGCGGGCCGAGCAATTGCAGTTCGTTCATGCGCGCAGCAACAAGGCAACGGAGTGCACGGCAATGCCTTCTTCGCGACCGACAAAGCCGAGCTTTTCGGTGGTGGTAGCTTTCACGTTCACTTGATCCAACTCTACTTGAAGATCCGCGGCAATCAGCGCGCGCATCGATTCGATATGCGGGGCCATTTTCGGCGCCTGGGCGACGATGGTGTTATCGACGTTGCCGACTTTCCAGCCTTTGGCATGGACCAGTGCGACGACGTGACGCAACAGCGCACGGCTGTCGGCGCCCTTGAATTGCGGGTCGGTATCCGGGAAATGCTTGCCGATGTCGCCCAGCGCCGCGGCGCCGAGCAAGGCATCGCTCAAGGCGTGCAAGAGGACGTCACCGTCAGAGTGGGCGAGCAGCCCGAAGCTGTGTGCAATGCGCACACCGCCCAGAGTGATGAAATCGCCTTCAGCGAAACGGTGCACATCATAGCCGTGGCCAATACGCATAAAAAAACGCCCCGATTTTTGTCAGGGCGTGATTCTACCTGCATTAGCCAACCAGAGCATGCGCGTGATGCCGCAAGTGCTCATCGATGAAACTGGCAATGAAGAAATAGCTGTGGTCATAGCCCGGTTGCAGGCGCAACGTCAGCGGGTGACCGGCCAGTTTGGCCGCCTGCTGCAAGGCTTCCGGCTTGAGCTGGTTGGCGAGGAAGTCGTCGCGATCACCTTGGTCGACCAACAGCGGCAGCTTTTCATCGACCTCGGCAATCAACGCGCAGGCATCCCATTCGCGCCATTTCGAACGGTCCTCTCCCAGATAGCGGGAAAAGGCTTTCTGCCCCCACGGGCAATCCATCGGGTTGTTGATTGGCGAGAACGCCGACACCGACAGATAGCGCCCCGGATTGCGCAAGGCGCAGACCAGCGCACCGTGGCCGCCCATGGAATGGCCACTGATACCGCGCCTGTCCGACGCCGGGAAATGGGCTTCGACCAATGTCGGCAATTCCTGCACGACATAGTCATGCATCCGATAGTGACGCGACCAAGGCTCCTGAGTGGCATTCAGGTAAAACCCGGCGCCGAGGCCAAAGTCCCAGGCGCCATCCGGATCGCCCGGCACTTCAGGACCGCGAGGGCTGGTGTCCGGTGCGACGATGATCAGACCGAGCTCCGCGGCCATGCGCATGGCGCCGGCCTTCTGCATGAAGTTCTCGTCGGTGCAGGTCAGGCCGGACAACCAGTACAACACCGGCAGCTTGCCGCCCTGCTCCGCTTGCGGCGGCAGGTAGACGGCGAACACCATGTCGCAGCCGAGCACTTCCGAGCGATGGCGATAGCGTTTGTGCCAGCCGCCGAAGCTTTTCTGGCAGGAGATGTTTTCCAGGCTCATGGCGGACCTCAGAAATGGATGACGGAGCGAATGCTTTTCCCTTCGTGCATCAGGTCAAACGCCTTGTTGATATCTTCCAGGCCCATGGTGTGGGTGATGAAGGTATCCAGCGGAATCTCGCCGGTTTCGGCCATTTCCACATAGCTTGGCAACTCGGTACGACCGCGCACGCCGCCGAACGCCGAACCGCGCCAGACGCGACCGGTGACCAACTGGAACGGACGGGTCGAGATTTCCTGGCCGGCACCGGCAACGCCGATGATCACCGACTCCCCCCAACCCTTGTGGCAGCACTCCAGTGCGGCGCGCATCAGTTGCACGTTACCGATGCACTCGAAGGAAAAATCCACGCCGCCATCGGTCATGTCGACGATGACTTCCTGGATCGGACGATCGAAGTCTTTCGGGTTCACGCAGTCGGTTGCACCCAGCTGCTTGGCAATCTCGAATTTGGCCGGGTTGATGTCGATGGCGATGATGCGGGCAGCCTTGGCTTTTACGGCGCCGATAACAGCCGACAGACCGATGCCGCCAAGACCGAAAATGGCGACCGTATCACCCGGTTTCACCTTGGCGGTGTTGAGCACTGCACCGATACCGGTAGTGACACCGCAGCCCAGCAGGCAGACTTTTTCCAGTGGCGCTTCCTTGGCGATTTTCGCAACGGAAATCTCCGGAAGCACGGTGTACTCGGAGAACGTGGAAGTACCCATGTAGTGGAAAATCGTTTCGCCCTTGTAGGAAAAACGCGAAGTACCGTCGGGCATCAAGCCTTTGCCCTGGGTCGCGCGAATCGCCTGGCAGAGGTTGGTTTTTCCCGACAGGCAGAATTTGCACTGGCGGCATTCCGGGGTGTACAGCGGGATCACATGATCACCGACTGCAACGGAGGTCACGCCCTCGCCGATCGCTTCCACGATCGCACCACCTTCATGGCCGAGGATCGACGGGAAGATGCCTTCCGGATCAGCGCCGGACAGTGTGTAGGCATCGGTATGGCAAACACCGGAGGCCACCACACGCAGCAAGACTTCGCCGGCCTTGGGCATGGCGACATCGACTTCAACGATTTCGAGGGGCTTCTTGGCCTCGAAGGCAACGGCGGCGCGCGACTTGATCATGGTGATTCTCCAGTGAATTAAAACGAGACAAGGAGTGTAATACATGGCTCAACGATGAATAATCGATGCAAATGCAAAATATTATTGCCATACAGGGATAATCATTGATGTCCGAAAATCGCTGGGAAGGGATCGACGAGTTTGTCGCCGTTGCCGAATGCAGCCAGTTCACCGCTGCCGCGCAACGCCTGGGGGTTTCTTCCTCCCATATCAGTCGACAAATCGTACGCCTCGAAGAGCGCCTGCAAACCCGCCTGCTCTACCGCAGCACCCGCCGGGTCACGCTGACCGAGGCCGGGCAAACCTTCCTGCAACATTGTCAGCGCTTGCAGGATGGCCGCGAAGAGGCGTTGCGCGCGGTGGGCGATTTGACCAGCGAACCCAAGGGCATGCTGCGCATGACCTGCGCCGTGGCTTACGGCGAGCGCTTCATCGTGCCGCTGGTGACCCGCTTCATGGGGCTGTATCCGCAACTGCGGATCGACATCGAACTGAGCAATCGCCAGCTTGACCTGGTGCACGAAGGCCTCGACCTGGCGATTCGCCTCGGGCGCTTGCAGGACTCACGACTGGTCGCCACCCGCCTCGCGCCGCGACGCATGTTTCTCTGTGCATCACCCTCCTACATTGAACGCTACGGTCGCCCGCACAGCCTGTCGGAGCTGAGTCGCCACAACTGCCTCATCGGCAGCTCGGACCTCTGGCAACTTGAACAGAACGGGAGGGAGTTTTCGCAAAGGGTGCAAGGAAACTGGCGCTGCAACAGTGGGCAAGCCGTACTGGATGCTGCGCTACAAGGCGTAGGGCTGTGTCAGTTGCCGGACTATTACGTGCTGGAACATTTGAATAGCGGCGCGTTGATTTCGTTACTGGAGGCGCATCAACCGCCGAACACGGCGGTTTGGGCGCTGTATCCGCAGCAGCGGCATCTGTCGCCGAAGGTGCGCAAGTTGGTGGATTTTTTAAAAGAGGGATTGGCTGAAAGGCCGGAATACCGAAGCTAGCTGGCGTGTCAGCAAGATGCCGGTGCCCAGACTACCGCTATCGCGAGCAAGCTCGCTCCCACAGTGGGCGGGGTCGAACGCAAATCTTGCAAACGCCAGCAAACCCTGTGGGAGCGAGCTTGCTCGCGATTGGGGACAACACTGAACCCAAATCAATCAGTGACGATTGGCCCAACGCAGCCGCAACCACTCAAGGTCCTCGGGACGCGTGACCTTGAGGTTGTCGGCTCGCCCTTCGACCAGGCGCGGCGCCGAACCGGCCCACTCCATCGCCGACGCTTCGTCGGTCACAACAGCATCAGCCACCAGGCTGTCAGCCAGTGCGCGATGCAGCGCCCCAAGGCGGAACATCTGCGGCGTGTAGGCCTGCCAGATCACACTGCGATCCACGGTTTCGACCACACGACCGTGCTTGTCGACCCGCTTGAGCGTATCCCGCGCCGGAACCGCCAGCAGCCCGCCGACAGGATCGTCAGCCAGTTCAGCCAGCAATTTGTCCAGATCGTCACGGCTGAGGTTCGGCCGTGCGGCATCGTGAACCAGTACCCAATCCTCATCATCAGCGCCCTGCGCATGCAGGTGCAGCAAGGCATTGAGCACCGACCCGGAACGCTCCGAGCCGCCCTCGACCCGGGCAATACGCGGATCACTGGCACACGCCAGGTTCGGCCAATAAGGATCGTCTACAGCAACACTGACCACCAAACCTTTCAGGCATGGATGATCAAGGAAACAGCCAAGGCTGTGTTCGAGAATAGTGCGCCCGCCCAGTTGCAGATACTGCTTGGGACGGTCCGCAGCCATACGGGCACCGACGCCCGCGGCAGGAATCACGGCCCAGAAGGCCGGTAACGAATTAATCATTGGGCCAACTGGTAAAGGGTTTCACCGTCCTTGACCATACCCAACTCATGGCGAGCCCGTTCTTCGACGGTCTCCATGCCCTTTTTCAACTCACTGACCTCGGCGTCCATCACCCGGTTGCGTTCCAGCAATGCCTGGTTCTCAGCCTGCTGATCCGCAATCTGCTGAGTCAACTCGGCCACTTGCGCCAGACTGCCATTTCCCACCCACAGGCGGTACTGCAGGCCAGCCAGCAACAAAAGCAGGATGAGGAACAACCAATTGGGACTGCGCATCGAATATCAGGTATCCAGTGAAAAAAGACAGCCATGCCAAACGTGAAGCTTCTGATAGCACGAAGCCTGGAAGAACCAGGCTTGTGCATATAAGGCATCAGATTAGTGGCAAAAACGTCGCTGTAGCGATTTTTCCGACACAATCCGGTGTCTTTTTACCAGTTACCGCTTAACCGCGGAACTCGCCGCGACCGTTGTACTTGGCTTTGCCGTTCAACTGCTCTTCGATACGCAGCAGTTGGTTGTACTTGGAAACGCGGTCGGAACGGCACAGGGAGCCGGTCTTGATCTGGCCAGCCGAGGTGCCCACGGCCAGGTCGGCAATGGTCGAGTCTTCGGTTTCGCCGGAGCGGTGCGAGATCACTGCGGTGTAACCGGCAGCCTTGGCCATCTGGATGGCTTCCAGGGTTTCGGTCAGGGTGCCGATCTGGTTGAACTTGATCAGGATCGAGTTGGCGATCTTCTTGTCGATGCCTTCTTTCAGGATCTTGGTGTTGGTAACGAACAGGTCGTCGCCTACCAGCTGAGTCTTCTCGCCGATCTTGTCGGTGAGGATCTTCCAGCCAGCCCAGTCGGACTCGTCCAGGCCATCTTCGATGGAGATGATCGGGTAACGCTCGGTCAGGCCTTTGAGGTAGTCAGCGAAACCTTCGGCGGTGAACACCTGGCCTTCGCCGGACAGGTTGTACTTGCCGTCTTCGTAGAATTCGCTGGCTGCGCAGTCCAGGGCCAGGGTCACGTCGGTGCCCAGCTTGTAACCGGCGTTGGCCACAGCTTCGGAAATCACTTTCAAAGCGTCTTCGTTGGAGGCCAGGTTCGGCGCGAAACCACCTTCGTCACCGACGGCAGTGCTCAGGCCACGGGCCTTCAGCACGGCTTTGAGGTGGTGGAAAATCTCGGTGCCCATGCGCAGACCTTCCGAGAAAGACTTGGCGCCAACCGGCTGAACCATGAATTCCTGGATGTCGACGTTGTTATCGGCGTGCTCGCCGCCGTTGATGATGTTCATCATCGGAACCGGCATCGAGTAGACACCCGGGGTGCCGTTCAGGTTGGCGATGTGAGCGTACAGCGGCAGGTCCTGGTCCTGCGCTGCTGCCTTGGCCGCGGCCAGGGAAACGGCGAGGATCGCGTTGGCGCCCAGGGAACCTTTGTTTTCAGTACCGTCGAGCTTGATCATTGCCAGATCGAGCGCTTTCTGGTCGCTTGGGTCCATGCCTTTCAACAGGTCGCGGATCGGACCGTTGATGTTGGCTACGGCCTTCAGAACGCCCTTGCCCAGGTAACGGCTCTTGTCGCCATCGCGCAGCTCGAGCGCCTCACGCGAGCCAGTGGAAGCACCGGACGGCGCGCAGGCACTGCCGATGATGCCGTTGTCGAGAAGCACGTCCGCTTCCACGGTGGGATTGCCACGGGAGTCGAGAACTTCACGACCTTTGATGTCGACGATTTTAGCCATTGTTGTAAACACTCCAAAGTTGACGAAAACGACGCAGCTGTAGGAAATCTTTGATCGTCGGCAAGTGAGGTGCAGCGGGCAGTCTTGCAGACGACAAGGCTCAGGCCCGAGGGCCTGAGCGTTAAATCGTGCGGTACTTTACCGGAGAATTGAGGATTACGCGGTTTCTACCGTCGGAAAACTCTTCACCAGTTCGTCCAAAGCTTTGAGCTGGGCCAGGAATGGCTCCAGTTTGTCCAGGCGCAAGGCGCAAGGACCGTCGCACTTGGCGTTGTCCGGATCCGGGTGGGCTTCCAGGAACAGGCCGGCCAGCGACTGGCTCATACCGGCTTTTGCCAGGTCGGTGACCTGGGCGCGACGACCGCCGGCGGAATCGGAGCGACCACCAGGCATTTGCAGCGCGTGGGTCACATCGAAGAACACCGGGTATTCGAACTGCTTCATGATGCCGAAGCCGAGCATGTCGACGACGAGGTTGTTGTAGCCGAAGCTCGAACCACGCTCGCAGAGGATCAACTGATCGTTACCCGCTTCCACGCACTTGTTCAGGATGTGCTTCATTTCCTGGGGGGCGAGGAACTGGGCTTTCTTGATGTTGATCACGGCGCCCGTTTTGGCCATCGCGACCACGAGGTCGGTCTGGCGCGACAGGAATGCCGGCAACTGGATGATGTCGCAGACTTCAGCGACGACCGCGGCCTGGTCAGGCTCGTGGACGTCGGTGATGATCGGCACGCCGAAGGCTTGCTTGATGTCCTGGAAGATGCGCATGCCTTCTTCCAGGCCAGGACCACGATAGGAGGTCACAGAAGACCGGTTGGCCTTGTCGAAACTGGCCTTGAACACGTAAGGGATACCGAGCTTCTCGGTGACCTTCACATACTCTTCGCAAACCTGCATGGCCATGTCACGGCTTTCCAGCACGTTCATGCCGCCGAACAGCACCATGGGCTTGTCGTTGGCAATCTCGATGTCGCCGACGCGGATGATCTTCTGTGCCATCGGGGTTACGCCTTCTTCTGGTGTTGAGCCAACGCGGCCTTGACGAAACCGCTGAACAGCGGGTGACCGTCGCGTGGCGTCGAGGTGAACTCAGGGTGGAACTGGCAAGCGACGAACCATGGGTGATCCGGAGCTTCAACCACTTCAACCAGTGCGCCATCACCGGAACGACCGGAGATTTTCAAACCGGCTTCCATGATTTGCGGCAGCAGGTTGTTGTTCACTTCGTAGCGATGACGATGACGTTCGACAATCACGTCCTTGCCGTAGCAACCGTGGACCAGGGAACCCGGCTCCAGCAGGCAATCCTGCGCGCCCAGGCGCATGGTGCCGCCCAGATCGGAGGTTTCGGTACGGGTTTCGACGGCGCCGGTGGCATCTTCCCACTCGGTGATCAGGCCCACGACCGGGTGACCGCTTGCACGATCGAACTCGGTGGAGTTGGCGTCTTTCCAGCCCATCACGTTACGTGCGAACTCGATAACGGCCACTTGCATGCCCAGGCAGATACCCAGGTACGGAACCTTGTTTTCGCGAGCGTATTGAACGGCAGTGATCTTGCCTTCAACGCCACGCAGACCGAAGCCGCCCGGTACCAGGATGGCATCGACGCCTTCGAGCAGCGCGGTACCCTGGTTCTCGATGTCTTCGGAATCGATGTAGCGCAGGTTGACCTTGGTACGGTTGCTGATGCCCGCGTGACTCATCGCTTCGATCAGCGACTTGTAGGCGTCCAGCAGCTCCATGTACTTGCCGACCATGGCGATGGTGACTTCGTGCTCAGGGTTGAGCTTGGCGTCGACCACGGCTTCCCACTCGGACAGATCGGCACCGCCGCATTGCAGGCCGAAACGCTCGACGACGAAATCGTCCAGGCCCTGGGAGTGCAGGATACCCGGGATCTTGTAGATGGTATCGGCGTCTTCCAGCGCGATTACCGCACGTTCTTCGACATTGGTGAACTGCGCGATCTTGCGACGCGACGACACATCGATCGGGTGGTCGGAGCGGCAGACCAGCACGTCTGGTTGCAGGCCGATGGAACGCAGTTCCTTTACCGAGTGCTGGGTAGGCTTGGTCTTGGTTTCGCCGGCAGTGGCGATGTACGGCACCAGTGTCAGGTGCATCAGCATCGCGCGCTTGGCGCCGACTTCGAAACGCAGTTGGCGGATCGCCTCCAGGAACGGTTGCGACTCGATGTCACCCACGGTGCCACCGATTTCGACCATTGCCACGTCAGCGTCGCCGGCCCCCTTGATGATGCGACGCTTGATTTCGTCGGTGATGTGCGGGATCACCTGGATGGTTGCACCCAGGTAGTCACCACGGCGCTCCTTGCGCAGGACGTGTTCGTAGACACGGCCCGTGGTGAAGTTGTTGTTCTGGGTCATGGTCGTGCGGATGAACCGCTCGTAGTGACCCAGGTCCAGGTCGGTCTCGGCGCCGTCGTGAGTGACGAACACTTCACCGTGCTGGAACGGGCTCATCGTGCCCGGGTCGACGTTGATGTACGGGTCCAGCTTCAGCATGGTGACCTTAAGTCCCCGCGCCTCCAGGATGGCCGCCAATGATGCCGATGCAATGCCTTTCCCCAATGAAGAAACAACACCGCCCGTGACGAATATGTAGCGCGTCATGAAAAACCCTAGAAGTCTGCGTTAAAGCGGTCCGAGCCGCCGGGGAAAGCGAAGGAAGGCCGAAGCCCCCGATCACCTGCATTAATCACAGTGCACCTTTCGAAAAAACCGCCGCGTTGGGACAGACCGGAAAATGAAACACCGGTTCGTTGCTCGCTACACATTTTTTGGAATCGCCCAGCAAAGACTGCTTGGTAATCGGCAACTCCTGCAATTCAGGCGAATCCACAGAAGTTGTATCAAGAAGGGAGCGTAGTCTACCGGAAAGCCCCTTTCAGCTCAAACCTTGATCTTCGTTCAGTGGCTGCCAATGCAAATGCCAGTCGCCGAGTGCACCACCATCGAGCCCCTTGAGGTTCGCTACCGCCAGCAGTTGCCCGTCTTTGTAGAGCAGCGGCAATCTGCCGCGTACGAAGGACGGTACAGCACTTTCATTGAGCAAACGTTTCAGGTCCCTATGGCCGCGGCCTGGCAATGCCATGACCTCTCCCCCTTCACGATAGCGGATATGCAGCGGGCCATCGGGGATTTGCCCGGTCAGCGAAAGCACGCCGTTGCCCGGGATAGCCAGCGGTGAAGCCGGATCCAGCCACACCCCGGCGCCGGGCAGAGGCCTCAGCCAGTGGCCGGACAGCCACCAGATCCGTCCGCCCGCCCGATGCAGTTCGCCATCGGCCAGCCGCCACACCGGGCAGGCATCGCCGGTGGCATCGCGCAAATCCTCCCAACCCGACCAATGGTCAGTGTCCGGCAAGCGGGTCAGCGGTTCGAGCCAATGACTCAAGGCGTTGCGCTGCCGGGCATCAGACAATTGCGCAAGCGGCGCCAGCTCAAGCGACCGCAAGCCCAGCCAGGCAAACTCACTGGCAGAGCTGGCCTCACGCAAATCCATGTCCGCCAGTTCTTCGAGCAGTCCCTGCGCCTCACTCAAATGCGTCGCGCTGCGGGCCATGGTCGCCACCGCTTGCGGCCAGCGTTGGATCAGCACGGGCAAGACTTGATGCCTAAGGTAATTGCGCGAGTACTGCCGATCCTGGTTCGAGGGATCTTCGACCCAGCTCAAGCCATGCGTACTGGCATAAGCCTCCAACTCAGCTCGCGTGACATCAAGCATTGGCCGCAGCAAATGCCCCTTGCCCAAAGGGCGCTGACGCGGCATCCCGGACAACCCGCGCACGCCCGCTCCGCGCAACAAGCGAAACAACAGCGTTTCCGCCTGATCGTCGCGGTGCTGGGCCGTCAGCAGCACTTCGTTGGCCTGAAGGGCTTCAGTGAAGGCGTGATACCGCGCATCCCGGGCTGCACATTCAAGGCTGGCACCCGGTTGCACCTGCACGCGAACCACTTGCAGCGGCACGCCCAGCGCAGCGCACACGGCACGACAATGTTCCGGCCACGCATCGGCTACGGCTTGAAGGCCGTGATGCACATGGATGGCGTTGAGCGCCGGCAGGGATTCGGTTTGGGAGAGTGTTGCCAGAAGGTGCAGCAGGACAGTGGAGTCGAGGCCGCCGGAGAAGGCGATGCGCCAGGTCGCAGCATTGCGCCACGAGGCAAGATTCAACAAGAGTCTGGCGGGCAGATCAATATTGGACCGACTCATATCCATCACCTTGCATAAATCAAATGTGGGAGCGAGCTTGCTCGCGATAGCGGCCTGACATTCAACAGATTCGTCGACTGTCATACCCTCATCGCGAGCAAGCCCGCTCCCACATGGGCACTGCGTGTACGGCTTAGAGACCGTAGCTCATCAGTCGATCGTAGCGGCGCTTGAGCAGCGCGTCGTTATCGAACTTCTTCAGCATCGCCAGTTGCGAGCTCAGCTCGGCGCGGATCGATGCGGCTGCGGCGGCCGGGTCGCGGTGCGCGCCGCCCAGTGGCTCTCCAATCACCTTGTCCACGATGCCCAGGCCTTTGAGGCGCTCGGCGGTGATGCCCATCGCTTCTGCGGCATCCGGTGCCTTCTCGGAGGTTTTCCACAGAATCGAAGCGCAACCTTCCGGCGAAATCACCGCATAGGTGGAGTATTGCAGCATGTTCAACTGGTCGCAGACGCCGATCGCCAGCGCACCACCGGAACCACCCTCACCGATCACGGTGGCGATGATTGGGGTTTTCAGGCGGGCCATCACTCGCAGGTTCCAGGCAATCGCTTCGCTCTGGTTGCGCTCTTCAGCGTCAATGCCAGGGTAAGCGCCCGGAGTGTCGATGAAGGTCAGGATCGGCATTTTGAAACGTTCGGCCATTTCCATCAGGCGGCAAGCCTTGCGGTAGCCTTCCGGACGCGGCATGCCGAAATTGCGGCGAACTTTCTCGCGCACTTCACGGCCTTTCTGGTGACCGATGATCATCACCGGCTTGTCGTCCAGACGGGCAATACCGCCAACGATGGCAGCGTCGTCCGAGAAGTGACGGTCACCGTGCAGTTCGTCGAACTCGGTGAAGATGTGTTCGATGTAGTCCAGGGTATACGGACGTTTCGGGTGACGCGCCAGACGTGCGATCTGCCAGCTGGTCAGCTTGCCGAAGATGTCTTCGGTCAGCGTTTTGCTCTTGTCCTGCAGGCGGGAGATCTCATCGCCGATATTCAGCGAATTGTCATTACCGACCAAGCGCAACTCTTCGATCTTGGCTTGCAGGTCGGCGATCGGCTGTTCGAAATCTAGAAAATTCGGGTTCATAGGCGTCCGTCTTGGGTCGAGTCCCAAGGGTTCTTGGGCCGGCCGGTTGTCTATTCGCGCCCTACCTTAAGGGACAGGCGCGTTGAGGTCGAGATTAAAAATTCAGGTCAAGGTCAGGGCAATCTGATAGCACTGACCGTCAACGGTATTGGAGGAAGACGTTGTCTCGCCCGAACTGGTCACGCAGGGCTTGAATCAACGCATCCGCCGGATCGATTCGCCAGCCTTCGCCGAACTGCAACAACGCCTTCGCATCGGGGCTGGTGTAGTCCAAGGTGATCGGGCACGCGCCGCGGTGACGCTTCAACAGTTCACCCAGCCAGCGTAGCTGATCGCCCTTGAGGTCCTTGGTATGCAACTTCAGGCGCAGGCTTTCGGCCAGATTGGTGCGCGCATCCTCCATGCTCATCACCCGCTTGACCCGCAACTTCAGGCCACCGGAGAAGTCGTCGTTGCTGACCTCGCCTTCGACCACCACCATCGCGTCGGTCTGCAACAGTGACTGCGCGGAATGGAACGCCTCGGAAAACAGCGAGGCCTCGATCCGTCCGGAGCGGTCGTCGAGGGTGATGAACCCCATCTTGTCGCCCTTTTTGTTCTTCATCACCCGCAAGGCGATGATCATCCCGGCAACGGTCTGGGTATCACGCGCCGGTTTCAGGTCGATGATGCGCTGGCGGGCGAAGCGACGGATTTCACCTTCGTACTCGTCGATCGGGTGACCGGTCAGGTACAGGCCGAGGGTATCTTTCTCCCCCTTCAGGCGCTCCTTGAGGGTCAGTTCCTTGGCCTTTCGGTGATTGGCGTAGACGTCGGCGTCTTCTTCGACAAACAGACCGCCAAACAGGTCGGAGTGACCGCTGTCCTGGGTGCGCGCGGTCTGTTCGGCCGCCTTGATCGCCTCTTCCATGGCCGTCAGCAGCACCGCGCGATTGCGGTCGATGTTGGCCTGGTAGGCTTTCTGCTCGTCGTGGAAATACGGCCCGAGGCGATCCAGGGCGCCGCTGCGGATCAAACCGTCGAGGGTGCGCTTGTTGATTCGCTTGAGGTCGACCCGTGCGCAGAAATCGAACAGATCCTTGAACGGACCGGCCAGACGCGCTTCGGTGATCGCCTCGACCGGGCCTTCACCCACGCCCTTGATGGCGCCCAGGCCGTAAATGATCCGGCCTTCGTCGTTCACCGTGAACTTGAATTCGGAGGTGTTCACGTCCGGCGCGTCGAGACGCAGCTTCATCGTCCGCACTTCTTCGATCAAGGTCACGACCTTGTCGGTGTTGTGCATATCCGCAGAGAGTACCGCGGCCATGAACGGCGCCGGGTAGTGCGCCTTCAGCCATGCGGTCTGGTACGACACCAGGCCATAGGCGGCGGAGTGGGATTTGTTGAAGCCGTAACCGGCGAATTTTTCCACCAGGTCGAAAATGTTACCGGCGAGGTCCGCGTCGATGTTGTTGGTGGCGCAACCTTCAATGAAGCCACCGCGCTGCTTGGCCATTTCCTCGGGTTTTTTCTTACCCATGGCTCGACGCAGCATGTCCGCACCACCGAGGGTGTAACCGGCCATGACCTGGGCAATCTGCATCACCTGTTCCTGGTACAGGATGATGCCGTAAGTCGGTGCCAGTACCGGCTTGAGGCCTTCGTACTGGTAGTCCGAGTGCGGATACGCCAGCTCGGCGCGACCGTGCTTACGGTTGATGAAGTCGTCCACCATGCCCGATTGCAACGGGCCCGGACGGAACAGTGCCACCAGTGCGATCAAGTCTTCCAGGCAGTCGGGCTTGAGCTTTTTGATCAGCTCCTTCATGCCCCGGGATTCAAGCTGGAACACCGCCGTGGTTTCGGCTTTTTGCAGCAAGGTGTAGGTCGGTTTGTCATCCAGCGGGATGAACGCGATATCCAGCGGCGGTTCGTTGACCTTGGCACGGTCGCGGTTGATCGTTTTCAGCGCCCAGTCGATGATCGTCAGGGTCCGCAGGCCGAGGAAGTCGAACTTCACCAGGCCGGCCGCCTCGACGTCATCCTTGTCGAACTGGGTTACCAGGCCATCACCGGCTTCGTCGCAATAGATCGGCGAGAAGTCGGTCAGCTTGGTCGGGGCGATTACCACACCACCGGCGTGCTTGCCGACGTTACGCACAACGCCTTCGAGCTTGCGGGCCATCTCCCAGATTTCTGCGGCCTCTTCATCGACCTTGATGAAATCGCGCAGGATCTCTTCCTGCTCATAGGCCTTTTCCAGGGTCATACCGACTTCGAACGGAATCATCTTCGACAGACGATCCGCCAGGCCATAGGACTTGCCCTGCACCCGCGCCACGTCGCGGACCACGGCCTTTGCCGCCATGGAACCGAAGGTGATGATCTGGCTCACGGCGTTGCGGCCGTACTTCTCGGCTACGTAGTCGATTACCCGGTCGCGACCGTCCATGCAGAAGTCGACGTCGAAGTCGGGCATGGATACCCGTTCCGGGTTGAGGAATCGTTCGAACAGCAGGTCATATTCCAGCGGGTCGAGGTCGGTGATCTTCTGCACATAGGCCACCAGCGACCCGGCACCCGATCCACGGCCAGGACCCACCGGTACGCCGTTGTTCTTGGCCCACTGGATAAAGTCCATCACGATCAGGAAGTAACCGGGGAACCCCATCTGGATGATGATATCCAGCTCGAAATTCAGCCGGTCGACATAGACCTGGCGCTTGGCCTCGTAGTCTTCGGTGGTGTCCTTGGGCAGCAGAACGGCAAGGCGCTCTTCCAGGCCGTCGAAGGACACCTTGCGGAAGTATTCGTCGATGGTCATGCCATCAGGGATCGGGAAGTTGGGCAGGAAGTGCGTGCCCAGCTTCACTTCAATGTTGCAGCGCTTGGCGATCTCGACGGTGTTTTCCAGCGCTTCGGGAATGTCGCTGAACAGCTCGGCCATTTCCTCGGCGCTTTTGAGATACTGCTGATCGCTGTAATTCTTCGAGCGCCGCGGATCGTCGAGGGCGCGGCCTTCACCGATGCAGACGCGGGTTTCATGGGCAGCGAAGTCTTCCTGCTTGATGAAGCGCACGTCGTTGGTCGCCACCAGCGGCGCACCGAGCTTCTCGGCCAGGGCCACGGCGCCGTGCAGTTGTTCTTCATCATTGGGGCGGTTGGTGCGCTGGATTTCCAGATAGAAACGATCCGGAAACACGTCCATCCATTCGCGGGCCAGGGTTTCGGCCTCGGCGGGGTTGCCGCTGAGCATGGCCTGGCCGATCTCGCCTTCTTTGGCCGCCGACAGCATGATCAAGCCCGAGTTGGCTTCAGCAACCCATTCGCGCTCGATGATGATCGCGCCGTTGCGCTGACCATCGATAAAGCCGCGGGAAATCAGCTCGGTGAGGTTGCGATAGCCTTCGGCGTTCATCACCAGCAGGCTGATCCGGCTCAGGGGGTTGTCCGGATCCTTGTTCGACAGCCACAGGTCGGCGCCGCAGATCGGCTTGATCCCGGCACCCATGGCGTTTTTATAGAATTTGACCAGGGAACACATGTTGTTCTGGTCGGTGACCGCCACGGCAGGCATGTTCATGCCCACCAGGGTCTTGACCAGCGGCTTGATCCGCACCAGACCGTCGACCAGGGAGTATTCAGTGTGCAGGCGTAGGTGAACGAATGAAGCCGGCATAGTGATCCTGCGTTAAGTCATGAAAACAACAAGGCCCGGATTGTACCGGGCCTTGAGTAAAACATCAGCCTCGCGACTAACTCTCGATGAGACCTTCCCGTGCCTCATACGCCAGCCGCACCGGGGCAAACGAACGCCGGTGAATCGGGGTCGGCCCAAGCCGTGCCAGCGCTTCCAGATGAACGGGGGTCGGGTAGCCTTTGTGCCCGCCGATGCCGTAACCCGGGTAGATCAATTCGAACGCGGCCATTTCACGATCACGGCTGACCTTGGCCAGAATCGATGCGGCGGCGATGGCTGGAACCTTGCTATCGCCCTTGACCACGGCTTCGGAGCGCATCGGCAGTTTCGGGCAACGATTGCCGTCGATCATCGCCAGCTTCGGCTGAACGTGCAGCCCGGCGACCGCGCGCTGCATGGCCAACATGGTGGCGTGCAGGATATTCAGTTCGTCGATTTCTTCGACTTCGGCGCGAGCGATGCACCAGCTCAGGGCTTTTTCGCAGATTTCGTCGTAGAGCTTTTCGCGACGGGCTTCGGTGAGTTTCTTCGAGTCATTCAGGCCGAGGATCGGGCGGTTCGGATCGAGGATCACCGCCGCTGTCACCACCGCACCACAGAGCGGACCGCGACCCACCTCATCGACACCGGCAACCAACTCTTCGATTTCAGCGACCAAGGTGAAATCCAGCCCCATCTGCATATTCGTTTTACTCATTTTACTTGGCCGATCAGGTTCAGCACTGCGTCCGCAGCCTGGTTGGAGGCATCCAGACGCAGGGTCCGGTGAATCTCGTCAAAACCGCGGGTCTGCTCTTCCCCATCCTCGATCAGTGGCGACAAGGTCTGGGCCAGCGCTTCGACCGTGGCATCGTCCTGCAACAACTCGGGCACCAACAGACGTTGGGCCAACAGGTTCGGCAACGAAATGTAGGGGCTTTTCACCATTCGCTTGAGAATCCAGAACGTCAGCGGCGCCAGGCGATAGGCGACCACCATCGGTCGCTTGTACAGCAACGCTTCAAGCGTCGCGGTACCGGAGGCAATCAACACCGCATCGCACGCTGCCAGGGCCAGATGAGATTGACCGTCGAGCAGGGTCAGCGGCAGATCGCGACCGGCCAACAGTTCTTCGAGCTGTGCGCGACGTTGCGCACTGGCGCACGGCATGACAAACCGCACCCCCGGGCGCAACGCCCGCAGGCGCTGCGCCGTATCGAGAAACAATGAACCGAGCCGGCCAACTTCACCGCCACGGCTGCCTGGCATCAACGCCACCAGCGGCCCGTCAGGCAAACCGAGTTCGGCCCGCGCAGCAGCGCGATCGGCCTGCAGTGGAATGGCATCGGCCAGGGTATGGCCGACGAAACGCACCGGCACGCCTTTCTCTTCGTAGAATCTGGCTTCGAACGGGAACAGCGTGAGCATCAGGTCGCAGCCTTCGCGAATCTTCAGCACACGTTTCTGCCGCCAGGCCCAAACCGACGGGCTGACGTAATGCACCGTCTTGATCCCGGCCTGGCGCAGCTTGAGTTCGATATTGAGGTTGAAGTCCGGCGCGTCGATACCGATGAATACATCGGGTTTCGCGTCGATCAGGTCGGCGACCAGCTTCTTGCGCCGAGCCAGCAACTCGCGCAATCGGCCCAGCACTTCCACCAGGCCCATGACGGACAGACGCTCCATCGGAAAATACGAGGTCAGGCCTTCAGCCTGCATCAACGGACCACCGACACCGATGAACTCGACCGCCGGGTGGCGAGCCTTGAGCGCGCGCATGAGACCCGCACCCAGAATGTCACCGGAAGCCTCACCCGCTACCAGCGCAATACGCAGATTGGCCATGGTTAGCGGGTGATGCCGCGGGTCGAAGACTGGATGGAGTCACGGAACACCGCTACTTCCGGGAACTGCGCAGAAGGCTCCGCCAGTTCGGCGAGCGCCTGCTCCACGGTCAGGCCCTGGCGGTACACCACCTTGTAGGCACGACGCAGCGCGTGGATCGCATCTTCGCTGAAGCCCCGACGGCGCATGCCCTCGAAGTTCATGCTCCGGGCTTCGGCAGGGTTGCCGAACACCGTGACATACGCAGGAACATCCTTGCCGATCGCTGTACCCATACCTGAAAAGCTGTGGGCGCCAATGTGGCAATACTGGTGAACCAGGGTAAAACCGGAAAGGATCGCCCAGTCTTCCACATGCACATGGCCCGCCAGTGCGGTGTTGTTCACCAGGATGCAATGGTTGCCGATAACGCTGTCGTGGCCTATGTGGGCATAGGCCATGATCAGATTGTGGTCGCCCAGGGTCGTTTCCGAGCGGTCCTGGATGGTGCCACGGTGAATCGTCACGCCTTCACGGATGACGTTATGGTCACCGATCACCAGGCGGGTTTCCTCGCCCTTGTACTTCAGGTCGGGTGTGTCTTCGCCCACCGAGGAAAACTGGTAGATGCGATTGTGCTTACCGATTCGGGTCGGGCCCTTGAGAATCACGTGTGGCCCGATGACTGTCCCCTCGCCGATTTCCACACCTGCGCCGACGATCGACCACGGGCCGACCTCGACGCCGTCAGCCAGAACGGCTGTCGGATCGATGATTGCACGAGGGTCAATCAAACTCATAGCTTGCGTTCCGCACAGATGATTTCAGCCGAGCAGACAGGCTTGCCATCGACCGAAGCCTGGCACTCGAACTTCCAGATCTGACGCTTGCAGCTGATGAACTTGGCCTCAAGGATCAGCTGATCGCCCGGCAAAACCGGCTGGCGGAAGCGCAGCTTGTCGGACCCGACGAAGTAATAGAGCGTGCCGTCAGCCGGTTTCACGTCGAGCATTTTGAAACCAAGGATCCCGGCAGCCTGAGCCATTGCCTCGATGATCAATACGCCCGGCATGATTGGATGCGCAGGGAAGTGACCATTGAAGAACGGTTCGTTGATGCTGACATTCTTGTAGGCGCGAATGCGCTTGCCTTCAACATCCAGCTCCACTACCCGGTCCACCAGCAGGAACGGGTAACGGTGAGGCAGGTATTCGCGAATCTCGTTGATGTCCATCATTTCGGGGGGAAGCCTATGTAAAGATTGGGAGCGCGCGACTGACACACGCCCCTCTAGCAAATCAAGCAGGCCGTCTAACGGCTGTGCACACTTGATATGGAAATGGTATCAGCCATCTGATGAAGCATTACCGTCAGGGGTCACTTCCCCTACACGCTTTTCCAGCTGTCGCAGGCGCCGCGCGATGTCATCGAGCTGACGGATGCGAGCCGCGCTTTTGCGCCATTCGGCTGCTGGCTGCATTGCCGTACCGGAAGAATAGGAACCCTTTTCGGTAATCGAGTGGGTCACCATGGTCATCCCGGTGATGAAAACGTTGTCGCAAATTTCGATATGCCCCACCAGCCCTACACCGCCAGCGAGCATGCAATGCTTGCCGATTTTGGTGCTGCCGGAGATCCCGACGCAGGCGGCCATGGCGGTGTGATCACCGACCTGAACGTTGTGGGCGATCTGGATCTGGTTGTCGAGCTTCACACCATTACCGAGAACGGTATCGGCCAATGCGCCGCGGTCGATAGCGGTATTCACGCCAATCTCCACATCGTCACCGACCAACACACCACCGATCTGGGCAATTTTCTGCCAGACACCTTTCTCATTGGCAAAACCGAAACCTTCGCCGCCGAGCACGGCACCTGACTGAATGACCACACGCTTGCCGATGCGCACGTCGTGATACAGCGTGACCCGCGGGGCCAGCCAGCCGCCTTCGCCAATTTCGCAACGGGCACCGATGAAGCAATGCGCACCGATGGTCACACCCGCAGCAATACGTGCCGCGCTTTCGATCACCGCAAAGGCACCAATACTCGCAGCCGGGTCAACCACCGCGTCCTCGGCCACAACGGCTGTCGGGTGAATGCCGGCAGCCGCTTTCGGCTTTGGATCGAACAGGTGGGAAACACGCGCGTAGGCCAGATACGGATCAGGCACCATCAGCGCATTACCGGCAAAACCTTCAGCATCAGCAGCCTTCAGTAACAGAGCTGCGGCCTGACTATCTGCCAGGTACTTACGGTATTGAGGGTTTGCGAGAAAGCTCAACTGAGCTGGGCCAGCCTCTTGCAAAGTGGCTAGCCCAGTAATTTCTTTCTCCGGGTCGCCACGTAGCGTGGCGCCGAGGAACTCGGCCAATTGGCCGAGCTTTATAGTCGCTGTCATAGTTACTTCAGCTGATTCATGCGCTCGATAACCTGGCGAGTGATGTCGTACTGAGGCTTGACATCAATCACTGCGCCACGCTCGAAGACCAGGTCAAAAGCACCTTTCTTGATGACTTCTTCCACAGCGCTGTCCAGTTTCGGCTTGAGCTGCTTCAGCATTTCACGGTCGGCAACGGCTTTGGCTTCGTTCAGTTCCTTGGACTGGAACTGGAAGTCACGGGCCTTTTGCTTGAATTCAAGCTCCAAACGCTCGCGCTCGCCCTGCTGCATTTTGTCGCCACCGGCCATCAGACGGTCCTGAATGCCCTTGGCGCTGCTTTCCAGCGTCTTGAGCTTGGTCAGCTGAGGACCGAACTTCTTCTCGGCATCCACGGCGTATTTCTTGGCCGCATCGGACTCCAGCAGAGCCATCTGATAGTTCAGAACAGCAATTTTCATGTCGGCGAACGCCGGACCAGCGACCAGTACGCTGGCCAGGAGAACCAATTGAGTCAACTTACGCACGATGCACCCCTACAAAATTCATTGTCGTTATCTTGGGTCAGACGCTTAGAACGTCTGGCCGAGAGAGAATTGGAACACTTGAGTTTCAGCGTCATCCGGTTTCTTGACTGGCATGGCCAAGGCGAAACTCAGAGGACCCAGTGCGGTGACCCAGGTCACACCCACACCGACGGAACTGGCCATGTTGCTCAGACTGATATCGTTGCACTTGGTGTTGGACTTCGAGCCATCCGCGTTTGTGGTATCCGAGCAAGATGAATCGAACACGTTACCCACATCCCAGAATACCGAGGTCCGCAGGGAGCGTTGATCCTTGATGAACGGCAGCGGGAACAGAACCTCCACACCACCCTGGATCAGGACGTTACCACCGAACGGCAGCGGATCCTGGTCCGGGTCGACCGCTGTACCAGGGTTCTTGCCGGTACTTGGTGTACTGCGAGGCCCCAGGGTGCTGTCCTTGAAGCCACGAACCGAGTTGAAACCACCAGCATAGTAGTTTTCATAGAATGGCAAGCCATCCGTCGACCCGTAGCCATCGCCATAACCCAGCTCGGTGTGCAGGCGCATGGTGTAGTTCTCGCTCAATGGCTGGAACAACTGGCCACGGTAGTCGAGCTTGAAGAACGACAGGTCGCTGCCTGGAATCGTGGATTCCAGCACCAGGCTCTGGGAATGACCACGGGTAGCGAGCACACCCTTGTTCAGGGTGGACTCGGACCAACCGGCCGAAGCCTTGAAGTTCAGGTACTTGTCGCCTTCCTTGTTAACGAAGTCGAAGATCTCGTCAACGGTGTACACACCTGTCTTGATCTCGTCCTGCTGAGCCGTCAGGCCAAAGGTCAGACGCGAAGTCTCGCTGATCGGGTAGCCAACGCTCACGCCTGCACCCAGGCTGTCTACGGCGTAGCTGGCGATGTCAGTATCGAGCTCGTCATAGTCAGTCGTGCGGTAGAACGCGTTGTAACCCAGGCTCACGCCATCGGCGGTCCAGTAGGGGTCGACAAAGCCGAAGTTATAGCGGGTCTGGTATTCGCTTTTGGTCAAGCCGACGCTGACCTTGTTACCGGTACCCAGGAAGTTGTTCTGGGTGATCGAACCACCGAGGATCAGACCGGCGCTCTGGGCGAAACCGACGCTGGCGGTAATCGAACCGGAGGCTTGTTCTTCAACGCTGTAGTTGACGTCCACCTGGTCATCGACACCCGGCACGGCCGGAGTCTCAACGTTGACTTCCTTGAAGAAGCCCAGACGTTCAAGACGGGTCTTGGATTGGTCGATCAGGTAAGTGGAAGCCCAGCCGCCTTCCATCTGACGCATTTCACGACGCAGCACTTCGTCTTCGGACTTGGTGTTGCCACGGAAGTTGATGCGGTTCACGTAGGCACGCTTGCCCGGATCGACCGCGAACAGGATGTCTACGGTGTGATCTTCGTCGTGCGGTTGAGGCACACCGTTGACGTTGGCGAAGGTGTAACCCTCGTTACCCAGGCGACGGGTGATCAGTTCGGAGGTGGTGGTCATCAGCTTGCGCGAGAACACCTGGCCTTTTTGCACCAGCAACAGGGACTTGATCTGGTCTTCAGGGACTTTCAGGTCACCGCTGAGCTTGACGTCACGAACGGTGTACTTCTCGCCTTCGTTGACGTTGACGGTGATGTAGACGTGTTTCTTGTCTGGCGTAATGGAGACCTGAGTCGAAGCGATATCCATGTTGATGTAGCCACGGTCCAGATAGTAGGAACGCAGGCGCTCCAGGTCACCGGACAGCTTTTCACGGGCGTACTTGTCGTCGTTCTTGAAGAACGACAACCAGTTGGTGGTCTTGAGTTCGAACAGGTCGATCAGGTCTTCGTCAGGGAAGACCGTGTTGCCCACCACGTTGATGTGCTGGATAGCCGCAACGGTGCCTTCGTTGATGTTGACCTTCAGGCCGACGCGGTTACGCGGCTGCGGCACCACTTCGGTGTCGACGGTAGCCGAGTAGCGACCCTGGGCGACGTACTGACGTTGCAGCTCGTTACGCACACCTTCGAGGGTGGCACGCTGGAAGATCTCGCCTTCGGCCAGACCGGATTGCTTGAGGCCTTTCATCAGGTCTTCGGTAGAGATCGCCTTGTTGCCTTCGATCTCGATACTGGCGACCGACGGGCGCTCGACTACCGTGATGACCAGGACGTTGCCATCGCGGCCCAGCTGGATATCTTGAAAGAAACCGGTTTTGAACAACGCACGAGTGGATTCCACCAGGCGACGATCATCCGCCTGTTCACCGACGTTCAACGGCAAAGCACCAAAGACGCTACCCGCGGAGACCCGCTGGAGGCCATTGACGCGAATATCAGAGATAGTGAAGGACTCGGCGTGAACTTCGGCGATCATCAATACGGTGAGAACCGCAGTTAGCAGCAGACGTTTCATGAAGTCCTTTCTTATTCCAACTGGCAATAAACAAACTGCCGCAAAATGCGGCAGATTCGCAATTCAGCGAAGCGTTACAGTCGACCCAGATCATTAACCAGAGCAAGCAACATCACCCCGATCACCAAACTGATACCGATCTGTATCCCCCAACCTTGCACCCGATCTGACAAGGGACGACCACGCACCCACTCGATCAGATAAAACAACAAATGCCCCCCATCCAGTACCGGAATGGGCAACAAATTCAGAACGCCCAAGCTAATACTCAGATAAGCAAGGAAATTCAGGAAATCAGCAACACCCGACTGGGCCGAAGCGCCCGCCACTTTAGCAATGGTTATCGGTCCACTCAAGTTTTTTACCGAGAGCTCGCCGAACAACATTTTCTTCAGTGAATCGAGGGTCAGCACGCTCATGGTCCAGGTGCGTCGAGCCCCCTCGCCAATTGCTGCCAATGGCCCGTAGCTGACCTCGCGGATCATCTCCGGCGGCCAGTCGATCGCTTTCACCCCTGCCCCCAAATAACCGCTTGGCGACTTGCTCTCGCCGCGAGCGGCAAGCGTCACCGGGACGTCGATCTGAGCACCGTCGCGCTCAACCCGCAGCATGATTTTGGTATCAGGATGCATACGGACGGTATCGACAACCTGCTGCCAGTCATCGAGCGTACGACCATCGAGCGCGAGCAACCGGTCACCGGTCTTCAGGCCGGCAGCCTTGGCCGGCCCCTTTGGATCGAGCTCGGCCAGGACAGGCGGCAATGCCGGACGCCATGGACGAATCCCCAAAGAATGGATAGGGTCGGGCTCGTCAGCCCCTTTGAGCCACTTGTCCAGCACAAGTTCACGAGGAGAGTCGGCCGTGGAACCCTGTTCGCGCACCACTATCTGCAACGAACCGCTTTCGCCCAGGCGACGCACCAGTTGCAGGTTCACCGCCGCCCAGCCGGAAGTCGCCTCACCATCAATGGCCACGATTTCCTGGCCGGGGCTCAAACCTGCCTTGGCCGCAATACTCCCGGACTCGACAGCGCCGATGACCGGACGCACCTGCTCGCTGCCGAGCATTGCCAACACCCAGAAGAACGCCAATGCCAGCAGGAAGTTGGCAACCGGCCCCGCCGCTACGATGGCAATGCGCTGACGAACGGATTTACGATTGAAGGATTGATCAAGCTGATCGAGCGGTACTTCACCTTCGCGCTCGTCGAGCATTTTGACGTAGCCGCCCAACGGGATGGCGGCGACGACAAATTCGGTGCCCTGCTTGTCGTGCCAACGCAGCAAAGGCATGCCGAAGCCTACGGAGAAACGCAGCACTTTGACCCCACAGCGACGCGCGACCCAAAAATGGCCGAACTCGTGGAAGGTAACCAGCACACCCAGAGCGACCAGGGTGCCGACAATCATATAGAGCGCGCTCATCTACTTTCTCCGCATTCCTATCCGCTGCTGCCTGGGCCAACTATCCGCAGCATTTACCGCCCGTGACGGCTCAACCATTGCCCGGCCAGCAATCGGGCCTTCGCGTCTGCCGTGAACACCGCATCGAGATCATCCACCGCCACTACGGGCTCCAGATTCAGTACTTCCTCGATGATACTCGCGATTTCCGGGTAACGAACCCGTTCGTCGAGAAATGCCGCTACCGCCACTTCGTTCGCCGCATTGAGCATGGCTGGCGCGCTGTTACCCGCTTCGGCCGCCTGACGAGCCAGACGCAGGCACGGGAAACGTTTTTCATCGGGCGCCTGGAAGTCCAACCGCGCAATGGCAAACAGGTCCAGCGGCGCCACGCCCGAGTCAATCCGCTCCGGCCAGGCCAGGGCATTGGCGATGGGCGTGCGCATGTCCGGATTACCCAGCTGTGCCAGAACAGAACCATCGACGTAGTCGACCAGCGAATGGATCACACTTTGCGGGTGAATCACCACCTCCACCTGCGAAGGCTTGGCATCGAACAGCCAGCAGGCTTCGATCAACTCAAGCCCCTTGTTCATCATGCTGGCCGAGTCGACGGAGATTTTTCGCCCCATGGACCAGTTCGGATGAGCACACGCCTGATCGGGAGAAACATTCGCCAGCTCCGCCATGGGCGTCTGTCGAAACGGACCGCCGGAAGCCGTCAGCAGAATCCGACGTACGCCAACCACCTCAAGGCCACGGGCATAATCGAGCGGCATGCACTGGAAAATGGCGTTGTGCTCGCTATCGATCGGCAGCAACGCCGAACCGCTCTTGCGCACGGCCTGCATGAACAGCGCGCCGGACATGACCAGCGCTTCTTTATTGGCCAGCAGAATTTTCTTGCCAGTCTCCACCGCCGCCAGTGTCGGGCGCAAACCCGCCGCACCGACGATGGCCGCCATGACCGTATCGACTTCCGGATCGGAAGCGACCTGACACAAACCTTCCTCACCCACCAGAACACGGGTCGAGAGACCCGCCGCGCGCAAATCATCTTGCAGGGTGCGGGCAGCTGCGATCTCAGGCACCACGGCAAATCGCGGGACATGGCGTACGCAGAGCGCCAGCAATTCACTCAAGCGGCTGAAGCCAGTCAAGGCAAAGACCTGATATCGATCAGGGTGACGAGCGATGACGTCGAGCGTGCTCAGGCCAATCGAGCCGGTCGCCCCCAGAACGGTAATCTGTTGTGGGCGGCTCATGGTGCAGCCATCCACAGCAGCACTGCAAACACCGGAATCGCTGCCGTCAGGCTGTCGATACGATCCAGCACGCCGCCGTGACCCGGAAGCAGATTACTGCTGTCCTTGATCCCGGACTGACGCTTGAACATGCTTTCAGTGAGATCACCCACCACCGAAATGAACACGATCAGCGCGGCACCGATCAACCCTTTGAGCAGCTCGGCCACCGTCCAGTCGCGTACCAGACCAACGATTGTGGTAATCACCAGGCTCAGCGCCAGACCACCGTACACGCCCTCCCAGCTTTTGCCCGGACTGACCTGTGGTGCGAGCTTGCGTTTGCCGAAAGCGCGACCGGAGAAGTAGGCGCCAATATCGGCACCCCAGACCAACACCATCACCGCCATGATCAGCCAGTTACCCAGCGGGTATTGCTTGATCTGCACCAGACCTTGCCAGGCCGGCAGAAGAATCAACAGGCCGATCACCAACTTGGTCGCCGCACTGGACCATTGCTCGCTCGAGCGCGGATAGGTCAGCACCAGATACGTCGCCACTGCCCACCACAGCACTGAAGCGCCCAATACCCAAGGCGCGAGGCCGGGCAGGATGTACATGAGGAACAGCACCAGAGCGACCACAGCGGCATAGCCAACGCGGTACGCTTGAGCGGCAAAACCCGCCAGACGCGCCCATTCCCAGGCACCAAGGGTCACGACCAGCCCGATGAACAGTGCAAAACCGGAACCTTCAAGCAGAAAGAATCCGCACAAGGCAATCGGCAGCAGGATCAGTGCGGTGATGATTCGTTGTTTAAGCATTAAACCCGGGCTCCAGCCTCGACCTGCTCGCTCGTTTTACCGAAGCGGCGCTGGCGGGAAGCGAAATCGGCCAGCGCATTGCGCATGGCATCGTGTTTGAAGTCCGGCCAGAACAGGTCGGAGAAATACAACTCGGCATAGGCCAGTTGCCAGAGCAGGAAGTTGCTGATGCGGTGCTCGCCACCGGTGCGGATGCACAGGTCCGGCAACGGCAGATCGCCCGTGACCAGGCAGGTCTGCAGCAGATCAGGCGTGATGTCTTCCGGACGCAAGTGCCCGGCCTGAACTTCTCGCGCCAGTCGTTGCGCAGCTTGCGCGATATCCCACTGACCGCCGTAATTGGCGGCGATCTGCAGGACAAAACGATTGGCACCAACCGTCATGGCCTCGGCTTCACGCATGGCAGCCTGCAGCTCTGGATGAAAACGCGAGCGGTCACCAATGATGCGCAGGCTGATGTTGTTGTCGTTGAGGCGCTTGGCCTCACGACGCAGCGCCTTGAAGAACAGATCCATCAAAGCGCTGACCTCATCGGCCGGACGTTGCCAGTTCTCACTGGAGAAGGCGAACAGAGTCAGCACTTCGACCTTGGCCTCGGCGCAGACTTCAATGACTGCACGTACCGCATCCACGCCCGCTTTATGCCCGGCGACACCTGGCATAAAGCGTTTTTTCGCCCAGCGATTGTTACCATCCATGATGATCGCGACATGGCGCGGCACCGCGGACGGTGCAGTCTGCTTAGTCTTTTCCATGAAAACGCGACCCTTATACGGCCATCAGGTCTTTTTCTTTCTCTGCCAGCTTCGCGTCGATTTCAGCCACGAATTTCTTGGTCAGGTCGTCGATCTCGCCAGTGGCGCGACGCTCTTCGTCTTCGCTGATCTCTTTTTCTTTGACCAGGTCTTTCAACGAGCTGTTGGCATCGCGACGGATGTTGCGCACGGCAACACGAGCGTCTTCAGCGACGTCACGGGCCTGCTTGGTGAAACCGCGGCGGGTTTCTTCGGTCAGGGCCGGCATGCTGATCAGCAGCAGCTCGCCGAGGTTGGTCGGGTTCAAGTTCAGACCTGCACTGCCGATAGCCTTGTCGACTGCGCCGAGCATGTTGCGCTCGAAGGCAACGACTTGCAGGGTGCGGGCGTCCTTGACGGTGATGTTGGCCACTTGCTTGATCGGGGTGTCAGCGCCGTAGTACGGCACCATCACGCCTTCCAGGATGCTCGGGTGCGCCTGGCCGGTACGGATGCGGCCGAAGTTGTGCGACAGGGACTCCACAGACTTCTGCATGCGCTCTTTAGCGTCTTTCTTGATTTCGTTGATCATTGTTCGCCTTCCTCGATCAGGGTCCCTTCAGCGCCGCCGTGTACGATATTCAGCAGGGCGCCGGGCTTGTTCATGTTAAATACGCGTAGTGGCATCTTGTGGTCGCGGCACAGGCAAATGGCCGTCAGATCCATCACACCCAGCTTGCGATCCAGCACTTCATCATAAGTCAGATGATCGAACTTCTCGGCATGCGGGTCTTTGAACGGGTCAGCGGTGTAGACACCATCGACCTTGGTCGCCTTGAGCACGACATCGGCATCGATTTCGATTGCACGCAGACAGGCTGCCGAATCCGTCGTAAAGAACGGGTTGCCGGTACCGGCCGCGAAAATCACCACGTCCTTGGAATTCAGGTGACGCATGGCCTTGCGACGATCGTAGTGATCGGTCACGCCAACCATGGAAATAGCGGACATCACGATGGCCGAGATGTTGGCGCGCTCAAGGGCGTCGCGCATCGCCAGGGCGTTCATCACAGTGGCCAGCATGCCCATGTGGTCGCCGGTGACCCGGTCCATGCCAGCCTTGCTCAGCGCTTCACCGCGGAACAGGTTGCCACCACCGATAACCAGACCAACCTGAACGCCGATGCCGACCAGCTGGCCAACTTCCAATGCCATACGATCCAGAACTTTCGGATCGATCCCGAACTCTTCCGAGCCCATCAGGGCCTCGCCGCTAAGCTTGAGTAGAATGCGTTTATAGCGAGCCTGATAACCACTGCCCTGCTGAGCCATTGCGAATCTCTCCTGCGGCGTATTTTAAAAAAAATTCTTTGCGAGCTGTTTTACAGCTGACGCTCACTCTAGCTTGGCACTGCTTCAGCGCCATCGGAACATGGCTTTGTAAGCCAGTTCCAAAGGGAAACCAAATAAAAATTGATACCCCATCTGAAAAGAGGCTGCGCGCGTGAGCGGGCAGCCTCTTCTGGGCGACAGTTAAAAAACCGTCTTATTGCTTGGCGGCAGCCAGCTGGGCAGCAACTTCTTCTGCGAAGTTGTCCACTGGCTTCTCGATGCCTTCGCCTACTTTGAAGTAAGTGAAGGAAACGATTTCAGCGCCGGCTTTCTTGGCCAGGGCACCAACGGTGACTTCCGGGTTCATCACGAAAGCTTGCTCTACCAGGCTGGCTTCAGCCAGGAACTTGGTGATACGGCCGGCGATCATCTTCTCGACGATTTCAGCTGGCTTGCCTTTCATCTTGTCTTCGTTCAGGGTCAGGAAAACGCCCTTCTCGCGCTCGATGGCTTCTGGCGAAACCTGCGATGGCAGCAGGAACTCAGGGTTGCTTGCCGCCACGTGCATGGCGATCTCTTTGGCCAGCTGAACATCGCCGCCCTTGAGAACAACAGCAACACCGATCTTGTTACCGTGCAGGTAGGTGCCGACAACGTCGCCCTCTACGCGTACCAGGCGACGAATGTTGACGTTCTCGCCTACTTTGGCGACCAGAGCTTCACGAGCCGATTCCTGAGCGGCGATCAGCGGAGCTGCGTCGGTCAGTTTTTCGTCGAAGGCTTTTTCTACGCAGGCAGCAACGAAGTTCTTGAAGTCGTCTTGCAGGGCCAGGAAGTCGGTCTGCGAGTTAACTTCCAGCAGCACGGCTGCCTTGTCGTCAGCCTTGATGGCGATAGCGCCTTCAGCGGCAACGTTGCCGGCTTTCTTGGCAGCCTTGATGGCGCCCGAAGCACGCATGTCATCAATGGCTTTCTCGATGTCGCCGCCAGCCTTGGTCAAGGCCTTTTTGCAGTCCATCATGCCTTCGCCAGTACGCTCGCGCAGTTCTTTGACCAACGCTGCAGTAATCTCTGCCATTTCAAAATCCTCTTGGATAGGTTTTCAACCATTCCACCCGATCGAACGGGCGATCAATTCTTCCCGAACCACCCTTGTTAGCTGCCGCACGTTACAGATAGAGCAGTGGGCGCCGACAAATGGTTTTCGAGGTGGCAAAAAGGGGGCCAAGCCCCCTTTTTGCTTACTGAGTCAACGCCAAGGCGTCAATTACTCAGCTGCTGCTACCGGAGCTTCTTCAACGAAAACTTCGGTGCCGCCGGCAACATTGTTGCGACCGCGGATGACAGCGTCAGCCATCGAACCCATGTACAGCTGGATAGCGCGGATTGCGTCATCGTTGCCTGGGATGATGTAGTCAACGCCTTCCGGGCTGCTGTTGGTATCGACTACGCCGATAACCGGGATGCCCAGCTTGTTGGCTTCGGTGATCGCGATGCGCTCGTGATCAACGTCGATAACGAACAGAGCGTCTGGCAGACCGCCCATGTCCTTGATACCACCCAGGGAACGATCCAGCTTTTCCAGGTCACGAGTGCGCATCAGCGCTTCTTTCTTGGTCAGCTTGGCGAAAGTACCGTCTTCGGCTTGTACTTCAAGGTCACGCAGACGCTTGATGGAAGCACGGATGGTCTTGAAGTTGGTCAGCATGCCGCCCAACCAGCGGTGATCGACGTACGGCGAACCGCAACGTGCTGCTTCTTCAGCAACGATCTTGCCAGCGGAACGCTTGGTGCCGACGAACAGAATCTTGTTTTTGCCCTGGGCCAGACGCTCTACGAAAGTCAGAGCTTCGTTGAACATTGGCAGGGTTTTTTCAAGGTTGATGATGTGGATCTTGTTACGCGCACCGAAAATGTACTTGCCCATTTTCGGGTTCCAGTAACGGGTCTGGTGACCGAAGTGCACACCGGCCTTCAGCATATCGCGCATGTTGACTTGGGACATGATAGTTCCTTAATAAGTCGGGTTTGGCCTCCACGTATCCCAATGACCAACCAGCAGCATCAGCTGAAGGCACCCAGGTCATCGTGTCGACACGTGTGTGGATTTAGGCTTCCCGGGACATCCCCGGAAAGCGGCGCATTTTATATCACAAGACAGGGCAAAACGGAACCCGGATTCTGAAATCCTGGCGAGCGTTTTGTTCCACCCCTTGGAATCCGCCAAGAATGCACCATTCTATAGAGAGAAGCGATGCACACAGCCGCAGATTTGCGCTGATCGTCTGGTAGAATCGTATTTTTCAGGGCCGCGAAGTTCGATCGCGCATTGCCCCTTCCGTCTAGAAAGCGCCGCCTGGCGCAGAGAGAGCCTGTATGACCGTCACCCTCAAAACTCCCGAGGATATCGCCAAAATGCGTATCGCCGGCAAACTGGCCGCCGATGTGCTGGAAATGATTGCCGAATACGTCAAGCCGGGCGTTACCACCGATCAACTGAACCAGATCTGCCACGACTACATCGTCAATGAGCAGAAAGCCATCCCTGCCCCGCTCAACTACAAGGGCTATCCAAAGTCGATCTGCACGTCGATCAACCATGTGGTCTGCCATGGCATTCCAAACGACAAGCCGCTCAAAGATGGCGACACCCTGAACATCGACGTCACCGTCATCAAGGACGGTTTCCACGGCGATACCAGCCGGATGTTCCACGTCGGCAACGTACCTGTCTGGGCCGAGCGCCTGTCCCAGGTGACCCAGGAATGCATGTACAAGGCGATCGAGATCGTCAAACCCGGCTGCCGCCTGGGCGACATCGGCGAAATTATCCAGAAGCATGCGGAAAAGAACGGCTTCTCGGTGGTTCGCGAATTCTGCGGCCATGGTATCGGCAAGGTATTCCACGAAGAGCCGCAGATCCTGCACTACGGTCGCGCTGGCACCGGCATGGAACTCAAGGCCGGCATGACCTTCACCATCGAGCCGATGATCAACCAGGGCCGCGCCGACACCAAGGTACTGGGCGACGGCTGGACCGCGATCACCAAGGACCGCAAGCTCTCGGCACAGTGGGAACACACCCTGCTGGTGACCGAAACCGGTTACGAGATCTTCACCTTGCGCAGCGATGACACCATCCCTCGCGTTTCGGCCTGATCCCGCTACCGTACATCGCCTATAGAAAGGAAAGCCAATCGATGCCGCAGGTGGATCCCGAACTCTTCGACCGCGGCCAGTTCCAGGCTGAACTGGCCCTGAAGGCAAGCCCGATCGCGGCCTTCAAGAAGGCGATCCGCCAGGCCCGCGAAGTGCTCGACACGCGTTTTCGCAATGGCCGGGACATTCGCCGGCTGATCGAGGATCGCGCCTGGTTCGTCGATAACATCCTGCAAAAGGCCTGGGAGCAGTTCAGCTGGAGCGAGGACGCCGACATCGCGCTGGTCGCGGTCGGCGGCTACGGCCGTGGTGAATTGCACCCTTATTCCGATATCGACTTGCTGATCCTTCTGGACAGCGCCGACCACGAGGTTTTCCGCGATTCCATCGAGCGTTTTCTGACGCTGTTGTGGGACATCGGCCTGGAGGTCGGCCAGAGCGTTCGCTCGGTCGACGAATGCGCCGTCGAGGCCCGCGCCGACCTGACGGTCGTCACCAACCTGATGGAAAGCCGCACCATCGCCGGCCCCGAGCGCTTGCGCCAGCGCATGCTGGACGTCACCAGCACCGGGCATATGTGGCCGAGCAAGGACTTCTTCCTGGCCAAGCATGCCGAACAAAAGGCTCGCCACCACAAGTACAACGACACCGAATACAACCTGGAACCCAACGTCAAAGGCTCACCCGGCGGCCTGCGGGATATCCAGACGATTCTGTGGGTGGCCCGTCGCGAATACGGCACCCTGAACCTGCGGGCACTGGCAGGCGAAGGGTTCCTGGTAGAGAGCGAAAACGCCCTGCTCGCCTCCTCCCAGGAGTTCCTGTGGAAGGTTCGCTATGCCCTGCACATGCTGGCCGGCCGCGCCGAAGACCGCCTGCTGTTCGATCACCAGCGCACCATTGCCGGGCTGCTGGGCTTCAAAGGCGACGACGCCAAGCAAGCCATCGAAAACTTCATGCAACAGTATTATCGGGTGGTCATGAGCATCGCCCAACTCAGCGACCTGATCATCCAGCACTTCGAGGAAGTCATCCTCGCACCGGAAGACGAAGCGCCACCGCAGCCGATCAACTCGCGTTTCCAGTTGCATGACGGCTACATCGAGGCACGCAACGACAACGTCTTTCGCCGCACGCCGTTCGCCATGCTCGAAATCTTCGTGCTGATGGCCCAGCAGCCCGAAATCAAGGGCGTGCGCGCCGACACCATTCGCCTGCTGCGGGAACACCGCCACCTGATCGACGACGACTTCCGCAACGATATTCGCAACACCAGCCTGTTTATCGAATTGTTCAAATGCAAGATCGGCATCCACCGCAACCTGCGGCGAATGAACCGTTACGGCATCCTTGGGCGTTATTTGCCCGAATTCGGCTTTATCGTCGGGCAGATGCAACACGACCTGTTCCACATCTATACGGTCGATGCCCACACCCTGAACCTGATCAAACACCTGCGTAAGTTGCAGTACACCCAGGTGTCGGAAAAATTCCCGCTGGCCAGCAAAGTCATGGGCAAGCTGCCCAAGCCCGAGCTGATCTACATGGCCGGCCTGTACCACGACATCGGCAAAGGCCGGCATGGCGATCACTCGGACATCGGTGCCGTGGATGCCGAGGCCTTTTGCCAGCGTCATCAACTGCCCACGTGGGACAGTCGCCTGATCGTGTGGCTGGTGCAAAACCACCTGGTGATGTCGACCACCGCCCAGCGCAAGGACTTGTCCGACCCGCAGGTGATCCACGATTTCGCCCAGATCGTTGGCGACGAAACCCGCCTCGACTACCTGTATGTGCTGACTGTCGCAGACATCAACGCCACCAACCCGACCCTGTGGAACTCCTGGCGCGCCAGCCTGCTGCGCCAGCTCTACACCGAGACCAAGCGCGCCCTGCGCCGTGGCCTGGAGAACCCGGTGGATCGCGAAGAGCAGATCCGCCAGACCCAGAGCGCCGCCCTGGATATCCTGGTGCGCGGCGGCACCGACCCGGACGATGTCGAGCAATTGTGGGCGCAGTTGGGTGATGACTATTTCCTGCGCCACACCGCCGGCGACGTGGCCTGGCACAGCGACGCGATACTCCAGCAACCGGCCGACGGCGGACCACTGGTGCTGATCAAGGAAACCACCCAGCGCGAGTTCGAAGGTGGCACGCAGATCTTCATCTATGCCCCGGACCAGCACGACTTCTTTGCCGTGACCGTGGCAACGATGGACCAGCTCAACCTGAACATTCACGACGCCCGGGTCATCACCTCCAGCAGCCAGTTCACCCTCGACACCTATATCGTGCTCGACACCGACGGCGACTCGATTGGCGATAATCCGGCGCGGGTCAAACAGATCCGCGAGGGTCTGACCGAAGCCCTGCGTAACCCGGACAACTACCCGACCATCATCCAGCGCCGGGTGCCACGTCAGCTCAAGCATTTCGCCTTTGCACCACAAGTGACGATCCACAACGACGCCCAACGCCCGGTGACGGTGCTGGAACTCACCGCGCCCGACCGCCCGGGCCTGCTGGCGCGGATTGGCACGATCTTCCTGGAGTTCGATCTGTCGCTGCAGAACGCCAAGATCGCCACCCTCGGCGAACGCGTGGAAGACGTGTTCTTCATCACCGACGCCAACAATCAGCCGTTGTCCGACCCGCTGCTGTGCAGCCGCCTGCAGGATGCGATCGTCGAACAACTGAGCGTCAACCAGGAACCTGATATCAAACTGTCGCGCATCAGCATCTGACTTAACAACGGCCCGCCTTTTGTAGGAGCAAGCTTGCTCGCGATGAACTCAAATACGCCGCGTTATTCTGGCAAGAACGCGTTATCGTTGACGACCATCGCGAGCAAGCTCGCTCCTACAGGGACCAGCGCCGCTCCAACACCGAACGAGATTTATCGATGAACAACGCTCTGTCCCAGCTCCAGCCCTACCCGTTCGAGAAACTCCGCGCTCTGCTCGGCAGCGTGACGCCCAATCCGGACAAGCGTCCGATCGCGCTGTCCATCGGCGAGCCGAAACACCGTTCGCCAAGCTTTGTCGCCGAGGCCCTGGCCAGCAATCTGGAAAAAATGGCCGTGTACCCGACCACACTCGGTATCCCGGAGCTGCGTGAAGCCATCGCGGCATGGTGCGAGCGTCGCTTCGATGTGCCCAAGGGCTGGATCGACCCGGCGCGCAACGTGCTGCCGGTCAACGGTACCCGCGAAGCGCTGTTCGCCTTCACCCAGACCGTAGTCAACCGTGGCGATGACGCGCTGGTGGTCAGCCCGAACCCCTTCTACCAGATCTACGAAGGCGCGGCGTTCCTCGCCGGGGCCAAGCCGCATTACCTGCCATGCCTGGACGAAAACGGCTTCAACCCGGATTTCGACGCCGTATCTCCGGACATCTGGCAACGCTGCCAGATCCTGTTCCTGTGCTCGCCTGGCAATCCGACCGGCGCCCTGATCCCGGTCGAGACCCTGAAAAAGCTGATTGCCCTGGCCGACGAATACGACTTCGTGATTGCCGCCGATGAGTGCTACAGCGAGCTGTACTTCGACGAACAAACGCCGCCGCCAGGCCTGCTCAGCGCTTGCGCGGAACTGGGTCGCAAGGACTTCAAGCGTTGCGTGGTGTTCCACAGCCTGTCCAAGCGTTCGAATCTGCCAGGCCTGCGCTCGGGCTTTGTGGCCGGTGATGCCGACGTCCTCAAGGGCTTCCTGCTCTATCGCACCTACCATGGCTGTGCGATGCCGGTTCAAACCCAACTGGCCAGCGTTGCCGCGTGGAATGACGAAGTGCACGTGCGCGCCAACCGGGCGCTGTATCGCGAGAAGTTCGATGCGGTGCTGGAAATCCTCAGCCCGGTGCTGGACGTACAGCGTCCGGATGGCAGTTTCTACCTGTGGCCGAATGTCGCCGGTGACGACGCCGCGTTCTGCCGAGACCTGTACGAGCAGGAGCACGTGACCGTGGTGCCGGGTTCTTACCTGTCGCGGGACGTCGATGGCGTTAATCCGGGGGCCGGGCGTGTGCGCATGGCGCTGGTTGCGCCGCTGGCAGAGTGTGTTGAAGCAGCCGAGCGGATTCGCGATTTCATCCAGCGCCGCAAATAACCCCCCACGGGGGGCAGGTGTTACTTCACCTGACCGAGTTTGGCCTCGCTCAGATCCAGTTCCCCCAACACCTCACGCAACACGTCATCACCAATCTGGTGATGACGACTGAGGCTGTACAACTCCAGGCGCTGCGCCCGTAGCGCCTTCAAGCGCAAACGCCGTTCCAGCAAGTCCATCTGAAACGCCAGGGCTTGCGCCTCAGCGGAGTCGTTGAACACCTCCAACTGATGTCGGTACTCGGACATGATCCGCGCCTTGAGCTCGACGGCCAGTGCGGACTGGGCGGCGTCCTGTGGATTGACCTCTTCTGTCTCAAGCGCATGAATGGCCGCCTCGGCGGTCTTGCGCCAGGCGTCGCGCACTTCGTTGCGCCGCTTGTCGTCCGGACTGGCTTCGATGCCACGCAACAACAGTGGCAGCGCGATGCAGGCCGCAATCAACGACAGCAGAATCACCCCGGCGGCGATGAAAATCAGCAGGTCGCGCTCGGGAAATGCGCTCCCTCCCATGAGCATCGGCACCGACATCACACCCGCCAGCGTCACGGCCCCGCGCACGCCGCCCACGGTCAGCAACCAACAGGATCGCGCCGTCGGCACCCGGGTCACTTCACCCTTGCCGCGCAATCGCCGCAGCAGTACCGACAATCGCCAGATGCTTTGCACCCAGACGAACCGCAAAACCAGCAGCACCAGGAAAATCGCCACCACGTCGAGCCCGCGATACAACAACGTCGGCCATAACGAAGTTTCGTGACTGGCCACCGCCTTGATGATGTCCGGCAACTGCAAACCCAACAGCAGGAAGATCAAACCGTTGAACGCGAACTCCAGCAGCGACCAGACACTTCGGTTGAGCAAGCGCGTGTTGGTCTGGCGCGGCAACAGGTCGAGCCAGCTCTGCATCATTCCCGCCGCCACCGCCGAGAGGATGCCCGACACTTCCATGCGCTCGGCCAGCACGTAGGCCGCAAACGGCAGCAGCAACATGAACACCACATGCGTCGCCGGATCATCCCAGCCCCGCTCGATCATCCACGCTCGCAGACGGCCGACCAGCCAACTCAAGGCCACCCCGACCGCCAGGCCACCGACAGCGACCAGCACGAACGTCAGGCTGGCATTGGCCAGCGAGAACACACCGGTCACCGCCGCCACCAGGGCAAACTTGAATGTCACCAGGCCCGAGGCGTCGTTCATCAGCGCCTCGCCCTGCAAGATGTGCATCAAGGGGGTCGGCAGTCTGTTGCGGGAAATGGCCGACACCGCCACCGCATCCGTCGGTGACAGCACGGCTGCCAGGGCGAACGCCACCGGCAACGGCACACCGGGCAACAACCAGTGAATGAAATACCCGGCGCCGACCACAGTGAACAGCACCAGGCCCACTGCCAGGGTCAGGATCGGGCCGCGCAAGTGCCAGAATTCGCGCTTGGGCATGCGCCAGCCGTCGGAGAACAACAGCGGCGGCAGGAACAGAAACAGGAACAGTTCGGGGTCGAGGGCCACGTGCAGGCCCAGGGTCGGCCAGGCGAGCAAAGCCCCAGCGGCAATCTGCACCAACGGCAACGGCAGCGGAACCACCCGTCCGATCAGGCGCGAAACGCCAACCAGCATCAACAGGATCAGGACGGTATAAGCGGTTTGCATAAAGCGTGGTTCCCGGACGATCAACAGCATTGAAGTGCCATATTAGCCGCTTAGACTGTCTACTGACCCTTGCACCAATGTCGCACGCCAGAACTACAACCCCCTGTAGGAGCGAGCTCGCTCGCGATGGTCGTTAACGATGACGCTGTATACCTGACACCCCGCGGCGTTCTCAGGTTCTTCGCGAGCTCGCTCCTACAAAGGTTTTATGCCATGACTCAGCGACAAACCCGACCACAGCCGCCGCGAAACCGTCCGGCCATGGCATAATCCGTCACCTTTTATTTACGGCACCTGCAAAGGGGGCAATTCCTTGACCGTTTCAAGCAAAACGTTGCACCTTTTCGGCATCAAAGCCTGCGACACCATGAAAAAGGCGCGCACCTGGCTCGATGAACACGCTGTCAGCTATGACTTTCATGATTACAAGGCGGTCGGTATCGACCGTGAACACCTGACCCAATGGTGCAACGAGCACGGCTGGGAAGTGGTGTTGAACCGTGCAGGCACGACCTTTCGCAAGCTCGACGACGAACGCAAAGCCGATCTCGACCAGACGAAAGCCATCGAACTGATGCTCGCACAACCCTCGATGATCAAGCGCCCGGTGCTTGATCTCGGTGACCGAACCCTGATTGGCTTCAAGCCAGATATCTACGCGGCCGCGCTCAAGTAAGCAGCCCGTTTCAATTTGCTAGAGGTATCAACATGTCTACTACCCTGTTCAGCCTGGCCTTTGGTGTCGGCACTCAAAACCGTCAAGGCGCATGGCTGGAAGTGTTCTACGCCCAGCCACTGCTCAACCCGCCCGCCGAACTGGTCGCCGCCATTGCGCCGATCCTCGGTTACAGCGAAGGCAACCAGGCCATCACCTTCACCACCGCGCAGGCCGCGCAACTGGCTGAAGCCGTGAAAGGCATCGACGCGGTACAAGGCAAACTGCTGACCCGCCTGGCCGAGAGCCACAAGCCGCTGGTTGCCACCTTGCTGGCCGAAGACGCCCAGCTGTCGTCCACCCCTGAGGCCTACCTCAAGCTGCACCTGCTGAGCCATCGCCTGGTCAAGCCACACGGCCTGAACCTGGCCGGGATCTTCCCGCTGCTGCCGAACGTGGCCTGGACCAGCCAGGGCGCTGTCGACCTGAGCGAACTGGCCGAACTGCAACTCGAAGCCCGCCTGCGCGGCGAACTGCTGGAAGTGTTCTCGGTGGACAAGTTCCCGAAAATGACCGACTACGTGGTTCCGGCCGGCGTGCGTATCGCTGACGCTGCGCGCCTGCGTCTGGGTGCCTACGTGGGCGAAGGCACCACCGTGATGCACGAAGGTTTCATCAACTTCAACGCCGGCACCGAAGGCCCGGGCATGATCGAAGGCCGCGTATCCGCTGGCGTATTCGTCGGCAAGGGTTCGGACCTGGGCGGCGGCTGCTCGACCATGGGCACCCTGTCGGGCGGCGGCAACATCGTGATCAAGGTCGGCGAAGGCTGCCTGATCGGCGCCAACGCCGGTATCGGTATCCCGTTGGGCGACCGCAACACCGTCGAGTCGGGCCTGTACGTGACCGCTGGTACCAAAGTCGCGCTGCTGGACGAGAACAATCAACTGGTCAAAGTGGTCAAGGCCCGTGAACTGGCCGGCCAGCCAGACCTGCTGTTCCGTCGCAATTCGGAGACCGGTGCCGTGGAATGCAAAACCCACAAATCGGCCATCGAGCTGAACGAAGCGCTGCACGCTCACAACTAAGCCACACGATCCCTGTTCCTGTAGGAGCGAGCCTGCTCGCGATGGACGTCAACGATAACGCGGGGCATCAGACAGCCCGTGTCGTCCAAGCGATCATCGCGAGCCAGCTCGCTCCCACAGGGATCAAGTGCATAGGCCGAACAGCATGATGATTCTCTCCCCCTGGCGTGTCGATTTTCCGGCCATCGCCGCCCTGCAACGGCAAGACCAGACCTATCTGGACAACGCCGCCACTACGCAAAAACCTCAAGCCCTGCTCGATGCACTGGCGCACTACTACGCCAACGGCGCGGCCAACGTGCATCGGGCACAGCATTTACCCGGCGCCCACGCCACCCAGGCGTTCGAGGACAGCCGCCGCAAAGTCGCGCAATGGCTCAATACTGGCGATTGCGGGCAGATCATATTTACCCACGGCGCGACGTCCGCGCTGAATCTCCTGGCCTATGGCCTGGAACATCTTTTCAATCCGGGCGACGAGATTGTCATCAGCGCCCTGGAGCATCACGCCAACCTGCTGCCGTGGCAGCAACTGGCGCACCGTCGCGACCTGAAACTGGTGATCCTGCCGCTGGATGCCGACGGCGTGATCGACCTTGAAGCCGCCGCCGGTTTGATCGGCCCACGCACGCGTCTGTTGGCGGTCAGCCAGTTGTCCAACGTGATTGGCGCATGGCAGCCGCTGTCTGAATTGCTGGCACTGGCCAAGGCGCACAACGCCCTGACCGTGATCGACGGCGCCCAGGGCGTGGTCCATGGTCGCCACGACGTGCAGGCGCTGGGCTGTGATTTCTATGTGTTCTCCAGCCACAAGCTCTACGGCCCCGATGGCCTGGGTGTGCTGTTCGGGCGCAACACAGCACTGCAACAACTGCGTCCCTGGCAGTTCGGTGGTGAAATGGTGCTCGATGCCAATTATCACGACGCACGCTTTCGCCCGGCACCGCTGGGTTTCGAGGCCGGGACGCCGCCGATTGCCAGCGTGATCGGCCTGGGAGCGACCCTGGACTACCTCGCCGGGCTCGATCAGGACGCCGTGTCTGCCCATGAAGCCGCGTTGCATGCCTGTCTGCTCAAGGGCCTGGAGGCGCGCAACGGCATTCGCCTGCTGGGCAAGCCGCAAGTGGCACTGGCCAGTTTCACCGTCGAGGGTGTGCATAACTCCGATCTCGCGCATTTGCTGACCGAACAAGGGATCGCGGTGCGTGCCGGCCACCACTGCGCGATGCCGCTGCTCAAACGCTTCGAACTGGCCGGAGCGATTCGGGTGTCGTTGGCGCTGTACAACGATTCCGAAGACCTGGAGCGGTTCTTTGAAGCCCTGGATCAGGCGCTGGAGCTATTGCGATGAACCTGCCTGCCGATGCCGTGACGGCACTCGATATCTTTCAGAAAGCGGCAGGCTGGGAACAACGCGCACGCCTGCTGATGCAATGGGGCGAGCGCCTGCCCGCGTTGAGCGACACGCAAATGTGCGACGCCAATCGGGTACACGGCTGTGAAAGCCAGGTGTGGCTGGTGGGCGAGTTGCGCGACGGTCATTGGCAGTTCAGCGCCAACAGTGATGCACGGTTGATTCGCGGGTTGGTGGCGTTGCTGCTGGCGCGGGTCAACGGCTTGTCCGCGGCCGAGTTGCAGCAGGTGGATTTGCCGGACTGGTTCAATCAGCTGGGGTTGGGGCGGCAGTTGTCCGAGTCCCGCAGCAATGGCTTGAATGCGGTGCTTCAGCGGATGCGGGAGTTGGCTCAATAAGAGGGCTGCTTCGCAGCCCATCGCGGGCAAGCCCGCTCCCACAGGAGGAACGCATTCCAATGTGGGAGCGAGCTTGCTCGCGATGAGGCCTTCAGCCACACCGACTAAACCTGCGGTTTGACCCGCTCCGCCGGCCGCCGCACACCCGCGACAATCTTGTCCACAGCCTTGGTCGCCGCGACCATGCCAAACGTCGCCGTTACCATCATCACTGCGCCAAACCCGCCAGCACAGTCGAGCTTCACGCCATCACCGACAAAACTCTTCTGCAGGCAAATGCTGCCGTCCGGTTTCGGGTAGCGCAGTTGCTCGGTGGAAAACACGCACGGCACGCTGTAGTGGCGGGTCACGGTGCGTGAGAAGCCGTAGTCGCGGCGCAGCGTGGAGCGCACCTTCGACGCCAATGGATCATTGAACGTGCGATTGAGATCGCAGACCTGGATCAACGTCGGGTCAATCTGCCCGCCCGCGCCGCCGGTGGTGATGATCTGGATCTTGCGCCGCTTGCACCAGGCGATCAGCGCGGCCTTGGCATTGACGCTGTCGATGCAGTCGATCACGCAGTCGATGTTCGGCGTGATGTACTCGGCCATGGTGTCGCGGGTCACGAAGTCAGGCACCGCATGCACCGTGCAGTCCGGGTTGATCCCGCGCAGACGCTCGGCCATCACCTCAACCTTGGGCTTGCCCACCGTGCTGTCCAGCGCGTGCAACTGGCGGTTGGCATTGCTGACGCAGACGTCATCGAGGTCGAACAGCGAAATTTCGCCAACACCACAACGGGCCATGGCTTCCGCCGCCCAGGAACCGACGCCACCGACGCCCACGATCGCCACATGGGCCGCTTTCAGGCGCTCAAGGCCTTCAATGCCATACAAGCGGGCGATGCCAGCAAACCGCGGATCTTCTGTACTCATGACCATTACCCCAAAAACCGGCGCGCATTATAGGGCCGTCGGCGCCCAAGAGCATCATTGCGCTATGAACGGGCAACATCCACGAAAAATACATCGAACAAAGATTCGTCCTACACGCTCTAAAGAAAGAACTTAAACCGACTTGGATTGCCCAATGTCCGGCAATTCCCTGTCCGCTGTACGACCAGAGAATGCCCGGTGTAGGATGCGCGCCCCTTGGCGACCGCCAACCGTTCCTTCGTTCCACAGTCTTTGGAACCCGAAATAACTATGTCATCGCGTAAATTTGGACTCAACCTGGTCGTGGTGCTCGCCATCGCAGCCTTGTTTACCGGCTTCTGGGCGCTGATCAACCGCCCGGTCACCGCCCCCAACTGGCCTGAACAGATCTCCGGCTTCTCGTACTCGCCATTCCAGCAGGGCCAGTTCCCGCAGAAAGACCAGTACCCGACCGACGATCAAATGCGTCGCGACCTGGAGATCATGAGCAAGCTGACGGACAACATCCGCATCTACTCGGTCGACGGCACGCTGCAGAACATCCCGAAACTGGCGGAAGAGTTCGGCTTGCGGGTGACTCTGGGGATCTGGATCAGCCCGGACCTGGAACGCAACGAACGGGAAATCACCCGTGCCATTGAAATCGCCAACTCCTCGCGCAGCGTGGTTCGTGTGGTGGTCGGCAACGAGGCCATTTACCGCAAGGAAATCACCGCCCAGGAACTCAGCGTCATGCTCGATCGCGTGCGTGCCGCCGTGAAAGTGCCGGTGACCACGTCCGAACAGTGGCACGTGTGGGAAGAACACCCGGAACTGGCCAAGCACGTCGACCTGATTGCCGCGCACGTCCTGCCTTACTGGGAATTCGTCCCGATGGACAAGGCCGGGCAGTTCGTCCTCGACCGCGCCCGCGACCTGAAAAAGATGTTCCCGAAAAAACCACTGCTGCTGTCCGAGGTGGGCTGGCCGAGCAACGGCCGCATGCGTGGTGGCGCCGACGCCTCCCCGGCGGACCAGGCGATTTATCTGCGAACCCTGGTCAACAAGCTCAATCGCCAGGGCTTCAACTACTTCGTGATCGAAGCGTTTGACCAGCCGTGGAAAGCCAGCGACGAAGGTTCCGTCGGCGCCTACTGGGGCGTGTTCAACGCCGCGCGCCAGCAGAAGTTCAACTTCGAAGGCCCGGTGGTGGCGATTCCGCAATGGCGCGTGCTGGCCATTGGTTCGGTGGTATTGGCGCTGTTGTCGCTGACCCTGCTGATGATCGACGGCTCGGCCCTGCGCCAGCGTGGCCGTACCTTCCTGACCTTCATTGCGTTCCTGTGTGGTTCGGTACTGGTGTGGATCGGTTACGACTACAGCCAGCAATACAGCACCTGGTTCAGCCTGACGGTGGGCTTTTTGCTCGCCCTCGGTGCGCTCGGGGTGTTTATCGTGCTGCTGACCGAAGCCCATGAACTGGCCGAAGCGGTGTGGGTGCACAAGCGCCGGCGCGAGTTCCTGCCGGTGGAAGGCGACTCCAGCTACCGCCCGAAAGTGTCGATTCACGTGCCCTGTTACAACGAGCCGCCGGAGATGGTCAAACAGACCCTCAACGCCCTGGCCAACCTCGACTATCCGGACTTCGAAGTCCTGATCATCGACAACAACACCAAGGACCCGGCTGTCTGGGAACCGGTGCGCGATTATTGCGAAACCCTCGGCCCGCGCTTCAAGTTCTTCCACGTGGCACCACTGGCCGGCTTCAAGGGCGGCGCGCTGAACTACCTGATCCCGCACACCGCCAAGGACGCCGAAGTGATCGCGGTGATCGACTCCGATTACTGCGTGCACCCGAACTGGCTCAAGCACATGGTGCCGCACTTCGCCGACCCGAAAATCGCCGTGGTGCAGTCGCCGCAGGATTACCGCGACCAGAACGAAAGCACCTTCAAGAAGCTCTGCTACGCGGAATACAAAGGCTTCTTCCACATCGGCATGGTCACCCGCAACGACCGCGACGCGATCATCCAGCACGGCACCATGACCATGACCCGTCGCTCGGTGCTCGAAGAGCTGGGCTGGGCCGACTGGTGCATCTGTGAAGACGCCGAACTGGGCCTGCGGGTATTCGAAAAAGGCCTGTCGGCAGCGTATTACCACACCAGCTACGGCAAGGGTCTGATGCCCGATACCTTCATCGACTTCAAGAAACAGCGTTTCCGCTGGGCCTACGGAGCAATCCAGATCATCAAGCGCCACACCGCCAGCCTGCTGCGCGGCAAAGACACCGAGCTGACACGTGGCCAGCGCTACCACTTCCTCGCGGGCTGGTTGCCGTGGGTGGCGGACGGCATGAACATCTTCTTCACCGTTGGCGCGCTGCTGTGGTCGGCGGCAATGATCATCGTGCCGCAACGGGTCGATCCGCCGCTGCTGATCTTCGCAATCCCGCCATTGGCGCTGTTCGTGTTCAAGGTCGCCAAGATCATCTTCCTCTACCGTCGTGCGGTCGGGGTGAATCTGAAGGATGCCTTCTGCGCGGCACTGGCCGGTCTGGCGTTGTCCCACACCATCGCCAAAGCGGTGCTGTACGGTTTCTTCACCAGCAGCATTCCGTTCTTCCGTACGCCGAAGAATGCCGACAACCACGGCTTCTGGGTGGCGATTTCCGAAGCCCGGGAAGAGATGTTCATCATGCTGCTGTTGTGGAGCGCGGCCCTGGGGATCTACCTGGTGAACGGCATGCCGAGCAACGACATGCGCTTCTGGGTCATCATGCTGCTGGTGCAGTCGCTGCCGTACGTCGCGGCGCTGATCATGGCGTTCCTGTCGTCGCTGCCGAAACCGGCCACCGAGCCTGAAACGGCACCTGTCGTCTAAATCTGCGCGGATGCACTAAGCGGCGGCCAATGGTCGCCGTTTTGCTTTAAGATAAGCGCCATTTTGCGGGGCCTGGCGTGTCGGGGTTTACAGAACGAACCCGATACCTGTGGGAGCGAGCTTGCTCGCGATGGCGATGTAACAATCAAAGTTTATGTTGACTGACACAACGCCATCGCGAGCAAGCTCGCTCCCACATTTAGCCCGCGCCCACATTCATGATTTTCGGAGTTTTCCATGACGGCCCACGCCGACCTTTCGCCGACCCTCCAACTCGCCATCGACCTGATCCGCCGTCCGTCCGTGACGCCGATCGACGCCGATTGCCAGAAGCAGATGATGCAGCGCCTGGGCGATGCCGGTTTCACCCTGGAACCGATGCGCATCGAAGATGTGGATAACTTCTGGGCCACCCACGGCCAGGACGACGGTCCGGTGCTGTGCTTCGCCGGCCACACCGACGTGGTCCCGACCGGCCCGGTGGCGGCCTGGCAGATCGAACCGTTCAACGCGCTGATCGACGAACACGGCATGCTCTGCGGCCGTGGCGCCGCCGACATGAAAGGCAGCCTCGCCGCCATGACCGTCGCCTCCGAGCGTTTTGTCGCCGACTACCCGAATCACAAGGGCAAAGTCGCCTTCCTGATCACCAGCGACGAAGAAGGCCCGGCGCACCACGGCACCAAGGCCGTGGTCGAACGCCTCGCCGCGCGCAAGGAACGTCTGGACTGGTGCATCGTCGGCGAACCGTCGAGCACCACCCTGGTGGGTGACGTGGTCAAGAACGGTCGTCGCGGCTCCCTCGGCGCCAAGCTGACCGTGCGCGGTGTGCAAGGCCACGTGGCCTACCCGCACCTGGCCAAGAACCCGATCCACCTCGCCGCCCCGGCCCTGGCCGAACTGGCAGCCGAGCACTGGGACCACGGTAACGATTTCTTCCCGCCGACCAGTTTTCAGATCTCCAACGTCAACTCCGGCACCGGTGCGACCAACGTGATCCCGGGTGACCTGGTGGCGGTGTTCAACTTCCGTTTCTCCACCGAATCGACGGTCGAAGGCCTGCAAAAGCGCGTCGCCGACATCCTCGACAAGCATGGCCTGGACTGGCACATCGACTGGGCGCTGTCCGGCCTGCCGTTCCTCACCGAACCTGGCGCGCTACTCGACGCGGTGTCGGCGAGCATCAAGGACATCACCGGTCGCGAAACAAAAGCGTCCACCAGCGGTGGTACCTCCGATGGCCGCTTCATCGCGACCATGGGTACCCAGGTTGTTGAGCTGGGCCCGGTCAACGCGACCATCCACCAGGTCAACGAACGTGTGCTGGCAGCCGATCTCGACGTGCTGACCGAAATCTACTACCAGACCCTGATCAAGTTGCTCGCCTGATGCTTGCGTGCCCGATCTGCAGTGAGCCGCTCAATGCGGTGGACAACGGCGTAGCCTGCCCCGCCGGGCATCGTTTCGACCGTGCGCGCCAGGGTTACTTGAACCTGTTGCCGGTGCAGCACAAGAACAGCCGTGACCCTGGGGATAACCAGGCGATGGTCGAAGCCCGCCGCGACTTCCTGAATGCCGGGCACTACGCCCCGGTGGCCAAGCGTCTGGCGGAGCTGGCTGCCAGTTATGCACCACAGCACTGGCTGGACATCGGTTGTGGCGAGGGTTACTACACCGCGCAAATCGCCGAGGCCCTGCCAGATGCCGAAGGTTATGCCCTGGACATCTCCCGCGAAGCAGTCAAACGCGCCTGCAAACGCAACCCGCAGCTGACCTGGTTGATCGCCAGCATGGCGCGGGTGCCGTTGGCTTCCGGCAGTTGCCAGTTCCTGGCCAGCGTCTTCAGCCCGCTGGATTGGGAAGAAGCCAAGCGCCTGCTCAGTGTTGGCGGCGGCCTGATGAAAGTCGGGCCGACCAGCGGCCACCTGATGGAACTGCGCGAGCGGCTGTACGACGAAGTCCGTGAATACACTGACGACAAGCACCTGGCCCTGGTGCCGGGAGGCATGGCGCTGGCCCACAGCGAAACCCTGGAATTCAAACTGACGCTGGAAAGCGGTCAAGACCGGGCGAACCTGCTGGCCATGACGCCCCACGGCTGGCGCGCCAGTGCCGAGCGCCGTGCTGCCGTTATCGAGCAGGCCGAGCCGTTCGAGGTCACCGTGTCGATGCGCTACGATTATTTCGTACTTCAATAATCTTAATTTTTGGTCTCGGGCAAATGCTCAAGACCGGCTAAATCCGCGAATGGATTTTTCAGACCCGCAGTGAGGACATCCATGCGCCAACCCGATATCGAGATTTACCTGAAAGACGCCGACGTCGACCACAAAGCCATTGCCGCCTGGCTCGGTGCGGCATTGGGTCCGTGCACCGATTGGGTCCAGAAGGGCCAGACCTACAAGTGCAAGGCTGGCAACGTGCCAGTGACCTGGCTGCCAAAAGCCGTCGGCAAATGGAACAGCCTGTATCTGGAAAGCGACCAGACCCCATGGGACGACGACATCGCCTGCGCCCGCGCCGCGTTTGCCGCGCTCAACGTGGAAGTGCGTTGTGCACCGGGCACCTGGGTCGAGGAAGAAGGTGAAGAGACGGCGGACCGCTGGATTCGCATCAGCGCCGATGGTGAAGAAGAAATCACCTGGAAAACCGCGTAAAAACCTACACACCAAACCTGTGGGAGCGAGCTTGCTCGCGATGAGGCCCTTTCAGTCAACATCCATGTTGAATGTCAGACCGCTATCGCGAGCAAGCTCGCTCCCACAGTGTTTTTGGGCGTTCTGAAGATTCTGGTTACAGACCTACAACATCCTCAGCCTGCAACCCTTTCTGCCCTTCCACCACCGCATATTCAACCTGCTGGCCTTCGGTCAGCGAACGGTGGCCTTCACCGCGAATCGCGCGGTAATGCACGAACACGTCCACCCCGTCCTCGCGCTGGATGAAGCCGTAGCCCTTGGCGTCGTTGAACCACTTCACGTTGCCGGTTTCGCGTGTTGCCATTTGTTCATACTCCCTTTTTATTATTGGTCGGGCTTTTCGCAGGAAAGCCTCGGGAACGTCAGCCTGCGCATACCGGTCCCATGAGGGCAACGGCGACAGAGCGCCGAGTATATGACAGACGTTAAAACTCTCAACAAGAGTTTACTTTCGCGCTTTTTTGCCGATTTTCAGCGAATCCGGCACACTATCGGCCTCCCGAGCAAACGCTCGGTTTTATTCACTCACGCAGAAGCCGTATGACCCGCTCCCCGTTCCGCCGTCTTGTGTTTGGCACCCTGCGCCGACTGTTGTACCTCTGGGTTCGCTCCGAGACGATCAACCAGTCGTCGTTCACCCTCAACCTCGACCGCAGTCGTCCGGTGTTCTACGTCCTGCAAAACCCTTCGCTGACCGACCTCGCCGTGGTCGACACCGAATGCAGCAAGGCCGGCCTGCCACGCCCGGTACTGCCGGTATCGGTGGGCAACCTGCTGGAGCCTGCCGCGTTCTTCTACCTGACGCCGGACCCGGACTGGCTCGGCCGCCAGGACAAGCGCGGAGCGCCGCCGACACTGACCCGCCTGGTCAGCGCCCTGAGCCAGAACGCCGCCGAAGATGCGCAGATCATCCCGGTCAGCGTGTTCTGGGGGCAGTCGCCGGACAGCGAAAACAGCCCATGGAAACTCCTGTTCGCCGATAGCTGGGCCGTTACCGGGCGTCTGCGTCGGTTACTGAGCGTCATCGTCCTGGGACGCAAGACCCGCGTGCAGTTCTCCGCGCCGATCCACCTGCGCGAACTGATCGAGCACGACAAGGGCCACGAGCGCACCGTGCGCATGGCCCAGCGCATCCTGCGGGTTCACTTTCGCAACCTGAAGGCTGCGGTAATCGGCCCGGACATTTCCCACCGCCGCAACCTGGTCAAAGGCTTGCTGAACCAGCCACAGGTCAAACAAGCGATCCTCGACGAAGCCGAGCGCGAGAACATCTCGCCGGAGAAAGCCAAAGCTCAAGCGCTACGCTACGGCAACGAAATCGCCTCGGACTACACCTACACTGCGATCCGTTTTATGGAAGTGGTGCTCAGCTGGTTCTGGAACAAGATCTACGACGGTATCAAGGTCAACCACATCGAAGGCGTGCAGAAGGTCGCCCAGGGTCACGAAGTGATCTACGTGCCGTGCCATCGCAGCCACATCGACTATCTTCTGCTGTCCTATCTATTGTTCCGCAACGGTTTGACCCCGCCGCACATTGCCGCGGGCATCAACCTGAACATGCCAGTGATCGGCGGCCTGCTGCGTCGCGGCGGTGCGTTCTTCATGCGCCGCACCTTCAAGGGCAACCCGCTGTACACCTCGGTGTTCAACGAATACCTGCACACCCTGTTCACCAAGGGTTTCCCGGTGGAGTACTTCGTCGAAGGCGGCCGCTCGCGCACCGGGCGCATGCTGCAACCGAAAACCGGAATGCTGGCGATCACCCTGCGCAGCTTCCTGCGCTCATCGCGCATGCCCATCGTCTTCGTGCCGGTGTACATCGGCTATGAGCGCGTGCTGGAAGGCCGGACCTACCTCGGCGAACTGCGCGGTGCGGCCAAGAAGAAAGAGTCGATCTTCGATATTTTCAAAGTCATTGGCGCACTCAAGCAGCGCTTCGGCCAGGTGGCGGTGAACTTCGGTGAGCCGATCAAACTGGCGGAATTTCTCGACAGCGAACAGCCGGACTGGCGCAAACAGGAACTCGGCCCGCAGTTCAGACCGGCCTGGCTCAACGAAACCACCAACCGCCTCGGCGAGAAAGTCGCCCGGCATCTGAACGAAGCAGCGGCGATCAACCCGGTCAACCTGGTGGCACTGGCGCTGCTGTCGACCACCCGACTGGCGCTGGATGACCGGGCCATGGCGCGGGTGCTGGATCTGTACCTGGCGCTGCTACGCAAGGTCCCCTATTCGCCACACACCACCTTGCCGGAAGGCGATGGCCGGGCGTTGATCGAGCATGTGAAGGACATGGACCTGCTGTCCGAGCAAAGCGATGCCCTGGGCAAGATTCTCTATCTGGACGAACAAAACGCCGTCCTGATGACCTATTACCGCAACAACGTACTGCACATCTTCGCGCTGCCGGCGTTGCTGGCGAGCTTCTTCCAGAGCGCCTCGCGCATGAGTCGCGAACAGATCCTGCGCTACACCCGCGCGTTGTATCCCTACCTGCAAGCGGAGCTGTTCATTCGCTGGTCGCTGGACGAACTGGATGCGGTGATCGATCAATGGCTGGAGGCGTTCGTCGAGCAAGGCCTGCTGCGCTTCGAGAACGACGTGTACTTGCGCCCGGCGCCAAGCTCGCGGCATTTCGTGCTGCTGACCTTGCTGTCGAAAAGCATCGCCCAGACCTTGCAGCGTTTCTACATGACCGTGTCCCTGCTGCTCAACAGCGGCCAGAACAGCATCAGCGCCGAAGAACTGGAAGACCTGTGCACGGTCATGGCCCAACGCCTGTCGATCCTGCATGGCCTGAACGCCCCGGAATTCTTCGACAAGAGCCTGTTTCGCCACTTCATCCAGACCATGCTCGACCTTGACGTGCTCAAGCGCGATGAAGCGGGCAAGCTGAGTTATCACGAACTGCTCGGTGAACTGGCCGAAGGCGCGGCCAAGCGCGTATTGCCGGCGGAGATTCGTTTGTCGATCCGTCAGGTGGCGTTGCATCGCAGTGAAGATGCAGCCGACGCCACCCCACCTTTGTAAACCGTCTAGATTGATCAGGGCGCCAGTCGGTTCTGGCGCCCTCGATACGGAGATTGACCGATGAAAAAACTGCCACTGATCGCAGCCGCCATCCTGCTGACAGCCTGCCAGCACCCGACACCGGCGCCCAAGGCTTCCCTTGATGGAGAAGTCTTCTACCTGCAACGCATCGCCCTGCCACCGACGGCGGTCCTGAGTGTCAGCCTGCAGGACATTTCACTCGCCGATGCCCCGGCGAAGGTCATCGACGAACAGCGCGGCCAGATCAAAGGGCAGGTGCCGCTGGCCTTCCATCTCAGCTACGACCCGCTGAAGATAGAGCCCAACCACCGTTACTCGGTGAACGCGCGCATCGAAGTCGACGGCAAACTGATGTTCATCACCACCGAAAATCATGCCGTGCGCCTGGACGGCACCGATCCACAACCGCTGAAGGTCCGTGTCGACCCGGCCCGCTAAGTGTCTTTTTCGAAAAAGGAAGTTGCCATGTTCCGCCCTACCCTCCGCTTTGCCGGCCTGTGCGCAGGCTTGATGATCTGTGCCAACGCCCTGGCGCTGTCCCTCACCGACCTGTCGCAGAAAGACGCCACCGGCGGCCTCAAGGACGCACTGACCCAAGGCGCGCAACTGGCCGTCAAACAACTCGGCACCCCGGGTGGTTTCAGCAACAATCCCGATGTGAAAATCGAACTGCCGGGCAAGCTGGGCAAAGTCGCGAGCAAGATGAAACAGTTCGGCATGGGTGACCAGGTCGATGAGCTGGAAGCCAGCATGAACAAAGCGGCAGAAACCGCCGTGACCCAGGCTCAGCCAATCCTCGTCGATGCCGTGAAGAAAATGACCGTGGAAGATGCCAAGGGCATCCTCAGCGGCGGCAACGACTCGGCCACCCAATACCTGAACAAGACCAGCCGCGAACAGATCCGCGCCAAATTCCTGCCCATCGTCAAGCAAGCCACCGACAAGGTTGGCCTGGCCCAGCAGTACAACTCGTTCGCCGGACAAGCGGCGACAATGGGCGTAGTGGATGCGAAAAACGCCAACGTCGAAAACTACGTCACCGAGCAGGCGCTGAATGGCTTGTTCGAGATGATCGGCAAACAGGAAGAAACCATCCGCCAGAACCCGGCGGCTGCAGCGACCAGTTTGGCGAAGAAAGTGTTTGGCACGCTCTGAGCCGCTACACAAAACCTGTGGGAGCAGTCTTGCTCCCACAAAGGTTCAGGCCGCTGATACGGGTCTTAGAAAGAACACCCACTCGCGCCCCATCTTGCGTTTCTCGAACAACTTCAACGCGACCAGCCCATTTAGCGTGGCTGATGCCGTGTTGTAAGAGCAACCGAGATTTTCCTTCACATTGACCGCCGTGAACTCCTTGGCCATTCCGCTCCTGGCTACCTGAAACAATGCCCGCTGTTTCTCGGTGAGCTGGTCGAGAAAACCACTTTCACGCAACCAGCAATCAAATTGCTCAGCATCGTCCAGACTTTTCCGATAAGTCCCGGTAAAACTGCCCACAGCCCGCAACACCACCGAACACTGGAAATCGATGAAGTACGTCAGATCCAGCTCATCCGCTTCGGTATTCAAATACGACCGCCCGTACTTCAACGGCGCATTGCGCAACAAAACACTGATGGCGATGTAGCGAAACGCCGAGTAGTCATTTTTGAACATGAACCAGTAAAACAACGCGCGCGCTACCCGACCGTTGCCGTCGCGAAAAGGATGCTCGTAACCCAAGACAAAATGCAGCGCGATGGCTTTGATCAATGGATGAAGGTAGTCCGCTTGATGAGGGTTGTTGTGGGGTTGATTGATCCACTTCGCCAGCCCCTGCAAACGTGACACGAGCCCTGTTGCAGGTGGTGGCGAATGCACGGTGTTGCCCTCGCCATCCTGGACTACGACGTCATCGTTGGTCCTGAATGCTCCAGGCGAGTACTGCGAATCGTCGATCCCCTCGACGCCAACTCGATGCATGGCCGCAATCAGCTCAACGCTCAGTGGCTCGTAACGCTGCTCCCAGGCGAAGTTCATCATCTTGAAGTTACCGATGACCATTCGCTCATCCGGCGTGCGCGGCGAACGATGGCGCTTAAGCATGTCCTTGGCCACCCGCGTCGTGGTGGCCGCACCTTCGAGCTGGCTGCTGCTGATGGCCTCGTCTTCGATCAGATCATTGAGCAAATAGCTGAAATGAGCGCGCTCGCCAATCTGGCCGGTCATGTATTCCAGCACTGCGGTTGTCGCCTGACGATCCACTACGGAAATGGCTTTTTGCGCCTGCGGCGTCAGCATGAACTTCAGCCAGCACGCCGGTTCACCCAATGGCAAAAGGCTCGAATACTGTGCAGTCCGCGCTTTCTTGACCAAGGCCCAGCACAGGTTCGAATCCAGCCCGGGCGCCCAGCGGTAGCGCAATGAATCGAACGGCAGGTAACGCCCCTGATCGTCCAGGGGCTTGAGCAAGGCGAGGTACTCCGAAAGGCGTTCCTTGTGGGGCGATCGCAACAGCCGATCAAACACCGGATCGGACCGGCCCCTCAATGTGGGTGGATTTTTCATGGCGCTGTCTCAAACATGCGTGAAACGGGGTTCTGAGTACAACACCTGAGTTTTTCAGCCTCAATATCAGACGGGTCCGAGATAGATGTAGGAACAATGAAGGCCCGTTGGTTGGTACAGGTTCAGCGGGCTTCTTCCTTTGGCTATTGCTGCGGATCCAGCTGATCGAGGACCCGGTTCACTGATAGCTGCGCGAGGACGATCATCTGCTGAATGCCGAGCGCCAGATTGCAGGTTGGGCCGCTCAGGATGGACGACAGTTCGGTTGCCATTACATTCGCTGAGGCAAGGGTTTCGTAGGCATGGACCAGCAGGGTTTCGGAATTGATGCCGGGGCGGATGGTGAAAATTGGGCAGGGGCGACTTGAAGCGCCGATATGTTCTGCGGTTTCTGAAGCCGGGGGGTTTGGGCTGGGTTTGATCATTGTGAAGCTCCTAACGAAAGTTGGAGCCGCCAGCATCACTTGCAGATGATGGGTGGCAGCTGTGTGCAGGTCTGCAAGACCGAGTCGTTAGGCAACCTCGGCAGACCCGAAGATCTCCCGCACACAGCCACCATAAATCGGTGGTCGCTAAAAAAGCGCCACGATTATAGGTGCGCCAGTGGGCGCCTAACAAACTATTGGCGGGCTTGCAGTCCCGGTCACTGAATTGGCAGCGACGGGCGAAGGCTAGAGATCGTGCTTCCGACGGGCAACCTGAAAGTCTTGTGGGAATGGTCTGAATGGTTGGCTTGGGCGAAAAACATTGTTGACTGTTGGGCGGCCATCGCGAGCAAGCTCGCTCCCACAATTGAGTCGGGTACATCCGTGAGGGATTGGTTGGCTAGCAGGCCGCCATCGCAGGCAAGCCAGCTCCCACAATTTGACCGAGTACATTCGGAAGAAACAGGTCGGCTGGCAGGCCGCCTTCGCGAGCAGGCTCGCTCCCACAATGGGTCGGCGTACACCCACTGATTTTCACCACTCATCAGGTCGAGCGTTAGCTCGCCTGCAGCTTTTGATCTTGATCCACCCGCCCCCTCGGGAGGCTGAGTGGAGGTGTTCATCCGGGGATTGGCGCGCAGCGCCGTTCGACGCAGTCGAACTCATTGCATGTAGGTCGAAGCGAAGCCGACCGGAGGGCAATGCCCCCGGATGAATACCGCAGCGAAGGAACCCCGAGCCTTGGCGAGGGGCCGGACGTTCGGGGCGAGACCTTTTGGTTCCTTTTGGGGCGCTTGCCAAAAGGGACTCGCCGTAAGGGCGAAACCGCCAGTGGCCGTTACCGCAGGAATGGATATGTACACCATCAAAAAACAGCCTGGTCGGCCCGAAGGCCGCCAAGGTCAAACCGACTCTTTGCGAACCCGAAACCAGGCGGCATAAAGGGCAGGCAAAAACAGCAGCGTCAACGCCGTAGCCACAATCAACCCCCCCATGATCGCCACCGCCATCGGCCCAAAGAACACACTGCGCGACAGAGGAATCATCGCCAACACCGCTGCCAGCGCCGTCAGCACGATCGGCCGGAACCGCCGCACCGTCGCCTCGATGATCGCCTGCCAAGGCTTGAGCCCCGCCGCAATATCCTGCTCGATCTGATCCACCAGAATCACCGAGTTACGCATGATCATCCCGGACAAGGCGATAGTCCCCAACATGGCCACGAAACCAAAGGGCTGGCGGAACACCAACAGAAACAGTGTCACCCCGATCAACCCCAGCGGCGCCGTCAGGAACACCATCGCCGTGCGCGAAAAACTTCGCAGCTGCAGCATCAGCAAGGTCAACACCACCACGATGAACAACGGCACACCGGCCTTCACCGAGTTCTGTCCGCGCGCCGAGTCTTCCACCGTGCCGCCGACATCCAGCAAGTAACCATCCGGCAGTTCGGCGCGAATCGGATCGAGGGTCGGCATGATCTGCTGCACCAGCGTCGCCGGTTGTTCCTTGCCATAGATGTCGGCGCGAACCGTCACGTTGGGCAGGCGGTTGCGGTGCCAGATGATGCCCTCCTCGAAGCCGTACTCCAGGGTCGCGATCTGCGACAGCGCGACACTGCGACCGTTATCGGTCGGTACCGCCAGGCTCGGCAGCAACGACAACTCGGTGCGCTCATGCACGGTGCCGCGCAACAGAATCTCGATCAACTCGTTGTCTTCACGGTACTGGCTGACACTGGAGCCGGTCAGGGAGCTTTGCAGGAACCTCGACAGGTTGGCCGTGCTCACGCCCAGCGCCCGCGCACGGTCCTGATCGATGTTCAGGTACACCACCTTGCTCGGTTCTTCCCAATCCAGGTGGACATTGACCACATGCGGGTTCTCGCGAACCTTGGCCGCGACCTTGCGCGCCAGCGCCCGCACCTCCTCGATGTGCTCCCCGGTCACGCGGAACTGCACCGGGTAGCCAACCGGCGGACCGTTTTCCAGACGCGTGACCCGCGAACGCAGTGCCGGGAATTGCTCGTTAAGGGTTGAGATCAACCAGGTGCGCAGGGCTTCCCGCTCTTCGATGGTTTTCGCCAGGACGACAAACTGGGCGAAGCTCGCCGCCGGCAGTTGCTGATCCAGCGGCAGGTAGAATCGTGGCGAACCGGTACCGACGTAGGCCACGTAGTTGTCGATCCCGGCCTTGTCCTTGAGCAGCGCTTCGAGGCGTTTGACCTCGTCGGCGGTGTTGCTCAGCGAAGCGCCTTCGGCCAGTTTCAGATCGACCATCAGCTCCAGGCGACCCGATGCCGGGAAGAACTGCTGCGGCACAAACTTGAACAGCACGATGGAAGCGATGAACAACAGCACGGTCGCCAGGATCACGGTCTTGCGCCAGCGCACGCACCACTCCACCAGACGCCGGACGCGCTGATAAAACGGCGTGGCATAGGGATCGGGCTGGCCGGCACCGTGTTTGGCGGCATGAATCTTCGCCAGGTCCGGCAGGAGTTTTTCCCCGAGGTACGGCACGAAGACCACCGCGGCCACCCACGACGCCAACAGCGCGATGGTGACCACCTCGAAGATCGAGCGGGTGTATTCGCCAGTGCCCGATTGCGCCGTGGCAATCGGCAGGAAGCCGGCCGCGGTGATCAGCGTACCGGTGAGCATCGGGAACGCGGTACTGGTCCAGGCATAACTCGCCGCTTTGACCCGGTCGAAGCCCTGCTCCATTTTGATCGCCATCATTTCCACGGCGATGATCGCGTCGTCCACCAGCAAACCCAGGGCCAGTACCAGCGCGCCGAGGGAGATCTTGTGCAGGCCGATGCCCAGGTAATACATGCACGCGAACGTCATCGCCAGCACCAGCGGAATCGCCAGCGCCACCACCATGCCGGTGCGCACGCCAAGGGAGAAGAAGCTCACCAGCAACACAATGGCCAGCGCCTCGACCAACACTTGCACGAACTCACCAACACCGGTTTTCACCGCCGCCGGTTGGTCGGAGACTTTGCGCAACTCCATGCCGGCCGGGAGGTTTTTCTGTATGCGGGCGAACTCGATTTCCAGCGCCTTGCCCAGTACCAGGATGTCACCGCCGTTCTTCATTGCCACCGCCAGGCCGATGGCGTCTTGCGCCATGAAGCGCATGCGCGGTGCCGGTGGATCGTTGAAACCACGGCGCACGTCAGCCACGTCGGAGATGCGGAAGGTGCGATCACCGACCCGGATCGGGAAGTTCTTGATCTCGTCGACCGTTTGAAAATTCCCCGTCACCCGTAGCTGCAAACGCTCGCTGCTGGTTTCGAAGAAACCTGCCGTCGACACCGCGTTCTGTTCTTCAAGGGCTTGCTGGACGACCGCCAACGGCAAGCCGAGGGTGGCGAGCTTGACGTTGGAGAGTTCGATCCAGATTTTCTCGTCCTGCAACCCCAGCAGCTCGACCTTGCCCACATCCTTGACCCGTTGCAGCTGGATCTGGATGCGGTCGGCGTAATCCTTGAGCACGGCGTAGTCGAAACCCTCGCCGCTCAGGGCGTAAATATTGCCGAAAGTGGTGCCGAATTCATCGTTGAAAAACGGTCCCTGAATCCCCGGCGGCAGGGTATGACGGATGTCGTTGATCTTCTTGCGCACCTGATACCAGAGCTCCGGGATCTCCACCGAGTGCATGGAGTCGCGCGCAATGAAGGTCACCTGGGATTCGCCGGGGCGGGAGAACGACACGATGCGTTCGTATTCGCCGGTTTCCATCAGTTTCTTTTCGATGCGTTCGGTGACCTGGCGCGAGACTTCCTCGGCGGTCGCCCCCGGCCAGTTGGTGCGAATCACCATGGCCTTGAAGGTGAACGGCGGGTCCTCACTCTGGCCGAGTTTGGTGTAGGAAAGTGCGCCGACGATGGCCAGCAACAGCATCAGGAACAGGACGATCTGGCGATTACGCAGCGCCCATTCGGAAACGTTGAAGCGCATCGGGGCTTACTCCTTGTCCGCCAGATTGACCACGCGATTGGAGCGATCCACCGGGCGCACCTGCTGCCCTTCGAGAAGCACATGAACACCGGCGGCCACCACCCAGTCGCTGGCGTTGAGTCCTTCAAGCACCGGTACGGTTTTCTCGCCGAAGGCACCGACCCGCACCGGGGTCCTTTGCAAGGTGTTGTTGGCGCGGACGACCCAGACATAGGTCACGCCGTTTTCCGCCGTCAGCGCAGACAGCGGAACGGACAGTGGAACCACGTCGGCGGCCTGCACGAACACTCGGGCGCTCTGGCCCAGTTCGACTGGCACAGTGCCGGTCTTGAAGGCGATACGCGCCGCGAAGGTACGCGACTTGGGATCGGCTGACGGCGACAATTCACGGATGCGCCCGGCGAGACGCTGGTCGGGCTGGGTCCAGAGTTCCACCGACACCGGTTCACCGACCTTGAAGCGGCCGAAGTTCTGCTCCGGCAGGCTGATCAAGACCTCACGCTCGCCATCGGTTGCCAGTGTGAACACCGTTTGCCCGGCTGCCACGACTTGCCCGACTTCCACCAGGCGCTTGGCCACGACGCCGTCCTGCGGCGCACGCAACACGGCGTAGCTGGCCTGGTTATTGGAAACGTTGAATTCGGCTTTGATTTGCTTGAGGCGCGCTTCACCGGAACGGTAGAGGTTTTCGGCGTTGTCGTATTGCGAACGACTGACCAGTTGGCGCTCCATCAGGGTCTTGTAGCGATCACGCTCGGATCGCACCAGGTTCAGATTGGCTTCGGCGGCTGCGACCTGGGCGCGAGTGGCCTCCAGTTGCAGGCGCACGTCCTGGGGATCGAGCTCCGCCAAGGGTTGATCGGCCTTGACCCGCTGCCCCTCCTCGACCAGTCGTCGGCTGACTTTGCCGCCGATGCGGAACGCCAGATCCGGCTCATACCGCGCGCGAACTTCACCGGGATAGCTTTCCATGGCCTGTGCCGAAGGCTCTGGCTGGACCACCATGGCCGGGCGCACGCTGACTTGCGGCGCTTCTTCATGACCACACGCAGACAATAAAAAAGCCAGGGTGACTGGCAACGCGAGGGACAAGGCATAGCGGAACATGGTGAAGGACCTTTCGCTAATGGTGCTTTGAATAATTATACTGAGCAGTATGTTATTAATAGCAAACTCACCAGTCCAGTAATAAAAACGAATATGCCAAACAATCTTTCAGCACCCAATGGCCCAGGCAGACCCAAGGACCTGGTCAAGCGCCAGGCCATTCTCGATGCAGCGAAAGTGCTGTTTCTGAGTAAGGGTTATGCCAATACCAGCATGGATGCCGTCGCGGCCGAGGCCGGTGTGTCGAAGCTGACGGTCTATAGCCACTTCAACGACAAGGAGACGCTGTTCTCCTCCGCCGTGATGGCCAAGTGCGAGGAACAGTTGCCACCGCTGTTCTTCGAACTGCCGGAAGGCGTGGCCGTGGAAACCGTGCTGCTGAACATCGCGCGCGGTTTTCATCAACTGATCAACAGTGATGAATCAGTGAACCTGCACCGCCTGATGATGACCCTGGGCAGCCAGGATCCGAAACTCGCGCAAATTTTCTTTGAGGCCGGCCCAGAGCGCATGCTGCATGGCATGGAGCGCCTGCTGAGCAAGATCGATGAAAGTGGTGTGCTGCGCATCGACAAGCCGCACAACGCGGCCGAGCACTTCTTCTGCTTGCTCAAGGGCGCCGGAAATTTCCGTTTGCTGTATGGCTGCGGCGAGCCGCCGGTTGGCGAAGAGGCGGAGAGCCATGTGCGGGAGGTGGTGGGGTTGTTTATGCGGGCTTATCGGCCTGAGTGAGCCTGATGGATTGTTGGTGTCTGGACTGACGCCATCGCGAGCAAGCTCGCTCCCACAAGGATTTCACCGTACCTGTAGGAGCGAGCGAGCTCGCGATTGGGGCGACTCGGCCCTACGGCTTGAGCGCCTTCTTCGGATAAATGTCATACCGACTGGATTTGCCATCCAGCGCATGACTCGGCTTCGGCCCTTCAATGCAAGGCGCCTTGCGCGGGCGCTTGACCACCACCCTGTGGCTGGCCAGGGCCAACGCGACCTCGAGCAATGCCGGCGCATCCGGATCATCGCCCACCAGCGGCCGGAACAGGCGCATTTCCTTCTTCACCAGCGCGGTTTTCTCGCGGTGCGGGAACATCGGGTCGAGGTAGATCACCTGGGGCGGTTCGCCCTCCCAGTTGCGCATGACCTCGATCGAATTGCCCTTGAGCAAGCGCATGCGCGCCACGATCGGCGCCACGTCGAAATCTTCCGCGCCACGGGCCAGGCCGTCTTCCAGCAAGGCACCGATCAGCGGCTGACGCTCGATCAGGCTCATCTCGCAACCGAGGCTGGCCAGCACGAACGCATCCTTGCCCAGCCCCGCCGTGGCATCCAGCACCCGCGGGCGCACGCCTTGGGCGACGCCAACAGCCTTGGCGATCATCTGCCCGCTGCCGCCGCCGTACAGTCGGCGATGGGCCGCACCACCCTCGACGAAGTCCACCCGCACCGGCCCCGGCGCATCCGGCCCCAGCTGTTGCAGCTGCAAGCCCATGTCACCCACCTGCAAGGCAAATTCGCCGTCCGCTACTTGCATTGGCAAGCCCAGGCGCTCGGCCCATTGCTCGGCTTGTGGCTCGAAAGCCGCGTCGAGGGCCTGGACATGGATGCGGCAGGCCGCAGGTTGATCAATCATCGGAAAACACGCTCAAAAAATTAATGATCGGCAAAAACTGCCGATAACAAAACTATCGAGCATTTTGCCAGAGCTGAGCGTCTACCGAGAGAAATGTCAGACATTCAACCCACAATCACAGGTTTTATCTCGCCCTACGGCGACTACAACCTGCGAAACACCCAGGCACTGAGCGGCGTCAGCCACATCTGGCAGGATTTCTTTGCCCGAACGCTGGCCGAACAGTCGGGTGAAGTGCTACCTGAGTCTCTGAATTTTCCACCGGTCGATCTCGAAAGCCCTGTTGAACCCACGGTCGGCAGCGACCTGCTGGCCCACATCGTGTCCCAGCGTGAATGCGACGTGAAGGACAACGTAATCCGCCCGCCCGAGCCGCTGTTCCTGCCGATTGCCGAATTCGAAATGGACCTGGCGGACAAGCCGTTCCCACCGTTCCCGGCGGACGAAATCGTCGCCCAGCAAAAACAGCAGGACTTCGAAAGCGGCTGGGTTCGCCCGATCGTATTGAACGCCGGTCAACCGCTGCCAGAAGCTGGCCCTGCCCCGCAACCGCGTCCGCTGCACCTGCCCATCGCCGAGTTCGAACTCGATCTGCTCGACAAGCCGTTCCCGCCGTTCTCGCCAGAAGAACGGGTGGAGCAGCAGAAACAACTCGATTTCGACAATGGCTGGGCGCGCCCGATCATCCTGCAGAACCTGCGCATCGCCGCCTGAACCTCAGCCGCGCCCTCTTCCCTCAACCTTTGAAAAACTGATTCGCCTTCTGATACGGCATCGACCGGGATGTGAAACCGAACGTGCCTGACGTCTGGATTTCTTCGGCGGCGCGGAAGAATTCGCCATAGGCCGCCAATGCCAGCGCCGAACCGACGCTGATACGTTTGACGCCCATCTCACCCAACTGCGCGACCGTCAGCTTCAAGCCGCCCGACATCAACACATTCACCGGTTTTGGCGCCACGGCGCGCACCACCGCCAGCACATCCTCGGCACTGCGCAGACCCGGTGCGTAGAGCACATCGGCACCGGCCTCGGCGAATGCCTGCAAACGGCGGATGGTGTCGGCCAGATCGGGATTGCCGTGCAGGAAGTTTTCCGCCCGGGCAGTCAACGTAAAGTCGAACGGCAGACTGCGAGCGGCAGCCACAGCGGCTTCGATGCGCGCCACGGCATGTTCGAAACAGTAGATCGGGCCTTCTTCGCGGCCGGTGGCATCTTCGATCGAACCACCGACGGCGCCGGCCTCTGCCGCGCGCAAGATACTTTTGGCGCAATCAGCCGGGTTGTCGGCAAAGCCGTTTTCCAGGTCCACGGCAACCGGCAGGTCGGTGGCGGCGACAATCGCCTGAACGTTCATCAGGGTATCGTCGAGGGTCAATCCGCCATCGGCACGCCCCTGGGAAAAGGCATAACCGGCACTGGTAGTCGCCAGCGCCTCGAAGCCGAGGCTGGCAAGCATTTTTGCCGAACCGGCATCCCACGGATTGGGAATCACAAATGCCCCGGGGCGTTCGTGAAGGGCTTTGAACGCCTGGGCTCGAAGGGTTTGCGCATCCATTGGGCAGGCTCCTGAAGAGGGGAAAGAATCCGCCTCAGAGCAGGCCAAGTTGCTCGGCGACGGGTTCTCTGTATAGCTCAGGCAGCGCCGGCAAGCCAGGCAAACGCAGCATCAGCCGGGCGTGAAAACGCTGCGCCAGTTTCGCGGCCAGCAGGTTGTCGGCCGTGTGCAGGAAGATGTACGGCGTACGACCTTCTTCGATCCATAACGCGATTTTCTCGACCCATGGTTCCAGGAACGTATCGTTGGCCTCAAGCGTCGGATGGCCGATAAAACGCACCTGCGGAAATTGCGTGAATGCCGCCGGCCGCGGTGGCACACGGGGTTTCTTCGACTGGGCGTGGAGCACCGAAGGCTCGGTCGAGGTACAACTGAACAGCGCACGGGGATCGAGACAGATGCGTTCGACACCGCGATCCAGCAGCAGCCGGTTGAGCATTCGTTCGCTATCACCCTTGGCGAAAAACTCGTCATGCCGCACTTCAACGGCCAGTGGTCGCTGCAGGGCATCGATAAATCCGACCAGCTCAGGCAAACGTTGGGGCGTGAAGCTTTTCGACAACTGCAACCACAACGGCGACACCCGTTCACCCAGAGGGCTGAGCAATTGCAGGAAGGTTTCAGCGGCGGTCAGTTGCTCGCGCAGATCGCCACCGTGGCTGATCTCGCCGGGAAACTTGGCGGTGAAGCGAAAATGTTCGGGCATGGTTTCGGCCCAACGCTGCACGGTGCTGGCAGCCGGGCTCGCGTAGAAGGTCGTGTTGCCTTCCACGGCATTGAAAACCTGGCAATAGAGATCAAGAAAATCGGCGGGTTTGGCGTCCGGCGGATACAGGTAGTCGCGCCAGGCGTTTTCGCTCCAGGATGGGCAACCGAGGTAATACGGCAGCACCATCAGATGTACAGGTCGAGACCCAGCACATCCGCTTCCCAATCGACGAAACCGGCGGTGCTCAGGTAGCTGGCCAGGGCTGTCGCTACGCTTTTGCTCATGGCACGGTGGTAAATCATGTCTTGCTGACGGGCGGGAAGATTGCTCAGTTTTTGCGCAGAGGCTTTGGCGGCGCGGGCAGCCAGTTGCTCTTCAGTCGGGAATTCCAGCTCGCCTTCGATATCAATGGCGTCGTCTTCCACCACGCGGCCTTTGCGGGGTTTGCGCTTGATGGGGTAGGACTGAGAGGAAACGCCGTCTATACGCATAAGTGCATACTCGGAATCAGTGATGGCAGTTTAGTGGCGCGAAATCCACTTCGCAAACCGCCGAGTGATAACTAGAACACATAAAAGGCAAAAGGTTTAAAAGCCGGATTAGAAAATGACGATTGGCAGAGTTAGCGCAGAACACTAATCCTGTGGGAGCGGGCTTGCTCGCGAAGACGGTGTGCCAGGCAACAGAAATATTGAATGTTATACCGCCTTCGCGAGCAAGCCCGCTCCCACAGGTACTGCGTGAATCAACGCGCCTTGGGCGTCGCCACTTTATCGCGCAGATACACCGGCTGCGCCTCATCGGCCACGATCGCCTCGCCGCGCGCCCAGGCAAATCGCGCCAGTGTCAGCAAGTCTTGCGCGTGGGGCAACATGCCAGCGTCCTGCCCGCTCAGGCTGACGGCGATACGCTCGCCATAGCCCCAACCGGTGCCTGCGCCGAACCATTCGCCGCCGGCATCGGCCGGCAATGCAGCGGACTCCGGCGGCAGTACCGCTTCCGCCCCCACCAGGCGCATTTCCCCGGCCGTTTCGCGGTAGCAACCCCAATACACTTCATCCATGCGCGCATCGATGGCGGCGGCGACCTGAGTGGCGCCGTGTTCGCGCAGCGCACGTTGCGCCAGCACGGCCAGGTTCGACACCGGCAGCACCGGGCGATCCAGGGCAAACGCCAGGCCTTGCACCACGCCGATGGCGATACGCACACCGGTGAAGGCGCCCGGGCCACGGCCGAACGCAATGGCATCGACCGCTTGCAGCGTGGTGCCCGCATCGGCCAGCAATTGCTTGATCATCGGCAACAGCTTCTGCGCGTGCAGGCGCGGGATCACCTCGTAATGGCTCGTGACCTTGCCGTCATGCAGCAAGGCAACGGAGCAAGCTTCAGTCGCGGTGTCCAGGGCCAGCAAGGTGCTCATCGATGTATCCACAAGAGAGATCAGAAAAAAGTGCGTCAGTATAAACAACTACGGCCCGCAAGCGGGCCGTGGATGATGCAGCGGGTCAGACTTTTCAGCTCAGGGCTGCAAGCACCTTGGCGGTGATCGCTTCAACCGAACCGACGCCTTCGATGTGGCTGTACTTCGGCTTGCCATTGGCAGCCGACAGCTTCTGGTAAAAGTCCACCAGCGGCTTGGTCTGGGAGTGGTAGACCGACAGGCGATGACGCACGGTTTCTTCGGTGTCGTCCTTGCGCTGTACCAGCTCTTCACCGGTGACGTCGTCAATGCCAGCCACTTTCGGCGGGTTGTAGACGATGTGGTACACGCGGCCGCTGGCCTCGTGAACACGGCGACCGGCGATACGCTGGACGATTTCTTCGTCTTCAACGGCGATTTCAACCACGGCATCGAGCTCGACGCCTGCAGTCACCAGGGCTTCAGCCTGGGGAATGGTGCGCGGGAAGCCATCGAACAGGAAACCGTTGGCGCAGTCGGACTGGGCGATGCGGTCCTTGACCAGTGCAATGATCAGGTCATCGGACACCAGGCCTCCGGCATCCATGATGCTCTTGGCCTTGATGCCCAGCTCGGTGCCGGCCTTGACCGCTGCACGCAACATGTCGCCGGTGGAGATTTGCGGAATGCCGAATTTTTCGGTGATGAACTGTGCCTGAGTACCTTTACCGGCCCCGGGAGCTCCCAGCAGAATGACGCGCATCGATGTGCTCCTCAATTTTTTATATGGATAACGTCAGATTCGCCTCGTGGGGCCAATCTCAAAAATAGGGTCGTGACCGCCCAAACGGTCAAAGGCTGATCAAGATACACAGCAGGCTGCGCCCACACAAGACGCCAAAAGTCGGAGAAACCGCTGCCTCCTGCGACCATTGCGCACAGTTTCCCAAGTCGCAACCCCGTCATTAACTGTCGCCTGGCAGCACTTTTGCACCCGTCAAACGGCGGCATCCGGCTCACCTGCCGGACGCCTGACCCCATGGCAAAGACCTTAGCCGGTGTTGCGCAAACCGGCGGCAATCCCCGCCACAGACACCAGCAAGGCCTGTTCTACCGGGCTGCCCTGCACCACGTCCTGCACTCTTGAACGGGCCAGCAACTCGGCCTGTAATAGATGAAGCGGGTCGAGGTAGGTGTTGCGCAAGCGGATGAACTCAAGGGTCGCTGGGCTATGTGCCAGTAGCTGCGACTGCCCGGTCAGGCCGAGAACGATGGTGCACGCCTGCGACAATAGGTCGCGTAAGTACGCACCCAATGGCAACAGATTCGGCTCTACCAGACGCTCATCGTAGGACTGTGCAATGTCGGCATCGGCCTTGGCCAGGACCATTTCCAGCATGTCGATGCGGGTGCGGAAGAACGGCCACTGCTCGCGCATTTGCCCCAGCAGTTCGCCTTCGCCACGCTCCAGCGCCTTGCTCAGGGCCGCTTCCCAACCCAGCCAGGCCGGCAGCATCAGGCGCGTCTGGGTCCAGCCGAAAATCCATGGGATCGCCCGCAGGCTTTCGATCCCCCCGGCCCGGCGCTTGGCCGGACGACTGCCCAGCGGCAAACGGCCGAGCTCCTGCTCCGGCGTGGACTGGCGGAAGTACTCCACGAACTGCGGGTTTTCCCGCACCACGGCGCGGTAGGCGCTGACACCATCCGCAGCCAGTTCGTCCATCAAATGGCGCCACTCGGGCGTAGGTGGCGGCGGAGGCAGCAAGGTCGCCTCAAGCACGGCGGCCAGGTACAGATTGAGGTTTTGCTCGGCGATGTCCGGCAGGCCGAATTTGAATCGAATCATTTCGCCCTGTTCGGTGGTGCGGAAACGCCCCGCCACCGAACCCGGTGGCTGCGACAGGATCGCCGCGTGGGCCGGGCCGCCGCCACGCCCCACCGTGCCGCCGCGACCGTGGAACAACAGCAGCTCGACGTCGTGCGAGCGGCAGATATCCACCAGTCGCTCCTGCGCCCGGTACTGCGCCCAGGCCGCCGCGGTGGTGCCGGCGTCCTTGGCCGAATCCGAGTAGCCGATCATCACTTCCTGCGGCCCTTGCAGGCGTGCGCGATAGCCCGGCAACAGCAGCAGCTTCTCGATCACCGGACCTGCGTTGTCGAGGTCGGCCAGGGTTTCGAACAGTGGCACCACACGCATCGGCCGCAACACGCCGGACTCTTTGAGCAGCAATTGCACGGCGAGTACATCGGAAGCCGCACCGGCCATGGAAATCACATAGGAACCGAGGGATGCAGGCGGCGCAGCGGCGATTTCCCGGCAGGTCGCCAGCACCTCGGCGGTGTCGGCGCAAGGTTTGAAGTAGTTCGGCAACAAGGGCCGACGATTGCTCAATTCGCGCATCAGGAAGGCGATGCGCTCCTCCTCGCTCCAGTCTTCGTAGCGCCCCAGGCCAAGATAGTCGGTGATTTCGGTCATCGCGGCGGTGTGCCGCGACGAGTCCTGGCGCACATCCAGACGAACCAGGAACAGACCGAATGTCACTGCCCGACGCAGGCAATCGAGCAACGGCCCATCGGCGATCACGCCCATGCCGCACTCGTGCAGGGAGTGGTAGCAAAGCTCCAGTGGATCGAGCAGTTCGCGGTTGTCCTGCAGCACATCGATCGGTGCCGGCGCGGACGTCGACAAGGCGGCATGTGCCCAGTTACGCGTTGCCCGCAGGCGTTCGCGCAGGTGTTTGAGCACTGCCCGGTACGGCTCGGCGCTGTCTCCCGCCCTGGCTTTCAATTCATCGCTGGCCTGCTGCATCGACAGCTCAGCGGCCAGGCGATCGACATCGCGCAGGTACAAATCGGCCGCCATCCAGCGCGCCAACAGTAAAACCTCTCGGGTCACCGCCGCCGTCACGTTCGGGTTGCCGTCGCGGTCGCCGCCCATCCACGAGGCAAAGCGAATCGGTGCTGCCTCCAGTGGCAGACGCAGGCCGGTGGCGGCGTACAGGGCCTGATCGGCCTTGCGCAGATAATTGGGAATTGCTTGCCACAGCGAATGCTCGATCACCGCGAAACCCCACTTGGCTTCGTCCACCGGCGTCGGGCGCGTGCGGCGGATCTCCTCGGTGTGCCAGGCTTCGGCGATCAGGCGTTGCAAGGTGGTCTTGATCTGCTCGCGCTCGGTACTGGTCAGATCACGGTGATCCTGAGCCGCCAGTTGCGCGGCGATGGCGTCGTACTTCTGGATCAGTGTGCGGCGTGCAACTTCGGTAGGGTGCGCCGTGAGTACCAGCTCGATCTCCAGCCGACCCAGTTGCCGGGCCAACGCGTCGGCGGCATGCCCTTCGGCGCGCAGGCGCGCGAGCAACTCCGGCAGCACCCGGGCTTCGAACGGCGCCTCCCGGGATTCCTCGCGACGGTGAATCAACTGATATTGCTCGGCGATGTTGGCCAGGTTGAGGAACTGGTTGAACGCCCGCGCCACCGGCAGCAACTCGTCTTCGGTCAACTGGTTGAGGCTGGCGCTGAGCTCGGCGTCCATGGAGCCGCGCCGGTCAGCCTTGGCGCCTTTGCGGATCTGCTCGATCTTGTCGAGAAAACCGTCGCCATATTGTTCACGAATGGTGTTGCCCAACAGCTCACCCAACAGGTGAACGTCCTCGCGCAAGCGTGCATCAATATCGGTCATCAGCAGGTCTCCAGCAAAAAATCCGGGCGGCTAAGAAACAAGAGAGTGCCGCCCCAGACAGGTTCTTACAAGCAAGACGACGAAGGGACTGTAAACCTTGCCTGTTGAGGCTAGTCTGAACGGTAAGCCGTACAACGGTTGTCGCCGGCCAATGCCGGACACTCACTCTGCCTGCCACGAGCGGGAGCGCAATGAGGTCAATATGAAAATCCGCGAGCTTGCCCACCACTGGGAAGAAAACGCCAAGGGTCGCCTGACCGACACCGGCTACTCGATTCATCTGGACGTGGAGTCTGCCGCACGCCTGGCCGCGCTCGTCGAGATGTATCCCAAGCGGCATCCTGAAGAACTGCTCGGCGATCTGATCGGCGCCGCACTGGAAGAGCTGGAAAGAAGCTTCCCGTACGTCAAGGGCACAACCGTGGTCGCCACCGATGAAGAAGGCGATCCGCTGTACGAAGACATTGGGCCGACCCCGCGCTTTCTGGCGCTGTCCCGTCGGCATTTGCACGATTTGTCGGTGCCTGAGGACAAACAGAAACACTGATTTACTCCCCGCACTCCTCCCTATGTGGGAGCGAGCCTGCTCGCGATGGGCGTTAACGAAACCGCGTGATGACTGATTAAACGCGGCGTAGTGAAGTCCATCGCGAGCAGGCTCGCTCCCACAAGTATGCGATTTAGAGCCCTGTCGATTCGTTCACGGTTTTTTCAATAGCTGACTAATTTCTCTGAACTTTCAAAAAAAGCCTCGGGTCAACCCAAGTAACCACGCCTGGGACGAGCGTTTCAAAATACCCCGCAATTGATGGTTTCAGCGCCCTGCCCAGGGTGGACTTCGACGTTTTTCAGGAACTGGCCCAATGGAGTTGAAGACCATGAAAACCCGAATCGGAAGCCCCTCATTCACCTGTTCGCGTAGCCTCAAACTGGCGGCGTTGGCCCTGGGCAGCAGCCTGGTCCTGGCCGGCTGCGCCGGTAACCCGCCGACCGAGCAGTACGCGGTCACCCAATCGGCCGTCAACGACGCCGTGAGCGCCGGCGGCACCGAGTTCGCCGCCGTGGAAATGAAGTCGGCCCAGGACAAGCTCAAGCAAGCCGAAATCGCCATGCACGACAAAAAATACGACCAGGCCCGGATGCTCGCCGAACAGGCCGAGTGGGACGCTCGCGTGGCCGAGCGCAAGGCCCAGGCGATGAAGGCCGAACAATCAGTGAAGGACGCGCAGAAAGGCGTTCAGGAATTGCGTCAGGAAAGCCAGCGCACCGTTCAGTAAGCGGCGCGGCACCACGCATTCCCACTCGACTAAAAGGACGAAATCATGAAATCCAATCAATTGATGATCCCTGCCCTGCTGGCTGTCACCGTAACCCTGGCAGCCTGCTCCACACCACCGAACGCCAACCTCGAACAGGCCCGCACCAACTACACCGGCCTGCAAACCGATCCGCAAGCGGCCAAGGTTGCGGCCCTGGAAACCAAGGAAGCCAGCGACTATCTGGACAAGGCCGATAGGGCCTACAGGGACAAGGAGGACGTGGCCACGGTCGACCAGCTTGCCTATTTGACCAACCAGCGCGTCGAAGTGGCCAAGCAGACCATCGCCCTGCGCACCGCCGAGGCCAGCCTGAAAGATGCCTCGGCGCAACGGGCTCAGGCGCGCCTCGATGCCCGTGATCAGCAGATCAAACAGTTGAAGGACAGCCTCAACGCCAGGCAGACCGATCGCGGGACACTGGTGACCTTCGGTGATGTGCTGTTCGCCACCGACAAGGCCGAGCTGAAATCCAACGGTCTGGCGAACATCAACAAACTGGCCCAGTACCTACAGGAAAACCCCGAGCGCAAAGTGATTGTCGAGGGCTATACCGACAGCACCGGTACGGCGTCGCACAACCAGTCGCTGTCGGAACGTCGCGCGGGTTCCGTGCGTGCGGCACTGGTGAAGATGGGTGTTGATCCTGCGCGTATTGTCGCCCAGGGTTACGGCAAGGAATATCCGGTGGCGGATAACAGCAGTACATCGGGCCGGGCGATGAACCGTCGGGTGGAGGTGACGATTTCCAACGATAACCAACCGGTGATTCCGCGTTCGGCGGTTAGCTCTTACACCCAGTAATTTGCCTCAATGCAAAACCTGTGGGAGCGAGCTTGCTCGCGATGAGGCCATAACATTCAACATCCATGTTGACTGCTACACCGCCATCGCGAGCAAGCTCACTCCCACATTGGTTCTTTATTGCCAGCCAGAATCGCGTTACTGCTCCAGCTTCTGCGGCGTCTCCTGCCCCATGCAGCGCACGGCTTTTTTCTTGCTGTCGACCAGCACGCCGGTCAGGCCTTTCTGTTCGGTGTCGAACAGCACCAGCACGCCATCGATGCACTGGGCCACTTGGGCCGCCGGCGCCAGGGAAACCTTGTAGTCCTCGCCCGGCACGGTCTTGAGCATGGTGAAGTCGCTGAGCAGCAACGCATCCTCGGGCTTGGCGAAGTGCAGGTAGCCGTACCACCACAGGGCACCGACGGTGCCGAGGATGCTGCAGATACCGGTGATGATCAGCGGGATGGCGTTGCGTTCTTCACTCATTGCGGACTCTCTGGTGGTTCATCTTCTGAATTCGGGGGCGCCGGGTAATTGGGGATTTCACCCAGGCGGCGCAGGCCGTTGAAATGTTGCGGGTCATCGAGATAACGCAGCATGACCTTGCGCCAGACCGGGTCGGCGAACGTCTGCACATGACCGCCACGGGTCAGTTGCAGCACCCGCGGCGGCGGCGCAGCTTGATACAGTCGGATGCCGTTGGAAAGAGGCACGATCGGATCGTCGATGCTGTGGTAGATCAGTTTCGGCACGTCCTTGAGTTGCGTCATGGAGTTGATCGCGCTGTCGCCGTCCGGCACCAGCCACGACAGCGGCACCTGGAACGTCCAGAACACCCATGAATTACTCAGCGCATACCGGCCGACACTGCGATAACTGGCGGGCACGCCGTCGAGGACAAAAGCCTTGAGTTGTTTCTGCCGCTCGGGGTGTTGAACGAGGTAGTGAACAGCCATCGAACCGCCAAGGCTTTGGCCGAGCAGGATCAGCGGCTTGCCCTTGACCTCGGGGGCCTGGTCGAGCCATTTGAACGCCGCATCGATGTCCTGATAGATCGCCGGCAGGCTAGGTTTGCCTTCGGACAAGCCATAACCGCGATAGTCCACCAGCAGCACTTGATAGCCCTGTTCCGGCAACCACCAACTCCCGCCCAGATGCATTGGCAGATTGCCGCCGTTACCGTGCAGGTGCAGCACCGTGCCTTTGACCTCGACACCCTGCTTCACCGGCAGCCACCACGCGTTCAGCTTGAGGCCATCGGCGGTGTTCAAGGTGACGGTGCGGTATTCGAGCCCGGCCTTTTCCGGCGTGAACAACTGGCCGGGTTCGGGGTAGAACAGCAGCGAACTGCAGCCGTTCAGGGCCAGGAGAAGGCAGACGATGCCGAGGATTCTCATCCGGTGAAACCTCGCGAAAATGGGATTGGAATACGACCCAATGTGGGAGCGGGCTTGCTCGCGAATGCGGACTGACATTCACCATCTCTGCTATCTGATACACCGCTTTCGCGAGCAAGCCCGCTCCCACATTGAGTCCGCGTGATCCTTAAAGGATGTTGGAGTAATCCGCCTCGATCCGGTCCAGGCTCAGGTGGTTGAGGAAGTTGGAGAAGCACATCCACGCCGACAGCGCGTTCATGTCGCGGAACTGTTCCGGCAGGTACTTGGGCGGAACCACCAGACCTTCATCCACCAACTGGCGCAAGGTACGCATGTCTTCCAGGGTGGTCTTGCCGCAGAACAACAGCGGTATCTGCTCCAGCTTGCCTTTACGCACGGCCAGTTGAATGTAGTTGTAAATCATGATGAAGCCCTTGAGGTAGGACAAGTCTTTGGTAAATGGCAGACCTGTCGGCACCGAGCCGCGGAAAACGCGACTGGCGTTGCTGTAGCTCTCGGGCATTTCGAAGCCTTGCTCGCGGAAGAACTCGAACACCTGCAGGAAGTCGGCACCCTCCTCCACCATATGAATGGCCCGCGTGCGGTTGGTCAGTTTGCGCAGGCGACTGGGGTACGAGGCGAAGGTGATGATTTCCATCAGGATCGCCAGGCCTTCCTGGGTCACCGTCGACGAGGGCGGCCCCTTGGAGAGGAAGGTGCAAATCGGCTGGTTCAGACCGTTGAGGGTGGTGCCGACATGCACCAGCCCTTCGTGGACCTCCAGGGCGCGCACATCGCGCTGATTGAACATCGCATCGGAGCGGATCTTGATGTAGTCGGCGCCGGCCGCCGCATCGGCGACGATGCCGTCGGACTCGAACACCCGGATGGTTTCCTCGGCTTCGCCAAATACCTTGTTCAAGCGATGCTGCAACAGGTCGACCGCATCCTTGGCCGTCAGCGTCTTCGGCTCATCCTTGAGGTCGCCGCGGCCGTCGATGTTGTTCAGGTATTCGGACAACATCATGCCCAGGTCGGACAGCGTCGGGTCGCCGGCGTGGAACGCATCGGAGGCGGCACCATACAATTCCTGCGAGATCAGGCCGAAATCCTCGGTGCCGCGCGCTTCGAGCATGCGCACCACCATGCGGTATTCCTTGCACATGCGACGCATGATCTGGCCGACCGGGTTGAACTGGCCGAGCTGGCGGGTGATGTCGCGCTCGATGTTCTGGAACTCCAGCTTCACTTTGCTGGAATCGAACGCCAGCGGCCGGTTGAGGTAGTAGTCGCGGTCCACCGCCGGCATTTCCTTGCCTTTGGCCTTGAGGAAGCCCTTACGAATGTTGTCGTCCCACTTGACCGCATCGAGGACGCGGATCGGCGTCTGCGCCAGCACGATGCGATCGGACAAAATGCGTATCGACTGTTGGTAATCGTCCACCCGAAACTCCTGTAGAAACCTGATTGTGCTGCTTATTTGGCTTTGGCCTGACGCTGGTAGCGTACGGCTTCGACGAACACATCGGAATTGGCCGGGTCGTCGAGGTAGGCGGCGACTTGATCCATGGAGCTGTTGATCAGCACGCCTGCGCCGTCGTCAGTCTGAAACGCTTCTCCGCTCAGGGCGTTTTGCTTCAGCGCCTGGTTGATCTGTTCGGGGTCGAGGTTGTACAGCACCAGTTCACGCTGGTCGGTCAGCTCGAAGCCGCCGATGATGAAATACCCGCCGAACTGCGCCGGCACCTTCGCCGACAAGTACCAACGGTTGCCATGGCGCGATACGGTGAAGGGGTAGGCTTCACGCTCTTTGGGTTTGGCCTTGAAGTAGCTGACGGCCTGGTAGCGATTGTCGGCGATGCGGGTCAACTCCAGATTGACGGGCTCGCCCCAGGCGCTGGTGCTGGTCCACTTGCCGAGCAACCCTTTGGGCGCGGGCTCGCTCGTGGGCAGCGGTTCCTTGAAGGTCACCAGACAGCCACTGAGCAGCAGGAACGACAAGGCGATCACAACGACACGCCAGGCTTTCATTCAATACTCCCTATGAACATACGCCGCCCTGAAGTGGACACCTTCCCCTGTGGGAGCAAGCTTGTGTGGTGAGGGGGCTTGCCCCCGTTCGGCTGCGAAGCAGTCGTAAAACCTGCGCATCTGAACTGACTGTCTCACCGCGGCCGCAGATTTTGGGGTGGCTTTGCCACCCAACGGGGGCAAGCCCCCTCGCCACAAAAGCTCGCTCCCACAGGGTGAAGAGCCAGCCGGACTACACCGACGCCAGCACCAGGTGCATGTAGCGCGTCAGGATGCCGAGCATTTCCTCTTCGGCGGCAGGCTCGTCTACGTTGAGCAGGCCCTGATATTCCATCCGGCCGATAATCGCCGTCAACACCTTGGCATCCTGATGCGGCTCGCGCGAGCCCAATACCTGGAACAGCTGGCAAGAGCCCTGCAACAGGATTTGCTGATGCGAGCGCACCAGTTCGGCCAGGCGCGGGTTGAGCAACGCCTCCTGACGGAACGCCTGCTCGGCCATCAAATGTTCGCGACGATTGACCAATTGCCGGTGAACGTAATCGGTCATCAGCCGTGCAATGTCGTCCGCCAGTTTCGAGCGTGCCTGCGGGCTGCCATCGCCACTGGCGATCATGTCGCGCAGCAGGCCCTCGTTGTTCACCCACAGCTTGCCCATGTACGCCGCACTGCGTTCCACGTATTGGGCGAAGGTATCGGTGAGCAGGTCATCGATATCCTTGAAATAGTAAGTGGTCGCCGACAACGGCACTTGCGCCTCGGCGGCCACCGCGCGGTGTCGGACGGCACGCACGCCGTCACGCACGACAATGCGCATGGCGGCGTCGAGAATGTCCTGTCGTCGCTGTTCACTGCCCTGTCGGCTGGCCTTGCGACCCTGGTACTGAACGCTTTCAGCGACCGCAGTGGCGATACCCGCTGCACCTTCTTGAGCCATTGCACGAATCACGACAGGTATTTCCTCTCAGATGAAACTAACAAGTTGATACGTTTGTACCAGACAGGCAATAAAAAGCCGCCTCAAAGGCGGCTTTTTATTTGAAACACTTACGCTTGCGGCCGCATGTGCGGGAACAGGATCACGTCGCGGATCGACGGGGAGTTGGTCAGCAGCATCACCAGACGGTCGATACCGATGCCTTCACCCGCCGTTGGCGGCATGCCGTACTCCAGCGCACGAACGAAGTCGGCGTCGTAGTGCATGGCTTCGTCGTCGCCGGCGTCCTTGTCGGCCACCTGGGCCATGAAGCGCTCGGCCTGGTCTTCCGCGTCGTTCAACTCGGAGTAGGCGTTGGCGATTTCACGACCACCGATGAACAGTTCGAAACGGTCGGTGACGTTCGGGTTGTCGTCGTTACGACGGGCCAGCGGCGACACTTCGAACGGGTACTGGGTAATGAAGTGCGGCTGCTCCAGCTTGTGCTCGACCAGTTCTTCGAAAATCATCACCTGCAGCTTGCCCAGGCCTTCGAAGCCCAGCACCTTGGCGCCGGCCTTCTTGGCGATGGCGCGAGCCTTGTCGATGTCGTTCAGATCATCGGCGGTCAGCTCAGGGTTGTACTTGAGGATCGAGTCGAACACCGACAGACGCACGAACGGCTCGCCGAAGTGGAACACCTTGTCGCCGTACGGCACGTCGGTGCTGCCCAGAACCAGCTGCGCCAGTTCGCGGAACAGTTCTTCGGTCAGGTCCATGTTGTCTTCGTAGTCGGCGTAGGCCTGGTAGAACTCCAACATGGTGAATTCAGGGTTGTGACGAGTCGAAACGCCTTCGTTACGGAAGTTGCGGTTGATCTCGAACACTTTCTCGAACCCGCCAACAACCAGACGCTTGAGGTACAGCTCCGGCGCGATACGCAGGAACATGCCCATGTCCAGCGCATTGTGGTGGGTTTCGAACGGCTTGGCTGCCGCGCCGCCAGGAATGGTCTGCAGCATCGGCGTTTCCACTTCCAGGAAGTCACGCTTCATCAGGAAGCTGCGGATGTGGGCGATGACTTGCGAACGCACGCGGAACGTCTGGCGCACGTCTTCGTTGACGATCAGGTCGACGTAACGCTGGCGGTAGCGCTGTTCGGTGTCGGTCAGGCCGTGGTGCTTGTCCGGCAGCGGGCGCAGGGATTTGGTCAGCAGGCGCACGCTGGTCATTTCGACGTACAGGTCGCCCTTGCCGGAACGGGCCAGGGTGCCTTCGGCGGCAATGATGTCGCCCATGTCCCAGGTTTTCACCGCGGCCAGGGTCTCTTCGGACAGGGTTTTGCGGTTGACGTAGACCTGGATACGACCGGTCATGTCCTGGATCACCATGAACGAGCCACGGTTGAGCATGATACGACCGGCAACCTTGACCGGGATCGCAGCCTCTGCCAGCTCTTCCTTGGTCTTGTCCGCGTACTGTTTCTGCAGTTGTTCGCAGTAGTTTTCGCGGCGGAAGTCGTTCGGGAAGGCATTGCCCTTGGCGCGCTCGGCAGCAAGCTTTTCCTTGCGCAGGGCGATCAGGGAGTTTTCTTCCTGTTGCAGGGCTTGCGGGTCGAGTTCTAGGTCGCTCATGTCTTTAAATATTCCATCACAGGTTCGTTGCCCCCAGGCCTGCGGCCTGGGGATCGCCAGCAAGCTGGCTCCTACAAGGATCGCGCCGGGTCAGCCGATCCTGTATTGCATTGCTTACAGCCCGGACTTCAGGCTCGCTTCCAGGTATTCGTCGATGTCGCCGTCGAGCACCTTGTCGCAGTCGCTGCGCTCGATGTTGGTGCGCAGATCCTTGATCCGCGAGGCATCGAGCACGTACGAACGGATCTGATGACCCCAGCCGATATCGGACTTGGTGTCTTCCAGCGCCTGGGACGCCGCGTTGCGCTTCTGCATTTCCTGCTCGTACAACTTGGCCCGCAGCATTTTCATGGCGGTGTCCTTGTTGGCGTGCTGGGAACGTTCGTTCTGGCAGCTGACCACGGTGTTGGTCGGTACGTGGGTGATACGTACGGCCGAGTCGGTGGTGTTTACGTGCTGACCACCGGCACCGGAGGAACGATAGGTGTCGATTCGCAGGTCTGCCGGGTTGATTTCGATTTCCACCTTGTCATCGATCTCTGGCGAGACGAAAACCGCGGAAAACGAGGTGTGGCGACGGTTGCCGGAGTCGAACGGGCTCTTGCGCACCAGACGGTGCACACCGATTTCGGTCCGCAACCAGCCAAACGCGTATTCGCCCTTGATGTGCACGGTCGCGCCCTTGATCCCGGCGACTTCACCGGCGGACAGTTCCATGATGGTCGCGTCGAAGCCGCGCTTGTCGGCCCAGCGCAGGTACATGCGCAGCAGAATGTTGGCCCAGTCCTGGGCTTCGGTGCCGCCGGAACCGGCCTGGATGTCCAGGTAGGCATTGTTCGGGTCCATTTCGTGGCTGAACATGCGGCGGAATTCCAGCTTGGCCAGACTTTCCTCGAGACGGGCCAGCTCGGCGACGACATCGCCCACTGCGCCTTCGTCGTTCTCTTCGACGGCCATGTCCAGCAGGTCGCGGCAATCGGCCAGACCGGTGTTCAGCTCGTCCAGGGTATCGACGATCTGCGCCAGCGCAGCGCGCTCGCGGCCCAGTTCCTGGGCGTATTCAGGTTTGTTCCAGACACTCGGATCTTCAAGCTCGCGATTGACTTCGGTCAGTCGCTCATGCTTTTGATCGTAGTCAAAGATACCCCCGAATAGTTTCGGAGCGCTCGGACAGGTCCTTGATGGTGTTCAGGATCGGGTTGATTTCCATGACGGGCAGCACTCGTTGGCGAACTTTTGAAAGCCGGCGAGTATACCGGGAAACAGCCGAAAACGGCAGTCCGCCTGGCCGAAAAGCCAAGCCCTTGTAGGAGCGAGCTTGCTCGCGAGAAACGCTCAGGCACTGCGTTTATTCAGATAGCCATCGTCATCGTTAACGTTCATCGCGAGCAGGCTCGCTCCTACAGGGGGGAGGCTCTTCAGCCGATGCCCACCTGATTGCGCCCATTGTTCTTCGCCGAATACAGCCCCTTGTCCGCCGCCAGGATCAGGTCGCGGCAGTTGCTGCCCGCTTTCGGGGTAATAGTCGACAGGCCGATGCTGATGGTCAGGCTCGAACCTTCGGCCGGCGAGTTGTGCGGGATCTTCAGGGCTGCCACGGTCTGGCGCAGCTTCTCGGCCACCAAACGTGCACCGCCCTGGGAGGTGTTGGGCAGCACCAGGGCGAACTCTTCGCCGCCGTAGCGGGCCGGGAGGTCCGAAGGCCGGGCACTGGCGTCCTTGATCGCCGCGGCGACCTTGCGCAGGGCTTCATCGCCTTCCAGGTGGCCGAAGCTGTCGTTGTAGGCCTTGAAGTAGTCGACATCGATCATCAGCAACGACAACTGGCTCTGCTCACGCAGCGAACGGCGCCACTCCAGTTCCAGGTATTCATCGAAGTGCCGACGGTTCGACAACCCTGTCAGGCCATCGGAGTTCATCAGGCGTTGCAGCACCAGGTTGGTGTCGAGCAGTTGCTGCTGGCTGACCCGCAACGCGCGGTACGCCGCATCCCGTTGCAGCAGGGTCATGTAGGAGCGCGAGTGATAGCGGATGCGCGCGACCAGTTCGATATTGTCCGGCAGCTTGACCAGATAATCGTTGGCCCCGGCCGCAAAGGCCGCGCTCTTGATCAGCGGATCTTCCTTGGTCGACAGAACGATGATCGGAATGTCCTTGGTCGCCGGGTGATTGCGGTATTCGCGCACCAGGCTCAGACCGTCAAGACCGGGCATGACCAGATCCTGCAGGATCACTGTCGGCTTGATGCGCACAGCGTGGGCGATGGCCTGGTGCGGGTCGGAGCAGAAGTGGAAATCAATGTTCTCTTCGTTCGACAGGCCGCGACGCACGGCTTCGCCGATCATGGCCTGATCGTCCACCAGCAACACCATGGCGGCGTTTTCGTCGGTCTTGAAGTCGTCGAGCTGTAATTCAGTCATGTGCGGTCACCTGAGTACTACCTGAGCCAGGAATGAGGGAAAAGGTGCTCATTTGGCGAAAATCTCCAGCAATCGTGGCGCTATCTTGTCCAGCGGGCGAATCTCCACGGCAGCGTCGATGGCTGCGGCCGCCTTCGGCATGCCGTACACCGCACTGCTGTTTTGGTCTTGTGCGATGGTCAGGTAGCCCTGTTGGCGCATGAGTTTAAGCCCTTGGGCGCCATCACGCCCCATGCCGGTGAGCAAAACCCCCACGGCATCACCGCTCCAGTTATTGGCCACGCTCTCGAAGAACACATCGATGGAGGGCCGGTAGATCTCGTTGACCGGTTCGGCGGTGTAGGCCAGCGTGCCGTTTTTCAACAAGCGAATATGGTGATTGGTGCCGGCCAGCAATACCGTGCCGCTTTGCGGCGGCTCGCCCTCCTGGGCCAGGCGCACATCAAGGCCGCTGGCAGTGCCGAGCCATTCAGCCATGCCGGCGGCAAACACCTGGTCAACGTGTTGCACCAGCACGATGGCCGGAGAGAAATCACGCGGCAGCCCCTTGAGCAAGGCTTCCAGCGCTGCCGGCCCACCGGCGGATGAGCCAATGGCGATCAGGCCCTGGCGTGAGCCCGAACAGCGCAAGGGTGCCGACGCCGAGCGCGGGCGGTTACCCTTGTCGCCGATCAGCCAGACGATGTTCAAGATCTTGCGCAACAACGGCGCCGCCGCTTCCTGGGCATTGCCGGCACCGAGGGCCGGGGTGTCGACCACGTCCAGCGCACCGTGGCCCATGGCCTCGAACACCCGGTGCACGTTCTGCTGGCGATCCACGGTGACGATGACGATGGCACACGGGGTCTCGGCCATGATCCGCCGCGTGGCCTCGACGCCATCCATCACCGGCATGATCAGGTCCATCAGAATCAGGTCCGGCGTGTCCAGCGCGCACTGGCGAACCGCCTCGGCACCATTGCCGGCGACCCAGACCACCTCGTGAGCCGGCTCGAATGCCAGGGCGCGGCGCAGGGCCTCCACCGCCATGGGCATGTCATTGACGATTGCGATCCTCATGCCCGCGCTCCTCCGATGAGCTCGACCACTGCATCGAGCAAGGCGTCGTCATGAAAACTGGCCTTGGCTAGATAATAGTCGGCCCCGGCATCCAGTCCACGGCGCCGGTCCTCTTCACGATCCTTGTAGGACACCACCATCACCGGCAGCGATTGCAGGCGATTGTCCCGACGCAGCAGCGTGACCAGTTCGATGCCGTCCATGCGCGGCATATCAATGTCGGTGATCAGCAGATCGAAATCCTCCGAACGCAGCGCGTTCCAGCCATCCATGCCGTCCACCGCAACCGCCACGTCATAGCCGCGATTGAGCAACAGCTTGCGCTGCAACTCTCGCACGGTCAGGGAATCATCCACCACCAGAATTCGTTTGCGGGCCGCCTCGACCACCTGATTGCTGTGACGGGCAATGCGCTCCAGGCGACCGGTGTTGAGCAGTTTTTCCACCGAACGCAGCATGTCTTCGACATCGACGATCAGCACCACCGAACCGTCGTCGAGCAGGGCCCCGGCGGAAATGTCCTGCACCTTGCCCAGACGCTCGTCCAGCGGCAGCACCACCAAGGTCCGCTCACCGATGAACCGCTCCACGGCCACGCCGTAGATGGCATCGCGCTCGCGAATCACCACGACCTTCAGGGTTTGCCCGCTGTTCTGGCTGGCCGGACGTTGCAACAGCTGACTGGCCGCCACCAGACCGACATGTCGGCCTTCGTGCCAGAAATGCTGGCGCCCTTCGACCTGCACGATATCCGCCGGCTCCAGGTCGCACATGCGCTCAATGTGCGCCAGCGGGAAGGCATAGGCTTCGTCGCCGACTTCCACCACCAGGCTGCGCACCACCGACAGGGTCAGCGGCACCTCAAGGTGGAAACGACTGCCCTCGCCCGCCGTCTGCTCCAGCACCACCGCGCCGCGCAGCTGCCGGACCATGTGCTGCACCGCATCCAGGCCGACGCCGCGACCGGACACCTCGGTGACCCTGTCGCGCAGACTGAAACCGGGCAGGAACAGGAACGTCAGCAACTCCTCTTCGCTCAACTGCGCGGCGGTTTCCGCGAGGGACAAATTTCGTTCGACGATGCTGCGACGGAGCTTTTCCAGGTCCACGCCGTTACCGTCGTCGCTCAGTTCAAGCACCAGCAGACCGGCCTGATGGGACGCGCGCAGGCGAATCAAACCTTCCGCCGGCTTGCCGGCCAGCAGGCGCTGCTCCGGGGTTTCGATGCCGTGGTCGACCGCGTTGCGCAACAGGTGAGTCAGCGGCGCTTCGAGCTTTTCCAGTACGTCGCGATCGACCTGGGTCTTTTCGCCTTCAATTTCCAGGCGCACCTGTTTGCCCAGATCGCGCCCTAGATCCCGGACCATCCGCACTTGCCCGGTCAGCACATCGGCAAAGGGCCGCATGCGACAGGCCAGCGCCGTGTCGTACAACACCTGCGCCCGTTGGCTGGCATGCCAGGCGAACTCGTCGAGTTCGGCGTTCTTTTCCATGAGCAGTTGCTGGGATTGCGCGAGCAAGCGCCGCGCATCCTCAAGGGCTTCCTGGGCCTCCAGGCTCAAGGCGTGATCCTTGAGATGCACATTGAGATTCTCCAGTGCGCGCAGGCTGTTGCTCTGCATGCGCTTGAGTCGCTGCATGGTCGCCAGGTGCGGTTTGAGCCGCAGGGTTTCCACCAGGGATTTGCTCGACAGATCGAGCAGGCTGTTCAGGCGCTCGGCGGTGACACGCAGCACACGTTCGCCGTTTTCGGTGGTGCGTTTGGTCTTGCGTGGAGCTGGCATCGATGGCGGTTCGACGACAGGCGCCGGCGACTCGACCTTCGGCGCGGGTGCTTCGAGATGAAGTTCGGCCATCACCGGTGCGGCAGGCGCAACCAGCGGGGCCGCCGGGTCCAGCAACCGCGCCATCAACGCCACATAGGCCTCGATGTCCGCGACTTCCGGGTTGTTGCTCGGTGTGGCGATGCGCATCAGCAGATCGGTGCCTTGCAGCAACGCATCGATATGCTCGGGGCGCAACAACAGGCGGCCTTCCTGGGCGCTGACCAGACAATCTTCCATCACATGGGAGACGCTGACCCCGGCATCGACACCGACGATCCGCGCCGCACCCTTGAGCGAGTGCGCGGCACGCATGCACGATTCAAGTTGATCGGCCTGGGTCGGGTCGCGCTCAAGCGCCAGCAGGCCGGCACTCAAGACTTGGGTCTGGGCTTCGGCCTCCAGGCTGAACAGCTCAAGCAACGAAGCGTCGCGCATTTGCTCGGGGGTCATGTGAGGCTCCGGGTCACGGCGCACAACAGCTGTTCTTCATCCAGCCAACGCAGGCTGCGACCTTTGAATTGCAACACGCCACGGGTGTATTTGGCGCTGGCCTGAGCACCTGAGCGCGATGCGGTATCGAGGATGTGCTCGTCGATGGCGTGAATCCCGTCGACTTCGTCCACGGGCACCACCACCGGCCCGCCGTCGGCGGCGATGATCAGCATGCGTGGCATGACCCGTGCACCGGTGGCCACGCTGCTGGCGCCGTCGAGCCCGAGCAGTTCCACCAGCGACAGGCAGGCAACCAGCGCTCCGCGTACATTCGCCACGCCGAGCAAGGCCCGGGAACGTTGATGCGGCAACGAGTGAATCGCTTGCAACGGCGCCACCTCGACCAGGCTGCGGGTCGCAAGCCCCAGCCACTCTTCACCCAGACGGAACATCAACAGCGAGCGGGTTTTCACCTCGCTCTCGACCGCGCCGGACACAGTCCCGCGATCTTCCTGCTGCAATGCATAACGATCGAGCAAGCGTGTGGCAGCCGCCGAATACACCGCACAATTGCGGCAATGAATATGGTCGCTGAGCAGCGGGCAGGACTTGTCACCGTGGATACCAATGCGGTTCCAGCAATCGTCGATGGCCTGGGCATCCCGGGTGACGCTGAAGGTATCGGAGGCGATCATCGTTTACGCTCACTGTCGACGGAACGTGCGCTGCGGGCGGCACGCTCCTGCAATCGTCTGGCTCCCATCGCGTCGCCCTGGGCCTGCAGCAAGCCGGCCAGGTGCATCAACGCTTCAGGATGTTGCGGTTCCAGGTACAACGCCTTGCGGTAAAAACCCTGTGCTTCAAGGGTATTGCCAGCCACATCGCTGAGCAGCCCCAACCAATAAAAGACCTGAGCCACCGGCTCATGGCTGCGCAAGTAGCTTTCACACGCTGCTCGCGCCTCGGCGCTTTTGCCTTCATCGGCCAGCACGGCGATATTGGCCAGCAGCGCGGCAGTGTCGGAGCCGGAGGTTGCAGGCGCAGGCGCAGGCCGCAGCGGCGCAACCCGGGCAAACGGACGGCTGCGCACTGGCGCAGGCGGTGGATTGCGCAACGGTTGCGGCACCGGCAATGGCGCAGGAACGAACGTCGGCAAGGGATCAGGGTCCGCAGTTCCCTGTCGACTGAACGCGAAGGACTGCGCGATACCAATCGAGCGCATCCCCAAACGCCCCAGCAGACCGCCTTCGGCCGGGCCGATAAACAGCACGCCGTCAACGTGGGTCAGGCACTTGAGCACTTCGAAGACTAGCTTCTGGGTCGGCTGGTCGAAGTAGATCAGCAGGTTGCGACAAAACACGAAATCGAATGGCGGTTCACCGGCCAGCAAGGCCGGATCCAGCAGATTGCCTACCTGCAGGCGCACTTGCTCGAGCACCCGCTGATCGAGGCGATAGCTCTCGCCTTCGGCGATGAAATGACGGTCGCGAAACGCAATGTCGTCACCCCGAAAGGAATTCTTGCCGTACAACGCCCGACGGGCTTTTTCCACTGACAACGGGCTGACGTCCAGGCCGTCGACCTTGAACTGGTGCGGTTTGAGCCCGACATCGAGCAACGCCATGGCGATCGAGTACGGTTCTTCGCCCGTGGAGCATGGCAGGCTGAGAATTCGCAGTGCGCGCAGGTTGTTGATCTCGGCCAGACGCTTGCTTGCCAGTTTCGCCAGGGTGACGAAGGACTCCGGATAGCGGAAGAACCAGGTTTCCGGAACGATCACCGCCTCGATCAAGGCCTGCTGCTCGTCCCGCGAGCCCTGCAAGGTGTGCCAATACTCATCGGCCGACACTGCTTGCGAAACGATGCTGCGCTGGCGCACCGCTCGCTCGATGATCGCAGGCCCTACCGAGGTCACGTCGAGTCCGATAGTTTCCTTGAGAAAGTCGAAAAAACGCTGATCGCTGTTCATGGCCGCTCCTGCAGCAGTGCCGGATCCATTGGCGGCGAGGGAAACAACAATGCGCGCACCTGATCGTCCAGCAGATCGCCGACCCGCACCCATTGCAGCAACCCCCGCTCGTCCTTGCGCACCGGCCCGAGGTAAGGCGTCTGGCGATTGTCCAGGCCATAGGGCTGAAAATCCGCCGGATCGCAGCGCAAGGTGTCAGTCGCCTGTTCCAGAATCAGCCCGAGCAGTTGTGTCTCGGCGGTTTCATCCGGGCGATAGTTGACCAGCACCAGTCGCGTGCTGGTACGGGCCTGTGCGGGCATGCCAAAGGTCAGTGCGCTCAAGTCGATCACCGGCACCACGGTGCCCCGATAGGCGAACACCCCGGCGACCCAGGCGGGGGCATGGGGAATGGGCTTCAACGGCAGGCGCGGCAGCACTTCAGCCACTTCGATAGCCTTCAAGGCATAGCGCTCGTTGCCGACGCGAAACACCAGAAACAAGGCATGCAGCGCCTGCTTCACGGCGGAGCGTTTGGCCGTGATTTCGCTCATCAGACTTTGAATCGCGAAACGCCGCTGCGCAGCCCGACGGCCACCTGGCTCAGTTCATCGATGGCGAAACTGGCCTGGCGCAGAGACTCGACCGTCTGGCTGCTGGCATCACCCAACTGCACCAGCGCATGGTTGATCTGCTCGGCACCGGTGGCCTGGGCCTGCATGCCTTCGTTGACCATCAGCACCCGCGGCGCCAGCGCCTGGACCTGATGGATGATCTGCGACAACTGCTCGCCGACCTGCTGCACCTCGGACATGCCGCGACGCACCTCTTCGGAAAACTTGTCCATGCCCATGACCCCGGCCGACACCGCCGACTGGATCTCGCGCACCATTTGCTCGATGTCGTAGGTGGCGACAGCGGTCTGGTCCGCCAGGCGCCGCACTTCGGTGGCGACCACGGCAAAGCCGCGTCCGTATTCCCCGGCCTTCTCGGCCTCGATGGCGGCGTTGAGCGACAACAGGTTGGTCTGGTCGGCGACCTTGACGATGGTCACCACCACCTGATTGATGTTGCCGGCCTTCTCGTTGAGGATCGCCAGCTTGGCGTTGACCAGATCGGCCGCGCCCATCACCGAGTGCATGGTTTCTTCCATGCGTGCCAGGCCTTGCTGACCGGAACCGGCCGCCACGGAAGCCTGATCGGCGGCGGTGGAGACCTCGGTCATGGTGCGTACCAGATCCCGGGAAGTGGCGGCGATCTCACGGGAGGTCGCGCCGATTTCCGTGGTGGTGGCGGCGGTTTCGGTGGCGGTGGCTTGTTGCTGCTTGGACGTCGCGGCGATCTCGGTCACCGACGTGGTCACCTGCACCGACGAGCGCTGGGCCTGGGACACCAGAGAAGTGAGCTCGGTCATCATGTCGTTGAACCCGGTCTCTACCGCGCCGAATTCGTCCTTGCGCTCCAGGTTCAGGCGGCTGCTGAGGTCGCCGGTGCGCATGATTTCGAGGATTCTCACGATGCGGTTCATCGGCGCCATGATGGCGCGCATCAGCAACAGACCACAGAGAGCGGCCGCCAGCACCGCGATCACCAGGGAAATACCCATGATGACTTTGGCGGTGAGCACTGCATCGTCAATGGCCGCGATGTCTGCGTCCGCCACAGACTTGTTGTGGCGCAGGATTTCATTGACCTTCATTCGACCCGCTGTCCAGGTCGGGGTCAGTTCACCCTTGAACATGTTGACGGCCTCGGCGTTCTGGTTGCGTTTATACAACTCGATCACCGCGGCCAGAATCCGGTGGTAGTCCTCATGAAGCTTTTCGAACGCGGCGAACTCGACCCTGTCTTCTTCGTCGGCAATCGTTCCACGGTAGAGGTCCATCTGCTCTTTCAACCGCTCGGCGTAGCCCTTGAAGCTCGCGGCATCCTCGGCAGTGAAGCTCTGCCCTTCCTCCAGGCCGAGCATGGCCTGAATGCGTACATAACTGTCGGACCACGCGCCACGAACCATCGAGCTGTAATACAACCCTGGCAGAGCGTCCTCACGCACGCTGGCCTCGCTTTTTTCGATCTTCAACAGCCGCGAATACGAGACAACCACCATCAGCAACATGATGGCGATAATTACCGCAAAGCTCGCCAAAATGCGTTGGCGTAACGTCCAGTTCTTCACAGTCATTCCTCGGAGCCGATTCGAAATGCGGGGAGTATAGCCGAGGGCGGTGTTTCATTTATAAGACGGTTGCGCGCTACTTCTCATCCCGCCAAAAAAGGCGGGATGGGTGCCTGGGGTGATTAGGCAGAAAGGGACCGTAGAATGGTCATTGGGGATGTGGGGCGGACTGAAGGTTTACAAGGAAGCCTGGCGAACCTGCTTCTCAAGCTCGGCCTTCAACCCCGGCTCCAGCTTGAGCTGCCGCGCCAGCTCATCGAGATAGGCCTTCTCCATGAAGTTTTCCTCGTCCACCATCATCACGCTGGCGATGTACATCTCGGCGGCGATTTCCGGGGAGCGGGCGGCGCGGGCGACATCGCTCGGGTCCAGTGGTTTGTTGAGCTCGGCGTGCAGCCAGCGCTGCAGCTCCTGATCGCTGTCGAGCCGGGTGAATTCGCCTTCGATCAAGGCACGCTCACGCTCATCGACATGACCGTCAGCCTTGGCCGCGGCAACCAGCGCCTTGAGAATCGCCTGACTGTGCAGCTCGACTTGCGCGTCCGGTACGCGGTCCAGGGTTTGCGGTTGCGCACCGGTCGCACCGCCCTGCTGCGCCTGCCAGTTACCGTAGGCTTTATAGGCCAGCACGCCCAACGCGGCGAGACCGCCGTAGACCGCGACCTTGCCCCCGACTTTACGGGCCTTTTTGCTGCCGAGCAGCAAGCCCATGGCGCCTGCCGCCAATGCCCCGCCACTCGCGCCGGAGAGCAAACTGCCGAGGCCTCCGTTGCCACCGCTCGCACCCTTTTGCTGCGGGCTGCCGGCCTTGTTCTGCAACAGGTCCTGGCCGGACTTGAGTAGTTGATCGAGCAATCCACGGGTATTCATTTACCGCCTCCACAAGACGTTTAACCTGAAACCAAGACCACCAGCCTAAAACGAAAGTGCCCACGCCCCGTGGGCGAGAGTGCTTCCAGATGTTGCACTCCCCTCAATGCGCCCATTGCCGCTTGCGCCGACCCATCAGAAAAAACGATATACACTCTCGCCAATCGATAAAAACAGCCCACCGGGTGCTTCCCCATGATGACCTTGCGTCAGATCCGTCATTTCATCGCCGTGGCCGAGACCGGTTCGATCTCGGCCGCCGCGCAAACTGCGTTCATTTCCCAGTCGACCCTGACCCTGGCGATCCAGCAACTGGAGGAGGAAATCGGCGTCAGCCTGTTCAGCCGCCATGCCAAGGGCATGACCCTGACCCACCAGGGGCATCAATTCCTGCGTCAGGCGCACTTGATCCTGGCCACGGTGGATAACGCCAAGCGCAGCCTGCAACAGAGCACCGACCAGGTCGCCGGGCAACTGATCGTCGGCGTGACCAGCCTGGTGGCCGGTTATTACCTGGCGGATCTGCTCACCCGTTTCCAGCGCGCCTACCCCAACGTGGAAATCCGCGTGATGGAGGATGAGCGCCCGTACATCGAGCATTTGCTGGTCAGCGGCGAGATCGATGTCGGCGTGTTGATCCTGTCCAACCTCGAAGACCGCCACGCATTGCAGACCGAAGTGTTGACCCGCTCGCCGCACCGGCTATGGCTGCCGGCCCAGCACCCGCTGCTGGAACACGACAGCATCAACCTCGCCGACGTGGCCCGCGAGCCATTGATTCAACTGAACGTCGATGAAATGGACCGCAACGCCCAACGCATGTGGTCGGCAGCCTCCTTGCAACCGCGCATCACCCTGCGCACGGCCTCGACCGAAGCGGTGCGAAGCCTTGTGGCCGCTGGCCTGGGCGTATCGATCCAGCCCGACATGACCTATCGCCCGTGGTCACTGGAGGGCGACATCATCGAAGCGCGGCCGATCGCCGACCTCAGCCAGACCCTGGATGTCGGCCTGGCCTGGCGTCGCGGCACCGCGCGGCCGGCATTGGTGGACCCCTTCCTCACGGTCGCGCGCGAACAACCCCATGGCGGGCGCAAGCCATCTATTTAATCGAACGCTACCTTCAGTATTTAGTATTTGTTGTCCTCGGGTCCGCGAACTAGTCTTGTTGCATCTAATAAAGACGGCCGGGCCCCAGTCACAGGGAGCGCTGCCATGTCTACACAACAAGCCACACAAAAAACGAGAACCCGAAAAATGGCTGGTGCGCAGACCCCGTTGTTCACCGCCTTGTTGATCGATGGTGAAATAGTCGCAGGGCAAGGCTTTGCCGAACCCATCATCAATCCGGCCACCGGCGAAATCCTGACGCAAATCGCCGAAGCCAGCACCGAACAAGTCGAAGCAGCCATCCTCGCCGCCCACCGCGCCTTTGCCGGTTGGTCGCGCACCACGCCACAACAGCGCTCAAACCTGCTGTTGGAGATCGCCAACGCCATCGAAAAAAACGCCGACCATCTCGCCCGTCTCGAAGCCCTGAATTGCGGCAAGCCACTGCACCTGGCCCGTCAGGATGACCTCAATGCCACGGTCGACGTGTTCCGCTTCTTCGCCGGTGCCGTGCGTTGCCAGACCGGCCAGCTCAGCGGCGAATACCTGCCGGGTTACACCAGCATGGTCCGGCGCGATCCTATCGGGGTCGTGGCGTCGATTGCGCCGTGGAACTACCCGATCATGATGGCCGCGTGGAAAATCGCCCCGGCCCTCGCCGCCGGCAACACCCTGGTGTTCAAGCCGTCGGAACACACGCCGCTGTCGATCCTGGCCCTGGCGCCAGCGCTGGCCGAGATCCTGCCGCGCGGTGTAATCAACATTATTTGCGGTGGCGGCGAAGGCGTCGGCAGCCACCTGGTGAGCCACCCTAAAGTGCGCATGGTGTCGCTGACCGGCGATATCGTCACCGGCCAAAAGATTCTCCAGGCCGCGTCGAAGACACTCAAACGCACCCACCTCGAACTCGGTGGCAAGGCCCCGGTGATCGTCTGCAACGATGCCGACATTCAGGCCGTGGTCGAAGGCGTACGCACCTACGGCTACTACAACGCCGGACAGGATTGCACCGCCGCTTGCCGCATTTACGCCCAGGCCGGGATTCATGACCGCCTGGTGGCCGAGCTCGGTGCGGCCGTCAGTAGCCTGCGTTTCGCCGGCAAGCGCGATGCCGACAACGAAATCGGCCCGCTGATCAGTACCCGCCAACGCGACCGCGTAGCCAGTTTCGTCGAACGTGCCTTGGGCCAGCCGCACATCGAGCGGGTGACCGGCGCAGCGGTGCACTCCGGCGCCGGCTTCTATTACCAGCCAACCCTGCTCGCCGGTTGCAAGCAAAGTGACGAGATCGTCCAGCGCGAAGTGTTCGGGCCGGTGGTCACCGTGACCCGCTTCGATGAGCTGGAACAAGCGGTGGACTGGGCCAACGACTCGGAATACGGCCTGGCCTCGTCGGTCTGGACCCAGAACCTCGACAAGGCCATGCAGGTCGCGGCGCGCTTGCAGTACGGCTGCACCTGGATCAACAGCCACTTCATGCTGGTCAGCGAAATGCCCCATGGCGGCCTGAAACGTTCGGGCTACGGCAAGGACCTGTCCAGCGATTCGCTTCAGGACTACAGCGTGGTGCGGCACATCATGGCCCGCCATGGCGAACATCTCTGACTAAGCTAATAACAAGCCGCCAACGGCATGCTTCACCACGTTCACAACTGCCCCGACCATAATTTAAAGAAGAGGGAATTCCCATGTTCGTGCACAAGACCGCACTGCTCAGTGCAATCACCACCGCGCTGCTGGCCAGCGCCAGTGTCCAGGCCGCCGAGCCGCTCAAAGCTGTCGGGGCGGGCGAAGGCCAACTGGATATTGTGGCCTGGCCCGGCTACATCGAACGTGGCGAGAGCGACAAGGCCTACGACTGGGTGACCGGTTTCGAGAAGGAAACCGGCTGCAAGGTCAACGTCAAGACCGCCGCCACCTCCGATGAAATGGTCAGCCTGATGGCCAAGGGCGGTTACGACCTGGTCACGGCGTCCGGCGACGCCTCCCTGCGCCTGATCGTTGGCAAGCGTGTGCAACCGATCAACACCGCGTTGATCCCGAACTGGAAGAACCTCGACCCGCGCCTCAAGGATGCACCCTGGTACGTGGTCAACAAGCAGACCTACGGCACCCCGTACCAATGGGGCCCGAACGTGCTGATGTACAACACCAACGTGTTCAAGACTGCGCCCACCAGCTGGGGCGTGTTGTTCAACGCGGAAAACCTGCCGGACGGCAAGCCGAACAAGGGTCGCGTGCAGGCCTATGACGGCCCGATCTACATCGCCGACGCAGCGCTGTACCTGAAGTCCGCCAAGCCGGAACTGGGCATCCAGAGCCCGTACGAACTGACCGAAGCCCAGTACAAGGCCGTGCTCGATCTGCTGCGCGCCCAGCAGCCGTTGATCCACCGCTACTGGCACGACACCACTGTGCAAATGAGCGATTTCAAGAACGAAGGCGTGGTCGCCTCCGGTGCCTGGCCATATCAGGTCAACGGCCTGATGAACGAGAAGCAGCCAATTGCCTCGACCATCCCGAAAGAAGGCGCCACCGGGTGGGCCGACACCACCATGCTGCATGCCGAAGCCAAGCACCCCAATTGCGCCTACAAGTGGATGGACTGGTCGCTGCAACCGAAAGTCCAGGGTGACGTAGCGGCCTGGTTCGGTTCGTTGCCAGCGGTGCCGGCAGCGTGCAAGGGCAGTGAATTGCTCGGCGCCGAAGGCTGCAAGACCAACGGTTTCGACAATTTCGACAAGATCGCCTTCTGGAAAACCCCGCAGGCTGAAGGCGGCAAGTTCGTGCCGTACAGCCGCTGGACCCAGGACTACATCGCGATCATGGGCGGCAGGTAACACACCGCTTCTGTGGCAAAAACGCTTTTGTGGCGAGGGGGCTTGCCCCCGTTGGAGGGCGAAGCCCTCCCCTAGTCCGTCACTGCGGTCTGGCAGGCCGCGCCCACCGTTTTCAGGGCTGCTGCGCAGCCCAACGGGGGCAAGCCCCCTCGCCACAGTCAGTATTCCAGCCACACATGCGCGAACACGATTCAGTTTTTTCAGAAGTCCAGGCAGGGCCGCTGCGACGGCCTTCGCCTTTTTGGAGCATCGCACCATGACGCTTGCAGTCCAGTTCACCAACGTTTCCCGTCAATTCGGCGAAGTGAAAGCCGTAGACCGGGTTTCCATCGACATCCAGGACGGCGAGTTTTTCTCCATGCTGGGGCCGTCCGGCTCGGGCAAGACCACCTGTTTGCGCCTGATTGCCGGTTTTGAACAACCGAGCGCGGGCTCCATCCGTATTCATGGCGAGGAGGCCGCCGGCCTTCCGCCGTACCAGCGCGACGTGAACACCGTGTTCCAGGATTACGCGTTGTTCCCGCACATGAACGTTCGCGACAACGTCGCCTACGGCTTGAAAGTCAAAGGCGTCGGCAAGGCCGAACGCCTCAAGCGCGCCGAAGAAGCCCTCGACATGGTCGCCCTCGGTGGCTACGGCGAGCGTAAGCCGGTGCAACTCTCCGGCGGTCAGCGCCAGCGTGTGGCCCTGGCCCGCGCCCTGGTCAACCGTCCACGGGTACTGCTGCTCGACGAACCCCTCGGCGCCCTCGACCTGAAGTTGCGCGAGCAAATGCAGGGCGAGCTGAAGAAGCTGCAACGCCAGCTCGGCATCACCTTCATTTTCGTCACCCACGACCAGACCGAAGCCTTGTCGATGTCCGACCGCGTGGCGGTGTTCAACAAGGGGCGCATCGAACAAGTCGATAGCCCGCGCAACCTGTACATGAAACCGGCCACCACCTTCGTGGCGGAATTCGTTGGCACCTCCAACGTGATTCGCGGTGACCTGGCCTGGCAGCTCAGTGGCAATCCACAGCCGTTTTCGATTCGCCCGGAACACGTGCGATTCGCCGAAGGTCCGCTGGCCAGCCACGAGATTGAAGTCAGCGGTTTGCTGCATGACATCCAGTACCAGGGCAGTGCGACTCGCTATGAGCTGAAACTGGAAAACGGCCAGACCCTGAACATCAGCAAGGCCAACAACCAGTGGCTGGACACCAGTGCACAGCACCAGACCGGGCAGCGCATCAGCGCACGCTGGGCGCGCGAGGCAATGATTCCGCTGCACGATACCGTTGCAGGCGGGGTGTGAGATGAACACCGTGGCTATCCCTCAATCTCCGGCCAGCGGCTCGCTGCTGCGCAGGTTTTCCAACCTGCTGTATCGCCGGCCGAATTTTTACCTGTCGCTACTGCTGGTGCCGCCGTTGCTGTGGTTCGGCGCGATCTACCTGGGTTCATTGCTGGTCCTGCTGTGGCAAGGTTTCTACACCTTCGATGACTTCACCATGGCGGTCACACCTGACCTGACCCTGGCGAACTTTACCGCGCTGTTCCAGCCGTCGAACTTCGACATCATCCTGCGCACCCTGGGCATGGCGATTGCCGTATCGATTGCCAGCGCCATCGTCGCGTTCCCGATTGCCTACTACATGGCGCGCTACACCACCGGCAAGACCAAGGCGTTTTTCTACATCGCAGTGATGATGCCGATGTGGGCCAGTTACATCGTCAAGGCCTACGCCTGGACACTGCTGCTGGCCAAGGGCGGCGTGGCGCAGTGGTTCGTGCAGCACTTGGGGCTGGAGCCGGTCCTGCAGTTCGTACTGGGCATTCCGGGAGTTGGCGGCAGCACTTTGTCGACCTCACACATGGGGCGCTTCATGGTGTTCGTCTACATCTGGCTGCCGTTCATGATCCTGCCGATCCAGGCCTCGCTGGAACGCCTGCCGCCTTCGCTGCTGCAAGCCTCCGCCGACCTCGGCGCCAAGCCGCGCCAGACCTTCATGCAAGTGATTCTGCCGCTGTCGATCCCGGGCATTGCCGCCGGTTCCATCTTCACCTTCTCGCTGACCCTGGGCGACTTCATCGTGCCGCAACTGGTCGGCCCGCCCGGCTACTTCGTCGGCAGCATGGTGTACGCCCAGCAAGGCGCGATCGGCAACATGCCGATGGCCGCTGCCTTCACCCTGGTGCCTATCGTGCTGATCGCCATTTACCTGTCCATCGTCAAACGACTGGGGGCCTTCGATGCACTCTGACAAAGCTTCCCTGGGCCTGCGCCTCGCCGCCTGGGGCGGGTTGGTGTTCCTGCACTTCCCGATCCTGATCATCTTCCTGTACGCCTTCAATACCGAAGACGCGGCGTTCAGCTTTCCACCCAAGGGTTTCACCTGGAAGTGGATCGGCGTGGCGTTCTCGCGGCCGGACGTGCTCGAGGCCATCAAGCTCTCGTTGCAGATCGCCTCGATTGCCACCCTGATCGCCATGGTCCTTGGCACATTGGCTTCGGCCGCGTTGTACCGCCGGGACTTCTTCGGCAAACAAGGCATCTCGCTGATGCTGATACTGCCGATTGCCCTGCCGGGGATCATCACCGGGATCGCGTTGCTGGCGACCTTCAAGACACTGGGAATCGAGCCGGGGATGTTCACCATCATCGTCGGCCACGCGACCTTCTGTGTGGTGATCGTCTACAACAACGTCATCGCCCGCTTGCGCCGCACCTCACACAGTTTGATAGAGGCCTCGATGGACCTCGGCGCCGACGGCTGGCAGACCTTCCGCTACATCATCCTGCCGAACCTCGGCTCGGCATTGCTGGCCGGCGGCATGCTGGCGTTTGCCCTGTCGTTTGACGAAATCATCGTCACCACCTTCACCGCCGGCCATGAACGCACCCTGCCGCTGTGGCTGCTCAACCAGCTCAGCCGCCCACGGGACGTGCCGGTGACCAACGTCGTGGCGATGCTGGTGATGCTGGTGACCATGCTGCCGATCCTCGGCGCTTATTACCTGACCCGTGGTGGCGAAAGCGTGGCTGGCAGCGGTGGTAAGTAACCAACAACCGATATCTCCTGTAGGAGCGAGCTTGCTCGCGAAAAACGTAAACGATGACAAGGGTTGCCTGGATGCACGCGGTGCCCTTGCATCCTTCGCGAGCAAGCTCGCTCCTACAGGTTCGGGTTCCGACAGAACAATAAAAGCGCCAAAGAGGACATGAACATGCAAACCAAACTCCTGATCAACGGCCAACTGCAAAGCGGCGAAGGCCCCGCCCAACCTGTGTTCAACCCGGCGCTGGGTAGTGTGCTGGTGGAAATCAACGAAGCCAGCGAAGCCCAGGTCGATGCCGCCGTGCGCGCCGCTGACGCTGCGTTCGACAGCTGGTCGCATACCCCGCCGAAAGACCGCTCGCTGCTGCTGCTCAAACTCGCCGATGCCATCGAAGCCCACGGCGAAGAACTGGCCAAACTGGAATCGGACAACTGCGGCAAGCCTTACAGCGCTGCGCTGAACGACGAGATCCCGGCAATTGCCGACGTGTTCCGCTTCTTCGCCGGCGCCAGCCGCTGCATGAGTGGTTCAACCGGTGGCGAGTACTTGCCGGGTCACACCTCGATGATCCGCCGAGATCCGGTGGGCGTGATCGCCTCCATAGCGCCGTGGAACTACCCATTGATGATGGTCGCCTGGAAAATCGCCCCGGCCCTCGCCGCCGGTAATACCGTGGTGCTCAAACCGTCGGAACAGACTCCGCTGACAGCCCTGCGCCTGGCTGAACTGGCGTCGGATATCTTCCCGGCCGGCGTACTCAACCTGGTGTTCGGCCGTGGTCCTACCGTCGGCAGCCCATTGGTCACTCACCCGAAAGTGCGCATGGTGTCGCTGACCGGTTCGATTGCCACCGGCTCGAACATCATTTCCAGCACCGCCGACACCGTCAAACGCATGCACATGGAACTGGGCGGCAAAGCCCCGGTGATCATCTTCGACGACGCCGACATCGATGCCGCCGTCGAAGGTATTCGCACCTTCGGTTTCTACAACGCAGGCCAGGACTGCACCGCCGCCTGCCGCATCTATGCCCAGGAAGGCATTTACGACAAGTTCGTGGAGAAGCTCGGCGCCGCCGTCAGCAGCATCAAGTGCGGCTTGCAGGATGATCCGTCGACCGAACTCGGCCCGCTGATCACCGCGCAACACCGCGACCGCGTTGCCGGCTTCGTCGAGCGCGCCATCGCCCAGCCACACATTCGTTTGATCACTGGCGGCAAGGCGGTTGAGGGCGATGGTTTCTTCTTCGAACCGACCGTGCTGGCCGATGCGCAGCAGGATGACGAAATCGTGCGCCGCGAAGTGTTCGGGCCAGTGGTGTCGGTAACCAAATTCACCGATGAAGCCCAAGTGCTAGGCTGGGCCAACGATTCGGACTACGGCCTGGCCTCCTCCGTGTGGACCGCCGACGTCGGCCGCGCCCATCGCCTGTCAGCGCGTTTGCAGTACGGCTGCACCTGGGTGAATACGCACTTCATGCTGGTGAGCGAAATGCCCCACGGCGGTCAGAAACTGTCCGGCTATGGCAAAGACATGTCCATGTATGGGCTGGAGGACTACACCGTTGTGCGGCATGTGATGTTCAAGCACTAAAGCATCGCGAGCAGGCTCGCTCCCACATTTGGAACGCATTCCCCTGTAGGAGCGAGCCTGCTCGCGATGGCGCCACCGCAACACTGCAAACAGTAAATTCCTACAGATCCAGCCTGCCTGAAAAACCCTCGATTCCTACAACAAGCGTCGCCAGAGTAGACTTGGCGCCGCGAGCGCCTGACCGATAGGCTTTGTTCCGTCGCTGCCAAATCAGCGGCCCGGAGTCGAAGCCGGAACATATCAACATGGCGCATCCGCGCCCCCATATGAGCTGGGGCATTTTTTGCCTTTCAGTTTCGCGTTATGGCGGGCCGTGTGGCGCGGGCCTCTCGGCTTCCATGTTGATCGAGAATGTTCCGACTTCGAACGCCTCACGGTCCGCCACCCAAATCTGTCGAAGGATTATTGGCGGCTCCTTTCTTCAACATGGAGTCGAAAAATGCACAAGCACACATCACATCCGACTGAAGCTCCTTCCTGCTTCATCCCTAAAGTCTTCACCCGCCACAACCGCTTCCTCCACGCCTTCATGCAAGACAACCAAGCCTGGTTCTGTGTTCAGGACCTTGGGCGCCTGATGGGTAAACCCCTGAATGAACGGCTCACCCTGAAACTCGACGCAGACCAACGTCGCACCGTCTGGCTGCGCAAAGACGGCAAAACGGTCGAAACCCTGATGGTCAGCGAATCAGGCGTGTACGCATTGCTGGTTCACCACTTCGTCCCGGAAAACCGCAATCTGCGCCAGTGGTTGAGCAACGAAGTCATACCCTCGCTGCGTGATGCGAAATCAGAGCCTGTGGAGAACCTGCCAAGCCTGAGTTCCTTGAATTGGGCCGGAGTTTCGGTGCCCTTGCTGCATTACCAGCACCACGCCTGGATCAAGTGGCGAGACATGCCTGAGTTGATGCAGGTGCAGCGCCCCTTCCCAATCGCTGGCACTTGCCGTTGAAGGGATAAATCGAGCCGATCAAAAAGGGAAACTGTAGGAGCGAGCTTGCTCGCGATGGACTCAAAGACACCGCGTACATCCAGAACGGACGCGTCATCGTTAACGACCATCGCGAGCAGGCTCGCTCCTACATTACTGCTCCAGGTCCACTCAAAACCGCGAAACACTCCTCATCGCGTCCACCAGATACCTCATCGCAATCCTGTCGCTCTCCGACAGCTCCCGATAGCGTTCCACCAGTTTCATTTCCTCGCTGTTGAGCCGGCGTCTTCTTCGCCCCAGGGCCAGACACGGAAAGATTCCCAACATTTCGGTGATGCCTTGTACTTTCGACATGGACGATGTCCTTCTAAACGTCAAAGAAAACTGCAAAAAACCGCATCGCCCTACCCCTTTTCGGCAGCCGCATCGTGCCGACTGAACCGCACCGGTCTTTCGGGCTTAAACCGGTCATGTGCACAGGATAGAAATAATCCGGGCGCTGAAAAGCGGTTTTTAGAGTAATTAGTCGAAAAAAGCAGAAATGCCCTCTAAATCAGAAACCCCTGTCGGAATTGTTTCCCGACATGTCTTGTTTCATTGCAGAGCCAGCGCAGTGCCATCAATCAATTTTGCTCCGCATTCGAACGGTTTAAGCTGTCGGGCATCTGTTTATAAGTCCGTTGCGTTTGGCCGAAGGCATGTCCGAACCGATATTTCTGATCCAGCACGTGCCAGGAACGGCGCGGGATTGCTCACGACAGGTTGTATTTATGCACCGCAGGAACTTGCTCAAAGCCTCCATGGCCATCGCGGCCTACACCGGTTTGTCCGCCACGGGCCTGTTGGCCGCCAAGGCCTGGGCCGCCAGCGGTGGCACCGCTGATGGCGAGGCCACCGCGTTCGATTTCGAGGCGCTGAAGCTCCAGGCCAAACAGCTCGCCAGCAATCGCTACCAGGACACCAAGCAACAGTTGCCGCCGACCCTGGCGACCATGACCCCGCAGAACTTCAATGCGATTCGCTACGACGGCAATCATTCGTTGTGGAAAGAAAACAAGGGGCAGCTGGACGTGCAGTTCTTCCACGTCGGCATGGGGTTCAAGCAGCCGGTGCGCATGTACAGCGTCGATCCGAAAACCCGGATGGCCCGCGAGGTGCATTTCCGCCCGTCGCTGTTCAACTATGAAAACACCACGGTCGACACCGCACAGCTCAAGGGCGACCTGGGTTTCTCCGGCTTCAAGTTGTTCAAGGCCCCGGAACTGGACAAGCACGATGTCGTGTCCTTCCTCGGCGCCAGTTACTTCCGTGCGGTAGACGCCACCGGCCAGTACGGTTTGTCGGCCCGCGGCCTGGCGATCGACACCTACGCCAAGAAACGCGAAGAATTTCCCGACTTCACCAAGTTCTGGTTCGAGACACCGAACAAGGACAGCACCCGCTTCGTGGTCTACGCCCTGCTCGACTCGCCGAGCGCCACCGGCGCCTACCGCTTCGATATCGACTGCCAGGCCGAGCGCGTGGTGATGGAGGTCGATGCCCACGTCAACGCACGCACCGCCATCGACCAGCTGGGCATCGCGCCGATGACCAGCATGTTCAGTTGCGGCACCCACGAGCGCCGGATGTGCGACACCATTCACCCGCAAATCCACGACTCCGACCGCCTGGCCATGTGGCGCGGTAACGGCGAGTGGATCTGCCGCCCGCTGAACAACCCGGCCACCCTGCAATTCAATGCCTTCGCCGATACCGACCCGAAGGGCTTCGGCCTGGTGCAGACCGACCACGAGTTCGCCAGCTATCAGGACACCGTCGACTGGTACAGCCGTCGCCCGAGCCTGTGGGTAGAACCGACCACGGCGTGGGGCGAAGGCTCGGTCGATCTGCTGGAGATCCCGACAACCGGCGAGACCATGGACAACATCGTCGCCTTCTGGACGCCGAAGAAACCGGTGGCGGCGGGCGACTCGCTGAACTACGGCTACAAGCTGTACTGGAGCGCATTGCCGCCGGTCGGAACGCCGTTGGCACGGGTCAATGCGACCCGCTCCGGGATGGGCGGCTTCACCGAGGGCTGGGCGCCGGGCGAACACTATCCGCCAGTCTGGGCCCGTCGTTTTGCCGTGGACTTCACCGGCGGCGGCCTGGACCGCTTGCCTGAAGGCACGGGCATCGAGCCTGTAGTCACTTGCTCGAACGGCGAGGTCAAGGATTTCAGCGTTCTCAAGCTTGATGACATCAAGGGCTACCGCATCCTGTTTGACTGGTACCCAACCAATGACAGCGTCGAGCCTGTCGAGCTGCGCCTGTTCATCCGCACCAACGACCGCACGCTGAGTGAAACCTGGTTGTACCAGTACTTCCCGCCAGCACCGGACAAGCGCAAATACATTTGATGATCGGGTAGCACCCTGCCACCATTCGGTTTTCCGAACGCGACCTGCGGGTCGGTTCGGTTAACCGGATCATCCCAGTGAAATCCCAACGCAAAAAATATTTAATTTCCTTGTAAATCAACGCTTTGATCAATTCGCACTGGTCTGGCACGAGTCATGCTCTACACTTCTTCGACGAATGTCCTTTGCGCCGACTCATCGTAGCGCTCAGGTGTTTTGCAGCACAAAAGGGCCGGTGAACTGGCTCCATAAAAAAAACAAAGTCGAGGAAAATTTGATGCGCATCGTTCCCCATATCCTGGGCGCAGCCATTGCTGCCGCTCTGATCAGCACGCCAGTTTTCGCCGCCGAACTCACCGGCACCCTGAAGAAGATCAAAGAGTCCGGCACCATCACCTTGGGCCATCGCGACGCTTCCATTCCGTTTTCCTACATTGCCGACGCTTCCGGCAAACCGGTCGGCTACTCCCACGACATCCAGCTGAAAGTCGTCGAAGCGCTGAAAAAAGACCTCGACATGCCGAACCTCCAGGTCAAGTACAACCTGGTGACTTCGCAAACCCGTATCCCGCTGGTGCAGAACGGCACCGTGGACCTCGAGTGCGGCTCCACCACCAACAACGTCGAGCGTCAGCAGCAAGTTGACTTCTCCGTTGGCATCTTCGAAATCGGTACTCGCCTGCTGTCCAAGGCAGACTCCAAGTACAAGGATTTCCCTGACCTGGCCGGCAAGAACGTCGTGACCACCGCCGGCACCACGTCCGAGCGCATCCTCAAAGCGATGAACGCCGACAAGCAGATGGGCATGAACGTCATCTCCGCCAAAGACCACGGCGAGTCGTTCCAGATGCTGGAAACCGGCCGCGCAGTGGCCTTCATGATGGACGACGCCCTGCTGGCCGGTGAAGCAGCCAAGGCCAAGAAGGCAAGTGACTGGGCCGTTACCGGCACTCCACAGTCCTACGAAATCTACGGCTGCATGGTGCGCAAAGGCGACGAGCCGTTCAAAAAGGCTGTGGATGACGCCATCAAGGCCACCTACGCATCGGGCGAGATCAACAAGATCTACGAAAAATGGTTCATGCAACCGATCCCGCCAAAAGGCCTGAACCTGAACTTCCCGATGAGCGACGAGCTCAAGGCCCTGATCGCCAAACCGACTGATAAAGCGGCTGACGACAAGAAGTCCTGATTTCTGACTAACCTTATCTCCTGAGAGGGCCCTGGCCCTTTCAGGAGGTGGTCAATTCCTGCTGGCATTTTTGGAAACACTCGAACCGGTGGCTGTCGAGCCGAGCGCGTGTGCCTGTCCCTCAAGGACAGGAGGGAACGGAGCTTCCCCCAAGCGGGCACTTGTACATCGATTGAACTGAGGGGAGACCCTAATGAATTACAACTGGGACTGGGGCGTGTTCTTCAAGTCCACCGGCGTGGGCAGCGAGACCTATTTCGACTGGTACGTGACCGGTCTGGCCTGGACCATCGGCATCGCCATCGCGGCCTGGATCATCGCCCTGACACTGGGCTCGATCCTGGGCGTCATGCGTACCGTGCCGAACCGCATCGTATCGGGCATCGCAACCTGCTACGTCGAACTCTTCCGTAACGTGCCGCTGCTGGTTCAGCTGTTCATCTGGTACTTCCTGGTACCCGACCTGCTGCCGGCCGACCTGCAAGAGTGGTACAAGCAGGATCTGAACCCGACCACCTCGGCCTTCCTCAGCGTCGTGGTGTGCCTGGGCCTGTTCACTACCGCCCGGGTTTGCGAACAGGTGCGCACCGGTATCCAGGCCCTGCCAAAAGGCCAGGAATCCGCGGCTCGCGCCATGGGTTTCAAGCTGCCACAGATCTACTGGAACGTGCTGCTGCCCCAGGCCTACCGGATCATCATTCCGCCGCTTACCTCGGAATTCCTGAACGTCTTCAAGAATACCTCCGTGGCCTCGCTGATCGGTTTGATGGAGCTGCTCGCGCAGACCAAGCAGACCGCCGAGTTCTCCGCCAACCTGTTCGAAGCCTTCACCCTGGCAACGCTGATCTACTTCACCCTGAACATGAGCCTGATGTTGCTGATGCGCGTGGTCGAGAAGAAAGTCGCCGTACCGGGCCTGATTTCCGTAGGGGGTAAATGATGGAATTCGACTTCTCGGGCATCATCCCGTCCCTGCCGGGCCTGTGGAACGGCATGATCATGACCCTCAAGCTGATGGCCATGGGCGTGATCGGCGGCATCATCCTGGGCACCATCCTTGCCCTGATGCGCCTGTCCCACAACAAAGTGCTGTCGAACATCGCCGGCGCGTACGTTAACTATTTCCGCTCGATCCCCTTGCTGCTGGTGATCACCTGGTTCTACCTGGCGGTACCGTTCGTGCTGCGCTGGATCACCGGCGAAGACACGCCGATCGGCGCGTTCGCCTCGTGCATCGTGGCGTTCATGATGTTCGAAGCGGCGTACTTCTGCGAAATCGTCCGCGCTGGTGTGCAGTCGATTCCCAAGGGCCAGATGGGCGCTGCCCAGGCGCTGGGCATGAGTTACGGGCAGATGATGCGCCTGATCATCCTGCCGCAAGCGTTCCGCAAGATGACGCCACTGTTGCTGCAACAGAGCATCATCCTGTTTCAGGACACCTCGCTGGTCTACGCCGTCGGCCTGGTGGACTTCCTCAATGCTTCGCGCGCCAGTGGCGACATCATTGGCCGCTCCAATGAGTTCCTGATTTTCGCGGGTCTCGTGTACTTCATCATCAGCTTTGCCGCCTCGCAGCTGGTCAAGCGTCTGCAAAAAAGGTTCGCCGTATGATCTCTATCAAAAGCATCAACAAGTGGTATGGGGACTTCCAGGTACTGACTGATTGCAGCACCGAGGTCAAGAAAGGCGAAGTGATCGTGGTGTGCGGGCCGTCCGGTTCCGGCAAATCGACCCTGATCAAGTGCGTCAACGCCCTGGAACCGTTCCAGAAAGGCGACATCGTGGTCGACGGCACCTCCATCGCCGACCCGAAGACCAACCTGCCGAAACTGCGTTCGCGCGTGGGCATGGTGTTCCAGCACTTCGAGCTGTTCCCGCACCTGACCATCACCGAAAACCTGACCATCGCGCAGATCAAGGTGTTGGGCCGCAGCAAGGAAGAGGCCACCAAGAAAGGCCTGCAACTGCTCGAACGCGTCGGTCTCTCGGCCCACGCCCACAAGCATCCTGGCCAACTGTCCGGCGGTCAGCAGCAGCGTGTGGCGATTGCCCGTGCTCTGGCGATGGACCCGATCGTCATGCTGTTCGACGAACCGACCTCGGCGCTCGACCCGGAAATGGTCAACGAAGTGCTCGACGTGATGGTGCAACTGGCCCACGAAGGCATGACCATGATGTGCGTGACCCACGAAATGGGCTTCGCCCGTAAAGTGGCCGACCGCGTGATTTTCATGGACCAGGGCAAGATCATCGAAGACTGCAAGAAAGAAGAGTTCTTCGGTGACATCAATGCCCGCGCGGAGCGTACGCAGCACTTCCTCAACAAGATTCTGCAGCACTAAGAGCTGTACGCCCCTCCCCTGTAGGAGCGAGCTTGCTCGCGATGTACTCAAAGGCACCGCGTACATCCAGGATGAACGCGTCATCGTTGACGACCATCGCGAGCAAGCTCGCTCCGACAGATAGGCGGGCAAGCGCTGGTTGACCCAAGGCATCTGTGATGAAATGCGACCCCACTCTTTATCGCGCCACGTCGCCATCACTCGCCGTGAAACCCCGTCTGGTTCGTCATTTGTTCCTGCCGCCACTGATCATCGCCATGATGATCGGCCTGGGCTATATCGGCTTCTGGATCAGTGAGCACTACGGCATCCGCAGCCTCAGCGAAAACGGCCAGCGCCAGCTGGAACTGCACGCGCGCGCCGTCGAAAGCGAAATCAGCAAATACACCTACTTGCCCAGCCTGCTGGAACTCGAAACCAGCGTTTCGCAGTTGCTGGCCGACCCGACTCCGGAATACCGGCAGACGGTCAACGATTACCTTGAAGGCCTGAACCGGCGCAGCCGCAGTCGGGCCATCTACGTGATGGACACCACCGGTCGCGTCATGGCCACCAGCAACTGGCGCGATGTCGACAGTTACCTGGGTGAAGACCTATCCTTTCGCGCCTATTTCCAGAACGCCGTGCGCGGTCAGCCGGGGCGTTTCTACGGCATTGGCAGCACCAACGGCGAACCCGGTTACTACCTGGCCCATGGCCTGGAAGAACACGGCAAGATCATCGGCGTAGCCGTGGTCAAGGTCCGCCTGGAAGCCATGGAAGAACGCTGGCAACGGGCTCGCCTGGAAGCCTTCGTCAGCGACGAAAACGGCATCATCATTCTTTCCAGCGATCCGGCGCGGCGCTTGAAATCGGTGGTGCCGCTGAGCGAAGAAACCAAGGAAAAACTCGCCCGCAGCCTGCAGTACTACTGGTTCCCGCTCAACGAACTGCAGCCGCTGGCCCGGGAAACCCTGTCCGAAGGCGTGGAAAAACTCACGTTCCCGGCCAACAGCGAGCTGGTGTCCGACGATGAAAACATCAGCTATCTGGCGCAAACCCGGCCGTTGAGCGATACACCGTGGAATTTCACCCTGCTCACGCCACTCCAGGACTTGCGCCGCGAAGCGATCAACCAGGGGATCCTGGTGGCCGTGGCGTTTGCCCTCCTGGCGTTCCTTTTGATCGCCTGGAACGAGCGGCGCAAGGTGATCGCCACCCGCCTCGCAGCCCGGGAAGCCTTGCAGGAAGCCAACAATCAGCTGGAGCGTCGGATTACCGAACGCACCACCGACCTGCGCGCCAGCAACGAACGGCTCAAGGGCCAGATCCGCGAACGCCGGCTCGCCGAAGAGACTTTGCGCCGTGCCCAGGATGAACTGGTGCAGGCCGGAAAACTCGCGGCCATCGGCCAGATGTCCACCAGCATCGCCCACGAACTGAACCAGCCGCTGGCGGCGCTGCGCACCTTGTCCGGCAATACCGTGCGCTTCCTCGAACGCGGCCAGCTCGACGTGGCCAGCACCAACCTCAAGACTATCAACGAATTGATCGACCGCATGGGCCGGATCACCGCCAGCCTGCGCTCGTTCGCCCGGCGCGGAGACGACAAAGGCCAGGCCTGCCTCGGCAAAGCGGTGGACGCGGCCCTGCAATTGCTAGGCGCCCGGGTGGAAAATATTCAGCTGCAATTACACCGCGACTTCACCGATGTGCAGGTGCAGATCGACCAGACCCGCCTGGAGCAGATTCTGGTCAACCTGATCGGCAACGCCCTCGACGCCATGCAAGCGCAGCCGCAACCCGAGCTGTGGCTCGAAGGCGAAGCGTTCGATGGCAAATACCGCCTGCGGGTGCGTGACAACGGCCACGGCATCGACGCCGAAGCGCGCAAGCACCTGTTCGAACCGTTTTTCACCACCAAACCCGGCGAACAGGGCCTGGGCCTGGGCCTGACCCTTTCCGCCAGCCTCGCCGCCGCCACCGGCGGTCACCTGGGTGTCGAGCACCCGGCCAGCGGTGGTACTGCATTCGTCCTCAGTTTACCGTTGGTAAGCCTCACTCCCGCCGAGCCAATATGAACAACGACCTTAGTGTATTGATCGTCGAAGACGACCCCCATGTGCTGCTCGGCTGCCAACAGGCGCTGACCCTGGAAGACATTCCCTGCATTGGCGTGGGCAGCGCCGAAGAAGCCCTGGAACGGGTCGGCGACAACTTCGCCGGCATCGTCGTCAGCGACATTCGCCTGCCGGGCATCGATGGCCTGGAACTGCTGACCCGGCTCAAGGAGCGCGACCGCAGCCTGCCGGTGGTGCTGATCACCGGACACGGCGACATCTCCATGGCCGTCGGCGCGATGCAGAAAGGCGCCTACGACTTCATGGAAAAGCCGTTCTCCCCGGAGCGCCTGGTGGACGTGGCCCGCCGCGCCCTGGAGCAACGCAGCCTGGCGCGGGAAGTCTCCTCGTTACGTCGGCAACTGGCCGAGCGCGATTCCCTCGAAGGGCGGATCATCGGCCGTTCGCCAGCCATGCAGAATTTGCGCGAACTGATCGCCAACGTCGCCGACACCTCGGCCAACGTGCTGATCGAGGGCGAAACCGGCACTGGCAAAGAACTGGTCGCTCGTTGCCTGCATGACTTCAGTCGGCGCCACACCAAACAGTTCGTCGCACTGAACTGCGGCGGCCTGCCGGAAAACCTGTTCGAAAGCGAAATTTTCGGCCACGAGGCCAACGCCTTTACCGGCGCGGGCAAACGGCGGATCGGCAAGATCGAACACGCCGACGGCGGCACGCTGTTCCTCGACGAAGTGGAAAGCATGCCCCTGCCCTTGCAGATCAAACTGCTGCGGGTACTACAGGAGCGCACCCTCGAACGCCTCGGCTCGAACCAGAGCGTGGCGGTGGATTGCCGTGTCATCGCAGCGACCAAATCCGACCTCGTCGAGTCGAGCAAGGCCGGCGAGTTCCGCAGTGACCTGTATTACCGCCTCAACGTGGTGACCCTGGAACTGCCGCCGCTGCGCGAGCGCCGCGAAGACATCCTGCAACTGTTCGAACACTTTTTGCAGCAGTCGTCCCTACGCTTCGACCGCACGGTGCCGGAGCTGGACAACCAGACCGTTTCGAACCTGATGAGCCACGATTGGCCGGGTAACGTGCGTGAACTGCGCAACGTTGCCGAGCGCTTTGCCCTGGGCCTGCCGGCGTTCAAGAAAACCGGTGCCGGTGGCGGCAATCAGGGCCTGGCCTTTGCCGAAGCGGTGGAAGCGTTCGAGCGCAATCTGCTCAGCGACGCCTTGCAACGCAGCGGCGGCAACCTGACCCAGGCCAGCCAGGAACTGGGCATGGCCAAGACCACTCTGTTCGACAAAGTGAAAAAGTACGGCCTGAGTCATTAGGGGGCTTGCTCAAAGCGACCCAGAACCTGTGGGAGCGAGCTTGCTCGCGATGGCGGCGTTTCAGTCACCGATGATGTCGACTGATCAGACGCTATCGCGAGCAAGCTCGCTCCCACAGGTGATCGGGGGGTTACAGGAGGTTGCGATCGGCCACAGGCTCGATTTGCGCCCAATGTGAAGTGTCTTCTCGGTGCTCGCGCAAGTACGGCAACACCGCCGCCAGCAACGGCGCCTTGAACGCCTCCTGGAAACGATGGGCCAGGCCCGGAATCAAGATCAACTGACTGCCGCGCAGATGCGCCGCCAGATGCACCCCGTGCATCACCGGCAACAGCGGGTCGGCGGTGCCATGCACCACCAGCGCCGGCACCCGCAACTGATTGAGCAGGGTCACCCGGCTCGGCTCGGCGAGAATGGCCATGATCTGGCGTTTCACGCCCTCGGGATTGAACGCCCGGTCATAGGACTGCGCCGCCTGATGCAGCAACGCCTGGCGATCGTCGGTCACTATCGGGCTGCCCAGCGCCGCCAGCAGGTCGGCCTGTTGCTCCAGGGCCACTTCGCGGTTCGGTGCGCCGCGCCGCGCCAACAACTGCACCAGCGCCGCACTCGGGGCCGGCAAGCCTTCGGCGCCGGAGGTGGTCATGATCAGGGTCAGACTCTCGACCCGTTGCGGTGCCATGGCAGCCATGTGCTGGGCAATCATGCCGCCCATGCTGGCGCCCAACACGTGGAATTGATCGATGTGCAAGGCGTCCATCAAGCCCAGGCCATCGTCGGCCATGTCGGTCAGCGAGTACGGTGACGACACCGGCAATCCGAGTTTGTAGCGCAGCACTTCGAAGGTCAGGTTGGCGTCGGCCGGTGCTTGCCGCCAGGTCGACAGGCCGACATCGCGATTGTCATAGCGGATCACCCGGAACCCCTGCTGGCACAAGGCGACAACCACCTCGTCCGGCCAGTGAATCAATTGCCCGCCCAGCCCCATCACCAGCAGCAATGCCGGATCCGACGCACGGCCAATGCTCTGGTACGCCAGGCTTACCTGGGCCAGATCCACCCGTTCGGTCGGAACATTGACATCGCAACGAGACGCCGCCAATGACGGCAGGCCGAATAAAAAGGCGGCCAAAAAAACAAATCTTGATAAGAAAACACGCATGAAGAAACACCGAAACGCAGAACCCCAGTAGAGCGCGAGTCTGATGAAGTTTGTTCAAGCGCGCTGCCACAATTACGTGACAGTTTGATGAAGAGTGCCGGACGGTCATCAGACCAGACAGCGGCACGCGATAACTATGTACCACCATGCCGCTTCTCGAACGAACTTTAATGGCCCCGATTTTTCACCCATCGGAGTCCTTCTTCATGCACGAATCACCTGCCGCACCGCTGGCCGACTTCGGCCTCGTCTCCTCATTGGCCCAAGACACGGATGAAAACCTGTACCTGAGCGCCTCGGCGCGCTGGAACGACTGCCGCGATCAATGGCTGGCCCTCATGGCGCAAAACCCTCAAGCCACCTTGACCTCGAACTGGTGGCAGGCACGCGCACGCGGTACCGACGTTTCACGCCAGGCACAGGCCATCCGCTTGTATCGCCAGCATTTCGAAGCGTCGTGCCAATTGGCATTTGCCCAGGGCACCTTGAATGCCGAACAGTTCAATGTGCTGCTGGATCTCGTCAACCCGGCAGCGCAGACAACCTCCCCCGAGATTCTGGTTTACGTCGAGACCCTGTCGCTCGGGGGCAACAGCGGTCTGACTGACGAACTGCCGGGTGCCCTGGTCATTACCCGCAACACCGACCAACCGGTCACCCAGTTGCTGTATCTGCCGTCTCGACCAGCGCCCTGGATGACCTTTGAAAATCGCAACAGCCTGGAACGCTGGTTGATCCAGCAGCAACCTGAACCCGAGGCCAGCCACGTCACGGTCGATTACACCGTATTGGACACCCCGCAGCTGACGAAAAGTGCCGAGTCCCTTTTGGCGGGACTGGCCACGGCCCCTGCCGAGCGGCAACGCAACGACCGTGTTTTTGCCTCGCCCACCGACCTGCCCCTGCCGGATACAAGCAACGACATCGCCCCGTTCGGGCAACTGAGCCCCGACGTTCCCTTCAGTCTGCGTCACAGCGCTTTAGTGCAACAGCAAACGGCACTGCAAAACTTTCTGGGGCCGGACTTTGCAGGCACCACCGACGACCCGCGCATGCAGAGGCTGCAACAGCAATTCGACGCCCTGCGCGCCGCCGAACAGGCCAGCAGCGAGGCCGCGAGTGCCCTGTTAAGCGCCGACGATGCACCGCAACTGCTGGAACTGCGCCACGCGTCGGGCACACATTACAAGGCCCTGTACCAGGCGCGCCTGAGTGGCCTGCGTGCCGAAGCCGACCTGCAATTGAGCCTGAATCAGATCAGCAGCGATGAATATCAGTGGCTGACGGCCGTGCTCGACGCGCCCGAAAAACCTCGACCGGCCGATGTGGTGGTCGCCCGACTGGTGTTGACCGCGACTGACAGCGAAGACGACACCCTCCGTACGCAGACCCAGGAGCTCGACGGTGTGCTGCTGTTTGCCCGGCCATCGGCATTGCTGCCGTCCGCCAGCGACAGCGTGTTGCTCTACTGGCCCGGATATTTCGGCGGCCTGCAACGGTTCGCCTCCCGCCAGGCACTGGAGCAGAAGATGTTCAGGCAGCCGGCCAACGACGACACACAAGCGCTGCAACTTTTGCCGCTGGCCGGCAACCCGTTCGAGTACGCCCTGCAAACCCAGCTTCACAGCTGTGAACAGCATGCGACGCGGCTGATGACCGCCAACCCCGTGCCCTCCCATGCTGGTCAACGCGCGGCGGAACTGGAAAAACTGCGTGAACAGACGCTCGCCCGCCTGACCGTCCCCACTGTCTCCGCGCGGGAGCTGGCCTTCGCACAAATCGTCGAGCAAAACCGCAGCGCCACGCTGGCAACACGCTTGCCGTCCTCCCTCAGCGCACTGTCCGCGGCCCAACGCGATCGGCTCAAGGCGTTGTTCACCGCTTACATCGCGGCGATGAAGCGCTCCCAACAACTGCTTGAACGGGAACTGCCACTGCGCGAGTCATTCAGCAAAAAGGCCATCGACGCCCGCCTGCGTAAAGACTTCGCCCTGACGCAAACCGCTGAAGTGATGCTGGACATCCCCGACACCACCACGTGGCGCAAGGTGCTGATCGAGGGCGCAGCGCCGGGAACACCGCAAAAGAATGTACTGACCGGCAGCGAACAGCGCAACTTGTTGTCCCTCGCCGAACTGGCGCAAGGCAATATCGATCAGTCGATGTGGTATCGGGTGTCGTTGATGCGAGTCCAGATCAGCGGCGCCGACGAGGCGCAACGGCAGAAACTGAAAACCGGCATCACCCAGGACTACCTGCGCAACATGGTCACCGAGCTGGATCTGGCCGGGAAATACGAAAGGCTGATTCGCGAGACCTTCCTTGGCGCCCCTAGCGCCTCGGCCTTCAGCAATGAATTTCGTCGTGAATGCCTGAACGAACCGTGGCGGTTGATGCTCCAGTTGCACGGCGAATTCGCCGTGCTGGCCAAGGACATCGACGTCTCGGGCCAGCGCGTGCTGCAGATCGCCATCGACGCCAACAGTCGTGAAGCCTTTGCGGTCGACGGCAAGCGCATCGTGTTGTTGCCCGCGCACCTGACCGTTGGCGGCACGGACACGCCGGGCGAGGGGCCGAGCACCCTGGCCGGGGTGACTTTTATCGTCGAGCAGATCAGCGGCCTGACCCTGCTCTATCGGCCTGACTGCCCCGATGGGGTGTTTGTGCGTCAGTTCGACAGCCTTGAACAGGCGCGGACGTTCCTCTTCAACCAATGCCTGAACAGCACGATGGTCAACTATTTGGCCGGTCGCGCCCTGACCGGGGAATTTGCCTCGCACGTCAGCCGGATCAACCAGGCCCGGGTGAAAAACTTCGATGCCCTGATCGGCGTCGGCACCGCCTGGCCGGCCAGCACATCCCTGGCAGCGCATCTGCTCAATGTGCACATGGGCCGTTTGCTGGAGGCGCATCGGTCGACATCGCGCTCCAACGATGCCTTGTATCTTGAGCACGTCGCGCTGCGCTCCGGGGCCATGTTCAATTACCTGAAAATGGCGCTGGGCGTCGTGCCTTTCATCGGTACCGCCATTGCCCTGTACGACGCCTGGAACAGCGCCAACCAGGCAGCGGCGGCCTTCCTGCGCGGTGATGTCGGCCATGGCCTGGCCGAGGTGGAAGCCGTGTTGCTGTCGTTGATCGACGCTGCCATGGATGTACTGCCCGTTGTTGGCGCCACTTCCAGTGCCGCGCGCGCCGCCACTCGCGGGCGACAATTGCGCGCCCTGACCAAACAACCGGGCGCCTTGCAGGTCTCGACCCCGCAGCAGGTCCGACGCACCCTCGAACGCTTCAGGGGCTATGAGTACGAACACGAGATTTCCTTCGCCGGCCTGCAACCGGGCACCGAAGGGATTTATCGCAACGTTTATCGCCACGCCGACGGCGACTTCATGGTCAGCCAGGGTCGTATCTATCGCATCGAATTGACCGACAACCCACCGCAATGGCGCTTGAGTGCAACCAGCACCCGAACCTACAAACAACCCATCGCCCTGGATGAAACCGGCAACTGGAAAACCCATTATGCGGTGTACGGCACCGTGACGGCAGGAGGCGGAGCCGGTGGCGGCGCGGTGCTCGGCCACATGGCTGACGGCCTCGACCCGCTCTGGCCCGCCGCCATTCGCCGCTGGCTACCGCGCTGGTGGACGGATCGGGCGTTGCGACGCCAGTTGACGCTGACCAACACTGCCGATGCCTACTCCCGGCGCATCGGGACCCAGACCCGCAGTTCCAACACTGTGCTGGAACATTACTTCAGCCTTGACCGGGAGCAGCGCCAACCGCTTCGAGCCAATGCCGACATTCTTTGCGTGAACGACATCGAGCTGGCGCAGGCCCAGTACCTGAACCTTGAAGAACTGATGCTGATCAGCCACGGCCGCAGACGCATGCTGGTCGAAGATGCTCAAAGCCGCTGCGCCTGGGTCATCGTCGACCGATGGGTACGGCGGATCGCTTTGGTCAAGGAGCGCCTGGTGGAACACCTCAACCGCATCGATCAAATGATTGCCCGTTCGGAGGCCACGCCGTTCAGCAATACCACCGCACACATTCAACTGATGGCGCAACGCAAGGAAATCCGAATCGAGTTTCTCAAGGACTTCGACCGGCTTCACACTCAGGTCGCAGAAGCCAATCGATGGAACGGACGGATCACCAACCGCGTGCAAAAATCAAAGATGGCCCCGGATATGGCCACGGTTAACGAAAAATTCAGCGATGCCAACTACTACTATCTGAAAACGGCAAATGAGCTGGAGATCATCACTCACTACAACGCCGTCACCGACCAGTCCTGGGTCTACTTTCACGTACAGTTGAAACAGGCCCGCGACAAGGTCGGGCGAGCGCTGCTGACCCAACATCAATTGCCTGAAGTACAGGCCACGTTTACCCAGCGCAACAAGGTGCTCGAAGATTGCCTGGCGACCTATGCCGAATTTCGTCGCAACCTCGGGGCCTGGTCCCTGGGTTATCCGCAGCATCTGGATCTGGAGCAGGTCACGGCGTTTCTCGACAATCTGGCAGAAGTCGAAGCGGCGGCTCGTCATGCCATCAAGACTCGCCCGTCCAAAAGTGCGAAAGCGGGAAATGCGTCAAAGCAGCTGTTCGAGACGGAAGACAATCAGTTGCTCATCGGCATCGCCAGCACGGATACCGCAACCCGCCAACAGCGCTTCACCGTCGAGGGTGCAAATGGGTTCAGGGAAACCTGGTTACCCCGCTCCTCCAGCGGCAAGTACCACCTCAGTGAACCCGTGGCGGCAGCGCCAACGGAACTTGTGACCGATATCACGCCGTTGCTGGTGGAGGCCAGGAAAAGGCTCGGCACCGTGGACGCCTACAAAAGCAAAGTCGAAGGCCACGCCCGTCAGGACATGTTGCCGGTCGATCTGGAACACATGATGATCAGTGAAGCCGAGGAACTGAACATGCGAGCCCGGGCCATCGAACGCCTGTCGCCCACGGAGACGGTCGCGCTGCAATTGCGCAATCGCGCGAATGAATTGACCCGTGCCGGCCGCACGTTGCGTATTGAGCAGACCCTGAACAGCAAAACCCCGACCGAGGGCTATCTGGACTATCTGCTTGAACAACGCGTGGTGGACATCCGCAAGGAGGGCGGCCTGCGCGATCTGGGCAAACGCGCAGACGGACGACGGGATTTTCTGCAGGAGTACGAGGTGCGCGACCTGCGCAGCGAACCGGCGCAAACCCTGTGGTACGCACACTTCCACTACACCTCGGCCAAGCCCCAGTTCAGCGACTTCGTCAAAGGCCATCTGAAACTGCCGGAACAACGCAACCTGGGCCTGCAATGGCAGAAGGACGTGGCCGCCAGTGGCGGTACGGTCGAGGCAATCTGGCGCGGAGACATTGGCAAACCGCTGGGCAACAAACACTTTTCCTCGCTGTAAAGTAACAACGGCGGAGCATGCCATGTGCTCCGCCGTGCTTGTGGTCGACAGCGGCACCAACATGAGACAAACTCAACCTTTTCGATTTATCGACAAGTTTTCCTCATGGAGCCTCCGGTGCTTGAAATCCGTCACCTCAAGACCCTGCACGCCTTGCGCGAAGCCGACAGCCTGGTGGATGCGGCCGATCGCCTGCACCTGACCCAGTCAGCCCTGTCCCACCAGTTCAAGGAGCTGGAGGAACGCATGGGCATGCCGCTGTTCGTGCGCAAGACCAAACCGGTGCGCTTCACCAGCGCCGGTTTGCGCCTGCTGCAACTGGCCGACGCTACCCTGCCGCTGCTGCGCGCCGCCGAGCGCGACATCAGTCGCCTGGCCGGTGGCACGGCCGGTCGTCTGCACATGGCGATCGAGTGCCACAGTTGCTTCCAGTGGCTGATGCCGACCATCGACCAGTTCCGCGACGCCTGGCCGGAAGTCGAACTGGACCTGGCCTCGGGGTTTTCCTTCGCCCCGCTGCCTGCCTTGGCCCGTGGCGACCTGGACCTGGTGGTGACCTCCGATCCGGTGGACCTGGCCGGGATCACCTATGTCCCCCTGTTCACTTATGAAGCGATGCTCGCGGTGGCCAACCAGCACCGCCTGGCCAGCAAGGCTTATATCGTCCCCGAAGACCTGCTCCCGGAAACCTTGATCACCTACCCGGTGGAACGGGACCGGCTGGACATCTTCACCCGCTTCCTCGAACCCGCCGACATCGAACCGGCCCAGGTCCGCACCTCGGAACTGACAGTGATGATGATGCAACTGGTGGCCAGCGGTCGCGGCGTTTGCGGCATGCCCCATTGGGCACTGCATGAATACAGCTCGCGAGGCTATGTGAAAGCCAAGCGGCTGGGTGAGAAAGGTTTGTTCGCCACACTGTATGCGGCGATCCGCGCCGACATGCTCGATGCGCCGTACATGCGCGACTTCTTGCTGACGGCCAAGGACACGTCGTTTTCGACGCTGGATGGGGTCAGCGCCGTTCGCTAGAACACCAACCCCCTGTAGGAGCGAGCTCGCTCGCGATGGTCGTCAACGATAACGCTGGAAACCGGGCACCCCGTGTCGCTCTCAGGTTTATCGCGAGCGAGCTCGCTCCTACAGGGGATCTATGTGATGGTTAGATCTCACGCCACATGTGAATCTTGTCGAAGTAATCCTCGCCCACCCGAACGGCCATCGGCTCCAGGCCAAACTGGATGAAGCCGCAGCGCTGGTAGAGGTTGAACGCGGCATCGTTGCCAGCGGTGATGGTCAACTGGATCAGGCGCAAACCCGCATGGTTCTGCGCCTCGGCCAATGCCGCCTGAACCAGTTGATAGCCGAGCCCACGCTGGCGGACCTTGGCGGTCACGTACATGCCAAACAGTGTCACCTTGTGCCGGGCCTTTTCCCGAGGCTCGAACGCGAGGCCGACAATGCCGGCCAACCGGCCCACTTCGAACGCCCCGAACACCACGTCCAGCTTGCCGGTCAGGCGCGACTCCCACCAACTCAGCGGCATCGCTGCCCGCTCACGCACGCTCGAGGTAAAGGCCTGCGGGTGCAGGTCGTAGGCTTCGAGCATCAGCGCCCGGTAGTCCAGGGCATGGCTGGCATCAAGTCGTTCGATCCACATCCTCAGGCCATCCGTTTTTGCTCAAGCATCAGCCGCAGCGCCAGCCCCGACAATACAAAGCCCATGAAGTAGCGCTGCATCGCCAGCCAGGTCGGATTGTTGACGAACCACGAGGCGATGCCCGCGGCAAACATGGCGATCAGCAGGTTGACGCAGAAACTGACGCTGATCTGGGTCAGGCCGAGGATGATGCTCTGGGTGAACACCGAACCGTGCTCCGGCGTGATGAACTGCGGAAACACCGACAGATAGAACACCGCGATTTTCGGGTTCAGGGCACTGGTCAGAAAGCCCATGGTGATCAGCTTGCGCGACGAATCCGGGGGCAACTGCTGTGCCTCGAACGGCGAGCGCGCACCGGGTTTGACCGCCTGCCAGGCCAGCCACAACAGGTACAGCGCACCGGCCCACTTCAACACCTCATAAGCCATCGGCACCGCCAGGAACACTGCAGTCAAACCCGCAGCGGCGGCAAACAGGTGCACGAAGAATCCGGCGACCACCCCAAGCAGCGAGATCACCCCGGCCTTGCGCCCCTGGCAGATCGAACGGGAGATCAGGTAGATCATGTTCGGCCCCGGTGTCACTACCATCAGCAACGCGGCAGCAGCAAAAATCAGCAGGTCTTGAAGCGGGATCATGGGCGAGGTCCTTTGCGTGATGATCAGGCGATCGCGGTCAGCGATGCTCGATAAAACGGCAGAATCAGGTCCCGTGTCAATGGCGCCAGGCTGACATCGCCGTCGGTGGCCGGGTCGATCCAGAGCACCTCTTCGATCTCCGCCGCCGGGGTGACATCGCAATGAATATTCAGTTGAAAGAGCTCGGCGTGTACGACAAACCCCGGTTCGTTGGCGGCCGGTGCCGAAAAGTGACCGAGGTAAACGGCCTGCGCCGGGTCGATGTCCAGACCCAGCTCTTCTTCCAGCTCCCGGGCCAGGGCGTGGACCGGCAATTCATGGGGCTCGATCTTGCCACCCGGCTGCATGAACGCCGTGGTGCCGCGCTTGCGCACCAGCAACGTACGGCCGTCAGGGCCGATCAACAGGGCGGCGGCGATGTGGATAATCCCGGAGGCTGGCATGGAAAACGTCGACATAAATAGAAGGCCCTTGACTCAAAAACGCTAAGGATCACATGTCCGCCCTGTAGGAGCGAGCTTGCTCTCGATGGTCGGGAACGAAAACGCGTAAAACCAGATGCCCATCGGCGCCCTCAGGTTTATCGCGAGCAAGCTCGCTCCTACAGTTTCCTTTATGCGGCTTCCTGGAAATCCATCTCCGGCGGCTGCCGACGGAAACCACCGGTCAACACCGCCAGGTACACCACGCCAATCGCCAGCCAGCTCAACCCCAGATAAACCGCCAGATGATCGAGGCTGACCATCAACCACAAATCCGCTGACAGGCCGATGAACGGAAACAGCAGGAACAGCACGAATTCGCGCGGGCCCTTTTTCTCGCCACCGATCCAGTAATGGAAGATCACCGACAGGTTCACCAGACTGAATGCCAGGAACGCGCCGAAGTTGATGAACGAGGTCGAGGTGGTGACGTCCAGTTTCAGTGCCAGCAACGCCACCACCGCGCACAGCAGAATGCTGTTGATCGGCGTACCGAAGCGTTCGTGCAAGGTCCCGAAAAACGACTTCGGCAACACACCGTCGCGGCCCATGGCGTACAGCAGCCGCGAACCGCTGGCCTGGGCTGACAGCCCCGAGGCGAACTGGCCGACGATCAGGCCGATCAGAAAGATCGACACGAACAGGTCGCCACCGATGTTGCGGGCAATTTCATAGGCCGCCGAGTCGACGCTGTCGAACTGGAACGACGGATGAGCGATCTGCACGAAGTACGACACGCCGACGAAAATCAGCCCGCCGATCAGGGTGATCAGCATGATCGCCCGGGGAATGGTGCGGCGTGGATCGCGGGTTTCTTCGGTCAGGGTGCTGACCGCGTCGAAGCCCAGGAACGAGTAACAGGCGATAGCCGCGCCGCTCATGATCAACGGCATCTGCATGTCGCCATTGAAGAACGGCTTGATCGACCACAATGGCGTGCTTGCATCACCGCCGACGTAATGCACGCACAGCGCGACGAAGGCGATCAGCACCAGGAACTGCACCAGCATCAACAGGGCATTGATGCCGTTGGCCAGCTTCAGGCCGACGATGTTGATCGCGCTGGTGATGCTGATGAACGCCAGTACCCAGACCCACTGCGGCACCGCCGGGAATGCGGAGTTGAGGTAGGCCGCGCCGATCAGCCAGATCGCCATGGGCAGGAACAGATAATCGAGCAGCACCGCCCAACCGGCGATGAACCCGAGTTTCGGGCTGATGGCCTTGCGCACATAGCTGTAGGCCGAGCCGGCCACCGGGAACGCCGAAGCCATCCGCCCATAGCTCATGGCAGTGAAGAACATCGCGACCAGCGCCGCGAGATACGCGGCCGGCACCATGCCGGCGGTGGATTGAGCGAGGATGCCAAAGGTGCCGAGCACAATGATCGGTGTCATATAGGCGATGCCAAACAGCACCACCGAGCCTAATGACAGGGTGCGTTGCAAACGAGCCATGAGCGACTACTCCGGATTTTATTGGATTTATGGCAGAGCCGAGTTCGGCGAAAATTACGGGTGTTGCGTTGTTGTTCTTGGGTGAATGGTCAAACAGGTGTGTCGTCTGTCAGGGCCTCATCGCGAGCAAGCTCGCTCCCACAGGATTTGTGTCGATTACAAAATCCGAATCCACTGGAGCCCGCCCCTGTGGGAGCGAGCTTGCTCGCGATGGCGTCAGCCCAGCCAGCACAGGGCCCAGATCAGCGCACAGGAATCAGCAGCTCCCGCAACCCACCTGCCTGCTCAACCACCTCCCCCGGCAACCTCAGCCGCTGATCGTCCAGATAGCGGTAATCCTGGCGCGCCACCGTCAACTGGTTCAGGTCCAGTTCGACCGCAAACTGCCCTTCCTCGCGTCCGGCTTCGAACAACAAGGTGCCCAGCGGATCGACCAATGCGCTGCCGCCGGCAAACAACAAACCGCCATCGCCCTCTTCCACCCGATTGACCATCAGCGCAAACGCCTGGTTTTCCTGGGCGCGGGCCATGATGGCGGTGCGATGGGTAGGACCGTAGGGGTCCATGTTGCCGTTGGTGACGATCAACAGTTCAGCCCCCAGTTGCGCCAGGGCGCGGGCGCTCTCGGGGAATTCGATGTCGTAGCAAATCAGCAGGCCCACACGCACGCCGTTCCACAGGCAGGTGGCGTAGCGATCGCCCGCCTCGTAGACACCGCGATCCGAGGCCCACAAGTGAGTCTTGCGGTACTTCAGCGCGATGCCTTCAGGAGTGATCAGCAGCGTGGTGTTGTAGAAGCGGCCGTTGTCGTTTTCGGCCATGCCGATGGCCACGGAGATATTGTGCTGGCGGGCGGCGGCGATTACCGCGCTGACGGACGGGCCGTCCAGCGGCTCGGCCACCTCGGCCACGGACTCGGCCGAAGGGAAGCCCATCAAGTGGCCTTCGGGGAACAGGATCAGCTGCGAATCGGCTGCGCATGCAGCCATTGCCGCCAGGGTGCGTTCGAGGTTGTAGGCCGTGTCGTTGTCACGGCCTGCCAATTGGGCGAGTTCGACCTTCATGGGTATTCCTTGTTATGCGCCGGGCGGCAGAAAGATTGCCCGGTCGGTGTCTGTGCGCCAGTATGCGCAGCAAGCAACCGGGCGGGGAATTACGCCGCCGGGGTAACACGATAGGGGTAGATGCATGACACTCTCGTTGGACGACATCGCCTGGCACCGCTCGGTGGGGCAACTGATCGACGCCCTGGACAAGCCCAATTTCTGGACCCAGCTTGTACGCCTGCTGGACCAGTACGTGCCCTTCGACAGCTGGGTGGCGCTGCTTTTCAGTGCCGATCAGCGCCCCCAGGTGTTCGCCGAATGCCCCGGCGAAGACGGCATCCCTGACCAGTTGTTCCAGGATTACCTGCGCGGCCTGTACCTGCTCGACCCCTTCTACATCGCCTGTCGCGAGCAATCGCGCACCGGGCTGTATCGCCTGTCGGAAGTGGCCCCGGAGCACTTTGAGCTGACTGAGTATTACCAGCGCTACTTTCGTCTGAATGTGGTGGCCGACGAAATCCAGTTCAATTGCCAGCTTGAAGGCGACCGCACGCTGTGCCTGTCCCTGGGCAGCACCCAGCGCTTCAGCGGCCAGCAGATCGCCTTGCTGTCGTTGATCCAGCCGTGGGTGCTCGGCCTGTTGCGCCAGCGTCTACCCTATGAAATCAACGAAGTCGTGGCCCTGGCCCCCGCACCGCCGCAAGCTGATTGGCGGGTACAACTGGAAGCCTCGGTGCAGCAACTCAAAGGCGCGCAGTTGACGGCCCGGGAGCTGGATGTCGGGCGTTTGATGCTCAGCGGTTGCTCCAGTAAAGAAATCGCCCGCAAGCTGGAAATCTCGGTCGAAACCGTGAAAGTCCACAAGAAACACATGTACAGCAAGCTGGGGATCAAATCCCAGTCCGAGCTGTTTTCGATATTTCTCCAGGCACAAAACGCCTGAATGACCTGCGGACCACTTTGCTTTTATGTGGGAGCGAGCTTGCTCGCGATTGCGGTTTCATATTCAGCATTGATGTTGACTGACCCGCCGCCATCGCGAGCAAGCTCGCTCCCACAGTGTTTTGTGTTTTGCCCAAATATTGAGTCCGAACCCAAGGAAACCGTATGAGCCTGTCACTCCTGAGCCGCTACGCCTTCTTTGCCGTCTGCGTGATCTTCACCCTCGCCAGCCTGCCGTTTCTTGAATACGACTGGCTCTGGCCAATTACCGCTGTCACTGCCGTCCTCAGCCTGATCGGCCTGTTCGACTTGCTGCAAAGTCCGCACGCAGTGCGGCGTAACTACCCGATCCTGGGCAATATCCGCTACCTGGTCGAAGGCATCCGCCCGGAAATCCGCCAGTACCTGCTCGAATCCGACAGCGACGCCCTGCCCTTCTCCCGGGCCCAGCGCTCGCTGGTCTACTCCCGGGCCAAGAATGAAACCGCCGACAAACCCTTCGGCACGCTGATTGATGTGTATCAGTCGGGTTTCGAATTCATCGGCCACTCCATGCGCCCCGCGCCCTTGAGCGACCCGAGCAGTTTCCGGGTGACGGTCGGCGGCCCGCAATGCACCCAGCCGTATTCGGCGTCGGTATTCAATATCTCGGCCATGAGTTTCGGCTCCCTCAGCGCCAACGCCATCCGTGCCTTGAACCAGGGTGCCAAGCTCGGCAATTTTGCCCATGACACCGGCGAAGGCAGTATCAGCCCCTATCACCGGGAAAACGGCGGCGACCTGACCTGGGAACTGGGCAGCGGCTACTTCGGCTGCCGCACCAGCGACGGCCGCTTCGACCCGGAACGCTTCGCGGCGCAAGCCCGGACGCCACAGGTACGGATGATCGAAATCAAGATGAGCCAGGGCGCCAAGCCCGGCCACGGCGGCATCCTGCCCAAACACAAGGTCACCAAAGAAATCGCCGAAACCCGCGGTATCCTGATGGGCGAGGACTGCGTGTCACCGTCGCGCCACACCGCGTTTTCCACGCCGATCGAAATGATGCATTTCATCGCGCAACTGCGTGAGTTGTCCGGCGGTAAACCGGTGGGCTTCAAGTTCTGCCTTGGCCATCCGTGGGAGTTCATGGGCATCGCCAAGGCCATGCTGGAAACCGGCATCCTCCCGGATTTCATCGTGGTGGACGGCAAGGAAGGCGGCACTGGCGCCGCGCCCGTGGAGTTCACCGACCACATCGGCGTGCCGATGCGCGAGGGCCTGCTGTTCGTGCACAACACCCTCGTGGGCCTGAACCTGCGGGATAAGATCAAACTCGGCGCCAGCGGCAAGATCGTCAGCGCCTTCGACATCGCCAGCGTGCTGGCCATCGGCGCCGACTGGGCCAACTCGGCGCGCGGCTTCATGTTCGCCATTGGCTGCATCCAGTCGCAGAGCTGCCATACCAACAAATGCCCGACTGGCGTCGCCACCCAGGACACCCTGCGCCAGCGCGCGCTGGTGGTACCGGACAAAGCCCAACGCGTGTTCAACTTCCACCGCAACACCCTCAAGGCCCTGGCGGAAATGCTCGCCGCCGCCGGCCTCGAACATCCATCGCAGTTGTCCGCCAAGCATCTGGTGCGACGCATGTCGGCAACCGAGATCAAGCTGTTCTCGCAGTTGCACGTGTTCCTCAAACCGGGTGAGTTGCTGACCGGCGAAGTGAACGGCGAGTTCTACTCGCGGATGTGGCAGATGGCCCGGGCCGATAGTTTCGAGCCCAGTGAAATAGCGGCGGCATAACCTCGCCACCCCGATCAGAATCGCGCGTCACCAGCGCAGTGTTTTGCTCGGGGCCGGTTCCTTCATCACGATAAAACCGTAATCGCCGATCAGGTAAATCCGGTAGAACCGGCTTTCGACCAACGCCGGATAGCCCTGATAGCCGACCCGCGTTGCATTACGCCGCTCCTGCTCCGCCACCACGTTGGTGATGCCCGCCTTCGGCAGATTTTCGGCCAGCATGTAAAAGTCGGTATTGAGCAAGTAGTGCAGCACCGGCAGCTGTTTGAATGAGCCTGCCGCCGCCACCAACCAATAGTCGGAATAACTCACCGAGAGGTAGATCCGTCTGGCCTCGCGCAGCGACTGATGGCTGGCGATGTCGTACGCAAGACCGGCCAGTGCCGTGGACGCAAAGGTTTTCTGCACCGTCAGCACCCGGCCATAAGCGAACGACAACGACAACATGGCCAGCAGGGGAATCATCAACAGCAGCGGCAACCGCTCATGGATCGACGCCAGCGCCAGATGCCCCAGGTAAAACAGCAATACCAGCAGCACGGCGAAGCCCATCAAGGTGCGGGCACCTTCGTTGAAGTCGCGGAAAAACAACGCGACACCGGACACCAGCAGCATCACGACGGGCAAAGTCAGCAAACACATCAGGCCGATCAACAGCTTCTTCGGCCCGCTGTCCTGGCGCGCCGCTACGTTCAATCCCAACCGCACCGCCCCGGCTATCGCGAGCAACAGCAACCCGCCGGACACCCAGAGCCATCCGCCATGGAACAGCAGCACGACTTTTTCCAGGACCCGGCCAATGTTGATCTGGATCTGCAATGAGGGATGCGCCGTCCAATCGAGCAGCAATGTGCGGTTGGAGCCCATGAACGGATAAGCACTGACGCTGTAGATCAATCCGCCGAGGATGACCTGAGCGGCTTTCCAGCCCAGCAGGTCGCGCCATGGTACCGGGGTGGTTTTATCGTTGGCGGCCCTGAGCAACTCCAGGCAACACAGACCCAGGAACACGTTCAGGCTGACTTGATACAGCCCAAGCGCCAAGGCAATCAGGAACGACGGCACCAGCCACTGCACGCCGCGCCAAGGGTGGCGAAAGGTGATCGCGTAGATCACCGCCACCAGGCTCAGGGTCGTGGCGGGACCGTCGTATTGATAAGACAGGTTCTGCAGGAAGAACGGGTTGTACCAGAGCGGCAACAGCACCAGGCAGCAAGCAACGGTGGGCTGACGGAAGTAATGGAGCGTCAGGCTTGTCAACGCCGACGCCATGGCCAGCGTGGCGATCAACAAGGGCAAGGGAAAGATGTTCGGCGCGGCATGGCTGAAGGTCAGCGCGTTGTAGAAAAACTGGGTGAAGAGTCGGCCCTGTTCGGCCCAGGCCATGCCCGCCGCCAGCGAGCGCCAGTTGTCATCGATGTAGGGATAATCGGCGAGGATCAACGGCAGGACATACACCAGGGTGGCGGCCAGAAAAAACCGCCAGACCTGATGCCGGCTGAGCTCGCGAACGAAGACGTCGCTGAACCGCCCCATTCTAACGCCCGCCCCGGTCTTTACCGCCGACGATGTCCTTGATCACATAACGCGGCCGGTGCTTGGCCTCGATATAGATGCGACCGATGTACTCGCCGAGGATGCCGATGCCGATCAGTTGCACGCCGCCCAGAAACAGGATCGCAGTCATCAGCGACGGATAACCGGGAACGCTGTTGCCGAAGAAAATCTTGTCCAGCACCATGTACACCGCATAGAGCACCGCGAACATCGAAATGCCGCCACCAACGTAAGTCCACAAGCGCAGCGGCACGGTACTGAACGAGGTCACGCCTTCCAGGGCCAGGTTCCACAGTTTCCAGACATTGAACTTGCTGCTCCCCACCACCCTTCCCGGCCGCTCGAACTCCACCACCACCGTGTTGAACCCGGCCCACGACAGCACGCCTTTCATGAATAACTGGTGCTCCGGCAAGGAACGGATCACATCGACCACCTTGCGATCCATCAGCCGGAAGTCCCCGACGTTTTCCTCGATGCGGGTGTAGGCGATGCGATTGAGCACATGGTAGAAAATAGACGCGCTGTGGCGCCTGAGGTAGCCGTCGGCGGCCCGGCTGCGGCGCTTGGCGAGTACCACGTCGGCACCCTTTTGCCATTGCTCGATCAACAACGGAATGACGTTGATCGGGTCCTGCAGGTCGACATCCATGGGAATCACGGCATCGCCGCTGGCATGCTCCAGGCCGGCAAACAGTGCCGGTTCCTTGCCGAAGTTGCGCGAGAAATTGATCAGCATGACCTGATCATCCGCCTGGGCAAGTGCCATAGCCTGTTCGGCCGTGTTGTCGGAACTGCCGTCGTTGATGAACACGATCTCGACTTCGGTGTCGCCTAATCTCAACTCCCTTCGCACCGCCCGATAAAACAGGTTGATGGACTGCTCTTCGTTGAACACCGGGACAATGAGCGAGATTTTCATTGATCACGTCCGCGAAACACCACGTATTTGGAATATAGAAAACCGAACACCAGGCTCAACGCCGAAAACAGGACCACCGTGAGCAAGCCGTGCAATCGCCAGAGGTCACCCAGATGGCCGATACCCAGGCTCAGTGCCCCCATGCCCAAAAGAAACAGCAGATAACCCGCGACCGTGGCACTGGCGGCGAAGGTAAATTGCGCGTTCATGTAGAAGGAAAATGACGCGGCCACGCAGAAGGCGGCCAGGTTGCTGATCGCCTGACTGAGGCCGGCTGCCACGCTCAACAGGAAAAAGATCTGCCAGTGAATCAGGGTGTTGGCGACCCCGATCACCGTGTAACTGGACAGCCCTTTCCACAACAGTCTCATGTGAGGCTCCCGTTTCAAGAACGTTGCACTTATTGATATTTGAGCCTGTTTACTGTCATAAATCGCAGGTCAAGCGGTCTTTCAGACCAGCGGTTGAGCCTTGGGGCAATGCCCGAGACATCCGGTAATATCCCGGTTTTGCAATTGCCCGCGAATCAGTCCACCCTGCGCGCCGCCGATTGGGCGCGTGGCCTTTGCGCCAGCGGCCAATCCCATTTTTACCCGCTGTTACGAGCCTGCTGTCATGACCTTAGCGCGCGATCACCGGATCGACTTTTTTCGTGGTCTGGCACTGATCTTCATCTTTTGGGATCACGTGCCCCACAACCCTTTGGGGCAAATCACCCTGCGTAACTTCGGTTTCAGCGATGCAGCCGAGGTCTTCGTGTTTCTGGCAGGTTTCGCATCCGTATTGGCGTACGGCAAAGTCCTGGCGCGCGAAGGTTTTCTGATCGCCTGCGTAAAAATCCTGCGCCGGGCGTGGGTGCTTTACGTGGTGCATATCTTCCTGCTGGCGATGCTGATGGGGATTGTGTTTTTCGCCAACAGCCACGTGGAAACACGGGATCTGGTGGAAGAAATGGGCATGCATCACTTCATCAGCAACCCGCAGCAGGCCCTGATCGATGAACTGCTGTTGCGCTTCAAGCCGAACCTGATGGACCCGTTGCCGCTGTACATCGTGCTGTTGGCGGGCTTGCCCCTGGTGCTGCCGCTGCTGGTGCGCAAGGCCTGGGTGGTGGTCTCGATGTCATTGGCGCTGTACCTGATGGTGCCGCTGGCTGGCTGGAACCTGGCGGCCATCAAGGACGGCGTGTGGTATTTCAACCCGGTCGCCTGGCAGCTGCTGTTCGTACTCGGCGGTGCCGCTGCGATTCACAGCCAGCGCCCGCGCCTGCCCCAGACCCGCCCATTGGTTCGCCAGCCGTTGTTTGTCGGTGCGGCGCTGTATGTCGTGGTCGCGGGTGTGTTGACCGTGCTGTGGCGTTGGCCGGACCTACACGATGCCGTGGTGCCGGCGAGCCTGCAAAACATCCTGTACCCCATCAGCAAGACCGACCTTTCCCCCGTGCGCCTGCTGCATTTTCTCGCACTGGCCTACGTCACGGCGAAACTGATTCCCGACAGCGGATGGACACAAAACTGGCTCGCGCAGCAAAGTTGCCGCATGGGCCGTTTCTCGCTGGAGATTTTCTGTCTGGGCGTTCTGCTGGCGCCATTGGCGGACATGGTCAATGCGTTGACCGACGATGCTTTTGCCATGCAGATCTTCACAGCGTTGGTGGGTGCCGGGTTGATGGCGTTGCTGGCGGCGTGGCTGGAGTTCAACAAGCGCTTGAATCGATCACTGCAACCTGCGTCCGCCTGATATGAAAAAAAACCGGTCACTGGACCGTCTTATGTAGGAGCGAGCTCGCTCGCGATGGACCCAAGAACGCCGCGTTTAGCCAGGAAACACGCGTTATCGTTATCGACCATCGCGAGCTAGCTCGCTCCTACAACGGGTCAGCGTTTTTTGTAGGAGCGAGCTCGCTCGCGATGGACCCAAAAGCGCCGCGTTCAGCCAGGAAACACGCGTTATCGTTATCGACTATCGCGAGCTAGCTCCTACAGAAGCCGAACGCGCCGCACCTTGCGAAACATTGGTCGGTTGCAGCTTGAACACGTAGAACAGCACCGTCAGCAGCACCAGGAACGCAGGCCCCACATACAGCGCCACGCGGGTGTCCGGGAAGTACGCCATCAGGCCGACCACCAGCACCAGGAACGCCAGCGCCAGGTACGAACTGACCGGGTACAGCCACATGCGATATTTCAGGCCGGCCGCTTCGCTGGCGCTCAGGCCTTTGCGGAATTTCAGCTGGGCCAGCAGGATCATCACCCAGGTCCAGATCGCGCCGAAGGTGGCAATTGCCGTCACCCAGACAAATACCTTTTCCGGCACCAGATAGTTCAGCAGTACGCCCAACAGCAACGCGCCAATCGACAGCAGCAATGCACGACGCGGCACGCCGTTGTTCGAGGTCTTGGCAAAGCCCGCCGGAGCCTGGCCGTTCTGCGCCAGGCTGTAGAGCATGCGCCCGGTGCTGAAGATGCCACCGTTGCAGGACGACAACGCCGCGGTGATCACCACGAAGTTGATGATGCCGGCGGCGGTCTTGATGCCCAGCCGCTCGAACGTCATCACGAACGGGCTGCCCTGGGTGCCGATTTCGTTCCAAGGGTAGATCGACAGGATCACGAACAGCGCACCGACGTAGAACAGCAGGATGCGCCAGAACACCGAGCCGATCGCGTTCGGAATGGTCTTCTGCGGGTTCTTCGCTTCACCGGCGGTCAGGCCGATCATCTCCACGCCCAGGTAGGCGAACATCACCATTTGCAGCGACATCAACACACCCTGTACACCGTTGGGCATGAAGCCGCCGTGGGTCCACAGGTTGGAAATACCCAGGGCCACGCCGTCGTTGCCGAAACCGAAGGCGATGATGCCGATGCCGCCGAGCACCATCGCAATGATGGTGACGATCTTGATCAAGGCAAACCAGAACTCGAACTCACCGAAGGCCTTGACCGCGATCAGGTTGATCGAGCCCATGCTGATCAACGCAGCGAGCGCCCAGATCCAGCGTGGTACATCGGGGAACCAGATACCCATGTACACCGCCACGGCAGTGATTTCCGCGACGCAGGTCACCAGCCACAGGAACCAGTAGTTCCAGCCGGTCAGGAAGCCCGCCAGCGGGCCGAGGTAGTCTTGGGCATAACGGCTGAACGAGCCGGCGACCGGATTGTGCACGGCCATCTCACCGAGAGCGCGCATGATCACCAGGATCGCCAGACCGCCAATGATGTAAGACAGCATGATGGCCGGACCGGCCATTTCAATGGCCTTGGCCGAGCCCAGGAACAGGCCGACGCCGATACAGGCACCGAGTGCCATCAGGCGAATATGCCGCTCGCCGAGTTCACGTTTGAGCGGACCGCCCTGAGCGGTCTCGCCTTGGGGCAGGTGATTGCCTACGGGCATGGGGGACAACCTCGTCTTGTTATTGGATATGACCACCGAGTGGCGAAGCGCTGACCGATAAGCCATCGCTTCCCGAACCGGTTCTGCTTCGTGGGCAGAGTCGTCTTGTAGGAAAAACCCGCAAGATCAGTGGGAAAAACGGCGCCGAGTATTGCACAACAATGGTGCATCGTCATGCCCCTGCCAAAGTCGTACTTACCCTCGAAAAGGCTCTACTTCAGCCATTACAGACCGCCCCCTTTCTCCAGGTGCGATCACAACTGTGGCGAGGGGGCTCGCCCCCGTTCGGCTGCGCAGCAGTCGCAAAACAGGAAAACGCTGTGTGCCAGACAACCACCAGTCGCAGGTTTTAGCGCCGCTTCGCAGCGCAACGGGGGCAAGCCCCCTCGCCACAAAAACAACAACAGCTTTCTCACGCCGTCATTCCTTCACAGGTATCAGAGCTTTCACTCAACACATGCAGATCTACCCTGGACAACCGGGTACTAGCCTTGAATGTGCAATTGATATCCTCAAGGGAAGCAATGGAATGCCAACTCAACCCAACTCCCACCGCTTGCGTCTGGGCCGATATTCCGAGAGCGGTCGGGCATATCTCATCACCGCCGTTGTTCATGGTCGCCAACCGATCTTTTCGGATTGGCATTTGGGACGCTTACTTGTTTCAGAACTACGTCGAGCTCATGAAACCAACGTAGTGAACTCCATCGCATGGGTGGTCATGCCCGATCACTTTCATTGGCTGATGCAGTTGGAGGAAGGCAATCTTGGGCGTGTCATCGGTGCCATCAAGTCACGTTGCACCCGTGAAGTGAACGAAATCACTGGCCGCCGTGGCCCACTCTGGCAAACCGGCTACCACGACCGGGCCATTCGCGATGGAGAAGATCTTCTGCCGTTCGCTCGCTACATCGTTGCCAATCCACTCAGGGCGGGACTTGTGGATAAAATTGGCGACTACCCTCTCTGGGATGCGTGCTGGCTGTAAACGGACGCCCCTGCACCAAACACTTTGTGGCGAGGGGGCTTGCCCCCGTTGGACTGCGAAGCAGGCCCCTCAATCAGGCAACCCCTGTTGTATCAGACACACCGCAAATACCGGATTTGCGACTGCTTCGCAGCCGAACGGGGGCAAGCCCCCCCCGCCACAAGTGCTTCAATCAGCCTGATTATCGGTGCGTCCGTGCATCATTTTGCCCTTCACATTTTCTTCACCCTCGCCAACCACCGTCTAAGCTTGAGTCAAGTCCGATCAATCTGCGTGAATGGATCAGTCGACTATGGGCGCTTTGTGGCAAACAGATTCGAGTAAAACCGTGGTTCCGAATGAAAGTGAGGATGAAGCGCCGTTACCTGAAAAACCCCGTCGTTCCAGACACGGATGGGGTGCGTTCTGGCTATTGCTGTTGATTATCGCGATTGTCGTGGGGCTGGCCGCCATGAGGGAGATGCGCACCTCGAAGTTCCAGGCCCAGGAAGTCAGCAAATACGCCGCGTCACTGAGCTATGAGCTCAAACCCGGCCCCAGTGATGCGATTCGCTATCCGGGGGAAGGTCCATTCGATCGGCGCCTGGGCTACAGCTCGCTGGGTGAGTTCCTGCCGCGCCTGATCAAGCGCAATTTCATCGTTGAGGCGCAAACCCGCTTTTCTCCGGCGTTGTTGAAGTACAGCGACAAGGGCCTGTTCGTGCCTTATGCCGAGAAAATCCAGGCCGGGCTGTCGATCACCGACTGCCGCGCAGCGCCGCTGTACCAGTACCACTATCCGCAGCAGCTTTATTCAACCTTTGCCTCGATCCCGCCGGTGGTGGTCAACAGCCTGCTGTTCATCGAAAACCGCTTCCTGCTCGACCCCAGGCAACCGCTGGCCAACCCGGCGGTGGACTGGCCGCGGTTCGGCATGGCGGCGTGGTCCCAGCTGGCGAAGATGTTGCACGTGCCCGGCCAATCCGCCGGTGGCAGTACCCTGGCCACGCAGTTGGAGAAGTACCGGCATTCCCCCGATGGCTTGACAGTCAATGGCGCGGAAAAGATTCGCCAGATGGTTTCCGCCACCGTACGCGCCTATCAGGCCGGGCCACAAACCCTCGAAATCCGGCAGAACGTGGTTCGTGACTACCTCAACAGCGTGCCGTTGTCAGCTGTACCGGGCCACGGTGAAGTGCACGGCATGGCTGAAGGGTTGCGCGTGTGGTACGGCTCCGACTTCAAACAGGCCAACGAAGCGCTGTCCAGCACCGCTACGGATCCAAAAACCATGGCGGAAAAAGGCCTGGCCCTGCGTGAAATGCTGTCGTTGATGATTGCCCAGCGCCGCCCGTCGCACTACCTGACCAAGGGTCACGATGAACTGGCCGATCTCACCGACAGCCATATACGCCTGCTGGCACAAAACCATGTGATCGACGCCGAGTTCGCCGCCGCCGCCCTGGCCAGCAAAGTGATCTACCGCGACTGGGCCACCCAGCCGACCATTCAACCGATTGAAACCAACAAGGGCATCAGTGTCGCGCGCAGCCGTCTGGCCGGCATGCTCAATCGCCCGCTGTATGACCTCGACCGCCTTGACCTCTCCGCCACCAGCACCCTGCAAGGCCAGTTGCAAAGCGAGGCCACCGAGTACCTGAAAAAACTGGCCGACCCTGAGTTTGCCACGCAAATCGGCCTGATCGGCGAACGCCTCCTGACCACCACCAGCACCACTCAGGTACGCTACAGCTTCACCTTGTTCGAACTGACCCCGGACGGCTCGCGGGTGCGGGTGCAGACCGACAGCACCGACCAGCCATTCGACATCAACGAAGGCAGCAAACTGGAACTGGGCTCCACCGCGAAAATGCGCGTGCTGACCACCTACCTGCAAATCATCGCCGAGTTGCACGACAAATACGCCGGCATGGCCGTTCCGGAACTGAAGAAAGTCGACGTGCCGGATCAGGATCGCCTGAGCCGCTGGGCGGTCGACTACCTGATCGAAAACAAGGACCGCGACCTGCAAAAAATGCTCGGCGCCGCCCTGGACCGCAAATACTCCGCCGGCCCCGGCGAGGCGTTTTTCACTGGGGGTGGCCTGCACACGTTCCACAACTTCCGCAAGGAAGACAACGGCCGGATACCGCCCCTGCGCGACGCTTTGCGCGAATCGATCAACCTGCCGTTCATTCGCCTGATGCGTGATCTGGTGCGCTACACCACCTACTCCGGCCCGAACAGCAGTGCCGAACTGCTCAAGGATGACCGCAACCCGCGGCGTCAGGAGTACCTGGCCGAATTCGCCGACCGCGAGGGCACTTCATTCCTGCTCAAGTTCTGGAAGAAGTACAAGAACAAGGACACCCAGGACCGCCTCGACACCTTCCTCGACAGCATGCGCCCGACCCCGATCCGCATGGCCGCCGTGCACCGCTACCTGCTGCCGCAGGCCAGCCAGGAAAGCTTCAACGCCTTTGTGCGCTCGCACCTCAAAGGCGCCAAGCTCACGGAAAAGCTCACCGACGAACGTCTTGTGCGGCTCTACGAGGCCTACGGCCCAGGCTCCTACGACTTGCCGGACCAGGGCTTCATCGCCAAGGTCCACCCCCTGGACCTGTGGCTGATGGGCTACCTGCTCAATCACCCCGACGCCAAGTGGAGCGACATCGTCAAAGCCAGCCAGTTCGAGCGCCAGGAGGTCTATAGCTGGCTGTTCAAAAGCCGGCACAAGGGCGCCCGCGACAGTCGCATCCGCACCATGCTGGAGATCGAAGCGTTCCTCGACATCCACCAGCGCTGGCAGAAAGTCGGCTATCCGTTCGACCACCTGGTACCGTCGCTGGCCACCGCCATCGGCAGCTCCGGCGACCGTCCCGCAGCCCTGGCCGAATTGATCGGCACCATCCTCAATGATGGCGTGCGCATGCCGACCCTGCGCATTGACAGCCTGCATTTTGCCGCGAACACCCCCTTTGAAACCCAACTGATCAATGACCCGGACGTCGGCAAACGGGTGATGCCGTCCGAAGTAGCCACCGCCATGCGCGAGGCCCTGTCGCAAGTGGTCGACGCCGGTACCGCCAAACGCGTGGCCGGCAGTTTCAAACTGCCCGACGGCAGCCCGCTTGCGATGGGAGGCAAGACCGGTACCGGTGACAACCGCATCGAGGCCATCGGGTCCGGTGGGCGAATCTTGAGTTCCAAATCGCTCAACCGCACGGCGACCTTCGTGTTCTACATAGGCGATCACCATTTCGGCACCCTGACGGCGTTCGTGCCAGGCCGCTCGGCGGAAAGCTTTACCTTCACCTCGGCGTTGCCGGTGCAGGTGCTCAAGGGCATGGCACCGATCCTCACGCCTTACCTGCAACCGGGCACCCACACGATGTGCCAGCCAACCGAGGTGGCGGCGAGCCGCTAAGCCCGACTCAACGAAATGGAACGATGGCGGTACATATGTATTTTTCACTCTTTGATTTTTGGAGAATCGAGTCGCACCCGGCACCTTTAACAACCAATCTTTGCGCTTTTTTTAGGCAACATGCTTACCTAGTCTGGTCGTCCCCGGTACTGATCAAAGGACGATCAAACAATGCCCATTACCCCCTCGGCGATTCAAGGATCAGACCCGATCGCCATCGCCCCATTCGATAAAAGCATCCACTTCCATCAGGTCAGAAAGGCGATTCCGTCCTGGCTGTTGAACACCTCCCCATCCCGTGTCGATGCGCTGAAATCTGTCAGGCTGACGCTGCCCGACTGGCACAGGACCGCGTCGACAACCGCTCACCGCAAATTGAAAAAAGCCAACCAGCTTAACTGGACCTCGCAGAACACCGTGGATCAGGCCCTGCGCGATCTGCTGGATATTTCAGCCTTTGCCAAACCCCTGCTGCAGCAAAAACTGAGGGACCGCTTCGGCGTCGAAGACGATGTCGAGGAAACCTGGCTGCGCCTGTATGCCCCGGTTAAGACGGCCTGGTGGGTGCATGACTTTTCCGCAGGAACCACCAGTCGCACCATCTCGCTGCTGGACGCCGCGCTGCACAACTTTTCCCAAGACGAGGCGTTCACCCAAGATTCCGAATTCATCACCCGCCCCGACGCACGCGGGCATTTCAACGTCAAACAGCTCAAGCACAAACTGAGCATCGAGCAGTTCAAGTCCGTGTGTCGCGAACTGGACATCGGCGCCCGCTATCAACAGCACCTGCAAGACACTTTAAAGCCGAGCGACAAGGCAGCGAGCAATGTCCTGCGCCAAAAAGTCGTTCTCAGCCAGAAAAGCGCACTGAATGTCGCCGCGCAAATGGCCCTGATGAAGCACGACATCGACCAGGATGCCTATGACGTGGTGCAAGGCATGCTCGAGGATCGTTCACGGCTGAAGTGGAACGGCAAACCCGTCGACTATTACAACCTGGCGATGATGGACACGCGCCTGAGCGGCATCATCCTGATCGCGGCGGATACAGCCAGTGCCAGCGGCCCGGTCCCGGTGATTGCCTATGTGCCCCATGACCCGCAGCACCCGCTCAAGCAATACCCTTCGTCTCTGGAATTCATGGCGGAACTGACACGCCAGTTGCGCGATGGCGCATCGGTTAAAAGCTATCAACAGTTCTTCAGCCAGTTCGTGCCCCATGAGCAACGCGGGCATTTTTTTGCCGGATTGAACGCGCGTCTGAGCACGGTGAAATGGCAGCCGGCTGCCGCAGGTACCAATTTGCCGAGCTGGCGCGAAACGCCTGTGGATAAACCCGATCTGCATTTCAGTGTGTCGAGCATCAAGACCGACCGCGCGACGACCTTCAACAATGACCTGTGGGGCTACCGCTACCGGCAGACCCTCAACAAGATTTTCAACGATGCCCGGGAGATCGCCATCTCCACCGAATACGCCGACCGCATGGCCCGCTGGGCCTGGTGGGACAACCTGGAAAAAATGCTCTCGGACATCCTCACGATCGCCTTGCTGGTGGCGACCCCATTTGTGCCTGTCCTGGGCCCACTGATGCTGGCGTACACGGCCTATCAATTGACCGATGGCGTGGTCGAAGGCCTTGTCGACCTGGCCGAGGGACGCTTGGCCGAGGCCGGCGAGCAGACCCTCGGCGTCCTGGAAAGCGTGGTCCAGTTGGGCGTGTTCGCGGCGGCAGGCGCCGTCGGTAATGTTGCGCAAGCGAAGCTTTCGCCGTTTTTCGAAGGCCTGAAACCGGTGCAACTGGCAAACGGTGAGACGCGATTGTGGAATCCTGATCTCAGCCCTTATCAACGCACCGACGTGGAATTACCCGCGGATGCCCGGCCTGATGATCAGGGCATTCACCAGCATCAGGGCCGGCGCATAGTGCGCCTGAACGATCAACACTTCGAAGTGCTGGAAGACCCGGTGACCGGGCAACAACGCATCCGCCATCCGCAGCGTTTCGATGCCTATGCACCGACCCTGCGCCACAATGGCCGTGGGGCCTGGGTCTGCGAAACGGAAAACCCACGGGAGTGGGAAGGCTCGACCCTGATGCGCCGCCTCGGCCACAGCACCGATGGTTTCAACGATGAACAACTGGAGCAGATTCGCCAGATCAGCGGCACCGATGAAGCCGAGCTGCGCCGGGTGCACGTTGAAAGCGCACCACCGCCAGCGCTGCTGACCGATACCCTGCAACGCCTGGCTTCACCGGCCATTGCACCCGCTACGTTACCCACTGAAATCGCGCCGCTGTTCAGCGATTTCCCCGAGCTGCCGGCGACCGTTGCGGAACACATCCATACCCGTGCCAGCGCCGCGGAACGTCAACGGATTACCCAGGAAAACCGCCTGCCTTTGCGCATGAGGACCCAGGCCCGAGAGCTGCAATTCGAAACACAAACAGTACGAGCGGCCCAGGGTCTGTACCCGAGCGCATCAATCACTCCCGACACCGAGCGCCTGGTGCTGGGCACCTTGCGCTTTAACACCGATACCTTCGGCGACCTGCGTCTCGAGATTCGTCAGGGCACATTCGATGGCGAGTTGCGTTACAGCGTCGGCCCCGAAGACGCCACGCGGGTGCGGGTGCTGATTCGCGACGAGGTCGGACAGTATCAGGTGCGTGATGGCGAGGATCAGCCGATCCATGAAGCCGATGACTTTTTCGAAGCCGTCCTGCACGCCACGCAGGAGAATGGTCAAAGCAGCCTGGGCTACAAACCGGGGGATGCTGAACTGTTCAGGGAATGGGTCATGGTCAAATCGGCCCCGCCCAGCGAACGCCGCACCGTACTCGCCGACCCGCCCGTTCGGCCGGTTGCCGAGCATGAAACGATGTTGTTGGTGCGCGGGGGTGGACTGAGCAAGGAAGGTAAAACACTGCACGAACGCATTCAGGATCTGCATCCGCATTTCAGCGAGGCCGAGGTTGATGTATTTGCTAATGTTTTAACCGCCCGAGGTGAACCGCTTAAGGCGATAGAAGAGCAGGAAAAGGACCTCGCTGAGTTAAGAGGAATACTCGATCAGTGGGAGCGTCAACAACCTTACAGCCCAGTTTCGGACCCCCATGGATTCCTGGGTGGCGGGGGACGACACATCGTCGAACGCTTGATCGATTGTTTCGAGCGAAAAAACACCGAATTCGGTAGCCGCACGGATCCATCATCCTACTCACTTGATCTCTCTAGAGAATTACTGCCGCTAGATTTGGAAACTTGGTGGTCAAAACGTCCGGCGCTAAAAAAATATCTGAGTAAAGTTACGAGTCTTAAACTCGACAATACAAGATTTTTATCCGAACAGTACGGGACGTTGTATAGCTTTCCGAATCTTCGGGAGCTTAGCGCCAATCGCTGCGAGCTAAATCACCTGCCCCCCGACATCGGAAACATGCATCAGCTAGAGCGTCTTCGGTTAAGTGAAAACACGATCACCTTGAACCGTGTCGGGATCGAAAGATTAAGTAGACTGACCTACATGGAGATACTTGAGCTAGACAATAACCCGCTGACCCAACTGCCCGACGTTTCGCGCATGCCTAGACTAAAGGTACTCGACCTAAGAAATACCGGACTAACTACTTGGCCCGTAGGAATAATAGCTCGAGAAAGACCGGCTGATTTCCTCTTGGATATGCGGGGCAATCCGTTCAATAGTGTGCCCAATATGAGGCTAAGACAATCAGATGCACTGATACTAGGCCGAACGCGCCTCGATTTCGAAAATTTATCCTCCATTAACCAGTTTTTGTTCAACGAAGTACGGCAGCAAGCAGGCCTTCCCAATAGTATTGGAATGTTACCTTCAATAGATGCCCGTCCCGATGTATTAATCTGGGACAGCGTTCCCGGATTGGACTCCGAACGGATTAAGCGTTGGGAGGAATTGAAACACGAACCCAACGCTGGGCCTTTTATGTCCTTTATAAATGGGGCACCTAACTTTGCCGATTATCGAGCTGACGGCGAGGCGCGGGAAAATCTATTAGCGCGCGTCTGGCGCGTGCTTGATGCGGCGTATATCGATACTCCGCTTAGAGAAAAACTCTTCGCAATGGCGAGTGATCCAGTGAGGTGTGCCGACGCTGGCGCGCAATTATTCAACAACATGGGCATCGAAGTGCTCACCTTCGAGGCTTATTCTGGCACCACCGATCCCGCACAACTAGAAACTAGTTTGGTGAAACTTTGCAAAGGTTCGGCACGCTTGGAGTTGGTCAACGATATCGCCCGGGCTGACATGAGCAGTCGTTCAGGTGACCCAGATGAAGTTGAAGTTTATTTGGCCTATCAGACTGGGTTGGCAAAACGTTTGAGCCTACCTTGGCAATCCGAAGAAATGCTTCACAGACCCGTATCCGGTGTCACCGACGCGATGATCGATAAGGCCTACGCCACAGTTCTATCCTTCGAAAATGGTGACGGACTCGTTAACAAAATGCTTGAACTGGATTTTTGGGAGCGCTTTCTCCGTGAAACCTACCCTTCTCAATTCGAGGAAAACAAACAGCTCTACCTGAGCAAATTCGATCAACTTGAAACATTGCGAACGACTCAGCATGAGTGGGCGAACTCGATTCATTTAACGGAGGTGCAACGCACCGAGCTTAGAACCAGACTTAAAGAATTGACGAACGATTTGATCGTTCCAGACAGTGTGATTTTTGCCGACGAGCCAATGAGCGAGGACGTTTACAACAGACTGCTCACTGACATCGGATATGACGAAAAAGAGCTATCGAGACGTTTGACCCGTGCGGCCATGAGGAAAGCCAACATTTAACCGAGGAATAATCAGCCCCCCCTGAAGGCTCCTTCGGAGCCTTCAGGGGAGATCTTCAATCCACTTCCGAATCCCAGATCACCGTGACATCCCCCGAGAACGTCTTTGAAACCCCCTCGTGCAACATCTGTTCGACGTGTTCCCTTGCGATTTCAAAATGCAGGGTTCCAGGCTTGCGTTCGACATAAAAGCCGGGCTGAAACAACTCGGTGCCGCCTCCATCGATTCGCAGAGGACGGCGATTAACCGGCTGCCCTGACTCATCCGTCAAACCGTTGGGCAAACTCACACTGGTGTTCAAGGGCACAAGATCAGCGGATGTCGTGTCACGCACCGCGCAGTTATTGCCCACGACATACTGACATTCGAGTTGCATCTTGAACCGGGATGAAGCCGAAACATTGAACGTCTGGTCGCGGAATAGCCGTACCGGCTTGCGCCCCTGATTCAACCACGCTTGCCAACCACCTTGAGGCAGCAAAACAATTCGGTTCCCCCCCGGCGGGATGTCAACCTTCAGCGAATGTTGAACATCAAGGGTGAAATTAAGCGTGATTGCCGAGTCGTTTGGCAGCATGACATCGCCCATGTCGAAGTCACCACCAGGGCCCGCGCTGTAGGTCGTTGAACCTCGATATTCTCCTGAGGACATGGTCAGAGGGTTGGGGGTCTTGAGTTCATAAACGTATTCGACTAACCGGTGCTCGAACCAGGGAATATCCTTAGTTGGCACGACGCCGCAAGCCCCCGCTCCTTCAGGAATGAGCCAAAAGAAATACGCATGAGCCGTTCCGGCGATATTTATGTTGAGACCGGTACAAGGAGCAGGTGGTCTTATCCATGGATTACGCCAATAGCCGCCCGCCGGCGGTGTCCAGGCACTCACCCCAGGCGGCCTTGCCACGGTCCAGCTACCACCAATTCCGGCGATTCGCATCTCGACGGTCTCTTGTTCACCTGTGTGACTGTGGACGACGTCCACTGGACGCCAGCTCGACGGCACACGGAAGGTCGCCCCCTGCCTCGGATCGGTATGCCCGGCCGGAATTGGCTGTGTCGAACGAAATTGTAGGCCGGGCACCCGCAGGCTGAAGATGCCTAATCGCGCACAGGTGCTGGATATATGGTTTGGGCATACGCCACTTTGCGGCGTAGTGTTGACAAACTTGTTGACCAAGGGATTTGCCGGATCAGGCACGAACTTCGCGCTTATTTCCTGTACCACCGCGCCGACAGATGGGGAGTGCAGCCCGGCCAACAAACTACCCACCAACGAGAACGCCGCCATTGTTCCTGACGAAAAAAATAACTTCATTATGAATCAACCTGAAATTCCAACATGACGGAACCTATTGCCCCAAGCGAGATCCAGGAGCGATGGCCTCAAAAATCATATGAACACTGCCGTAATACTCACCGGGCTTGTAACCTTCTTGCGGCTTGACCGCAGCGATTTCCAACCACACCCGCCTGCCCGTTTTTCCGTCTACTTCCGAGACGACTTCTGCGTTATCCAATGTGAGTTTTGTCCTGTTGAAACTCACGTCCAATACGATGTTGTCGTTGTCCCTGCCATTGCTCAAATAAGGCTCCGTAGACAAACGGGCAACGATCCCACCATTGCTGTTTTTTACATCGAAGCTTTTACGCAGGCGACTTAATTCCTCAGTCGTCGAGTTCCAATCCAGTTTCTGTTCACGACCAAGCCACTCATGGTCCACTGGCAGCACGTAAAACTCAGCGGTCGGGATAGAGACCGACACTTCAAAGGTTTCGCGCTCTGTAATTGCGAATACATAAATGCTGTTCAGCAACAGAAACACCGATAATGTCATCGTTGTTAAATTTCTAAACATAGTGATGACCTATTACTTGCAGTTCGAGGACTATTAAAATGGTAACGCCAATCAGAAAAAAAACCTGAAATGACTCGGGCCTGGCTGGTTGACAGTCCATGGCACTACCCTCTCACTTCCAGTTTTTTAGTCGCAGTTCCTTCAATAACTGTGAAGCGATATTCACGGCCGGTCTGTTTTTCGAACTGGAAAGTCCGGCCAGCCAGAATGTGATGCTTGGTGGCGGGCAGGCAGTCCCGATCGTTTTTGACTGCACAATCCTTGAACTCGTCGACGATCACCACGCTATTGCCATTGTTGCGGATGAGATAATTCCCTGCTTCGTTCTCGATCACGCTGTCGAAGCGCGTTTCTTTGGGGCGAACAAAGAACACTGCACCGTAACCGGCCAGTATGGTGACCCCGGCAGACAGATTCTTCTTATAGTCCTCTCGCTCTTCGCTAGAGACCGCAAACTCGTCTTCCTTTTCGGGTACTACCGGCACGAAACGCACTCTGAAATACCGCTCCCTATCGCGCTCCCCCATGAACAAGAGGCGTGTACCCTGCATGCCATTAGCGGGAACAATCAGCCGAGCCGGGCTGGCCATCAAACCATCGCGAGCATCGGCATCGACCTGGGTCTTTAGAGGCACTTCCCGCGCGGTGCCATCGGCGTCATAGAGGATTTCGAGAATGTTTACCTTGACGAACGCGGTGCTGTCCCCTCCATTGAATACCCGCTTCAAAAAGGTACTCTTATCCCCGTCCAGATAGTCATACACGCTGCCGATGTTAATATTCGGAGCGGCATGGGCCGACGTGGTGAATACGTAAAAACCAAACACTGCCAACAGGCGCTTCATAGTCCTATCCCTCGTAAATCAATCACTTCAAACCGGTCATTAACCCGCTGACTGAGCCATAAAATTTGCATCTGCCACCGTATCGGGAGTGCACCGTAAGTCGCCGATCATCAACACATTGTTTTCAGTTCGCCCACGGCTAGTGTCCAGGCGGAACTGACATAGCAGTTGCTCTCCGTACCGCACTTCGAGGGTCGGTGAACCGGCGTTCATTTCCATGGAGAAGAACCCGTCCACTTCACTTACCCCACGGCTGGCGTGGTTGATGACGTGATGGCCCTTGAGCGGTTTGCCTTGGGGGTCGATCAAACGACCGAGGACGGTCAGGGTTTTGCTGACGGTGATCTTGCGGTAGTCAACACCGCCCTTGTTCAGGTGATAGCGAGTGCGTGGCGGCTGGATGCTTGCGGCCGGCGGGTGGTTACCTTCGAAGTCGAAGCTCACCGAACTGTTTTTGTAGGCGGTGATCGGGATGAAATTGCGGCCCGGTCGCAGGCTCGCGCTGCCGCCGCTCAAGTCGTCGGCACGCAAGGCAATGTCATCGAGGTCGGACTCGACGTCGACAATCATCCCGGCACCGGAACCTTGATGCTGGCTGGTCATGACGATGTGTTGGCCGCCCACGGCCACTGTGCTGTCGAGGTTCAAACCGCCGGTGAGGTTTTCATTGAAAGAGGAGCGTTGAACGAAGACATCGCCATTGATGGCGTCATTGCTGAAACTCGCGAGGCCGGAAAGACCGACGCCGTAGGTATCGGTAATCGCCGTGGCCGATACGTTTTGCAGCACATGGTCCTGCAGGTCCTTGCGATAGGTAAGCGAGGCGTTGTTGTCACGGCCACCGTCACGGGAGGTGCGAGTACCAATGCTACCCGACCACTGCTCGCCCGGCCCGCCAAGTGCCAGGCTGACGCTCAGGTCGACACCTCGGTTACGTTTGTCGCCACTGCTGAAACTGCCGGGGCGATCGAAGATCGAGAGGCGCCAGTTGGCATCGCTGCCGAACAGGTTGCCGCGCTGGGTCCAGCCGAGGTCAACACCAACACCTTCGATATTTCCATCGCTGTGGGAAACACGACCGTTGATCGAGCTTCTGCTGCTGACCCGATGATTCACCGATAACGACGAGGTGCTGGTCTGGCCGACAAACACATTGCGCTGACGCACCCGCGTGCCGTCGGGTAGGGTTTCGTAGGTGTTGGTGGTATCCAGCCAGCTACGGTTGTGGGTAGCGAATACGCTGCCGGCGCCATAGTTGTACATCGCTTGCAGGTCCATACCGGTGCCGTGGTCTTCGGTCTGATAGACGTTGGCGAACAAGCTGGTGTTGTTCGCCAAGGTCCAGTCGACCGAGGTGCCGTATTGCATCTTGTCTCGCACCTGGCGACCCGACACACCGAGAATCACCCGAGGGTGCAGCAGGAAGTTGACGGCGGCGCCGGCGGTCATGTCGCCATAAGCTTGCTCGTCCCAGTTGCTGAGCAACTTGCTTTCCTGGCCGGCGAACAGGTTATAGCGCCAGCGGCTGTCCTGATTGCGCCAGTTGGTGGGTTTGTATATCAGCTCTTGAGTTGTGGAAGTGATCTGACCGTCTTCGATCAGGCGCACTTCCACTTCGTAGATCCCGCCCGGCAGGGGGCGCGTATCGAGAGTTTGCAGGCCGGCATCCACCGGTTGGGTATTGATCAGCAAACCGTTGCGAAAGATCTCCACCGAGGCCTGACGGTTGGCGATGACGTAGATCGGGTAAACGCTGGGCTTGGGGCTGTTGATGGCCAAGCTGTCGGAGCTGCCGTACATCAGGCCTGCCGCCGTATCGGGGCTGGCGCCGAACGAACGCGGCTGACGGCTCAACCCTTCGGAGTTGGGGGTGAAATAGCCCAGACGCAGGAAGCTGCCTTCGAGTTCACGTTGGGTAAAAAGCTCGTGCACCGCGTGGTAGAGCTTATCGTCAGGGCCACCCAAACGTGCCAGTTGCATGTTCAGACTTTGGGTCCAGTTGCCCAGGCTACTGCTGGCTTCCAGGCCATAGCGTCCGCCGAGGTCTTGCTCCTGGCCACCGTTGAGGTTCAACTGATTACGCACGATCAAGCCGGTACTGCCGCCTTCGGGCAAATCGTAATACCGTTTGGCATCCGTATTGCGCTCGGCGTTTTCGGTGGCAATCGACACCAATGAATTTTGCAGGTTGTAATGCACGGCCAGCATCTGCTCTGGACAACTGCCTTCGCACGCACCAAGGGCGACGCCTTTCTTTAAGTAAGCGGCCCAGACCTCACGTTCGCTGGCAGAAATACTGCTATCGCCAACATCGGTAAATTCGAGCAGGGTAATTCGATCATCGCGAGATAACACAATCATCGCTTCACCCAGCAGTTGTTGATCAAGTTCCACCCGAACAGCCAATGGCACATCGAAGAAATGCTCTTCGAAGTCGGCCGGCAAACCTTTCGCTTGAGCAAGTAAGCTTCGGGGAGTAGTGACGTTATTAGCGGGCGCTGCCAATGCGCTAGCGCACAAAAAAAGCGCGAGCGCAGCCGCGATGGGAGTCATCGGGAACATCATCGGAATACTCTGATTACATAACAAGCCGACGCCAACCAGCCATCGTTCAATGGCTGGATGGCAGACGTTTCAACAAAGAATGCTTTATAAGAGCACTAGATCAATCAAGGCTTCAGTACAGGCTCGAACACCACCGCGAAGCTGCCAGCATAGTCACCGGTTTGAGTGGCGGTCGGGGGGGTGGTGGTCTTGATCCTCAACGTACGCTGTACACCCGCTACCGACTCGGTTTCGTTCACGATTTCCTTTGTGTTTTCGTCCACTTCGACGCTGCCGATAGAGACGGTCAACGGAATGCTGTCACGACCGTTATACAGTGCCACATCACCTTCCGTCAGAGCATTGATGGCACCTTTCGGATCTGTGTGCTTCAAGTTGAAGATGGCATCTACGGTAGACAGATCGCCACTACCTAGTTGAGTCATAACTTCATCTTGCCCGAAGTTTGGGTTTTGAGGCGCAGCATTGAAAAGAGAGGTTGGGATAAATGCCCTTACGTTAATCGAGGTTGAAATCGGCTCCACAGCAAATGCCATGGAAGAACTCAGTGTCAGAACAGCCAGAGGAGCAGCAAACGCGATTTTCTTGAACATCTTTCAGTACCTGTCTTTTAAAAGGATAAGCGCAGAAAGTTCAAGTTGAGCAAAACCGTCACGAGCAGCTATTTGCTCAGCTGAACTTTCAACGCCGAAAGATGATCGATCAATTTATCTGGAAAGTAAGCAGGAACGTTCCTGCAAGTGCGTAGCCAAAGTGCTATCACCCGGGAAAGAAAAAACCTGAAATAACTTAAAAACCAATGTCTGACTGTAAGAGAAATACTACAAACCGCACACTAACGGCAATGACAAGCAGAAACTAACGAAGTTACTTCTGTAAGACCAATACCACAAGCCCCGCATTTAACAGGCCAAAACCCAACATTAGAGAGTTAACACTAATTTCAGGTTTTTCACCCGCACTGATTACCACTATTTTTGCGGTTTTGGCGGGGTCATCGGCTCGTCGCTCGGGACGGCCACCGGTCAGGGGGGCTTGCTTTCTCGTTAAGATATATCTTAAGTTGTATCTAAACACGACGAGAGAAAGCAGAAATGAGAGACCATCATTCCCCCCACCGTGAACACGGCGACGGCCGCGACGGCTTCGAGAAACGCCCCGGACGTGAGCGCGGTGGTCGCGGCCCCCGGGTCTTCGCCCCCGGTGACCTGAAATTGCTGTTGCTGGCGCTGATCGCCGAACAGCCTTGCCACGGCTACGACCTGATCCGCCAGATTGAAGGCATGTTCGACGGCGCCTACAGCCCCAGCCCTGGTGTGATCTACCCGACCCTGACCTTTCTGGAAGAGAGCGAAATGATCCAGGGCGACGCCGAAGGCGGAAAAAAACGCTACAGCGTGACCGACGCCGGACGTCTGTCCCTGAAAGAGCAAGCCATCGCCCTTGAAGGTGTGCGGGTGCGCATCGATGTCAGCAAACGCTCGCTGCGCGGCCATGATCGCCCGCCCGAAATTCACGAAGCCGTGCATAACCTGCGCCACGCGCTGCAACTGCACCACGGCCGCTGGAGCAAGGAAGAAATCCGGCGCGTCGCTGTCCTGCTCAACGACACCGCCAAAGCCATCGTCGACGGCCCCGCCGTTCAACCCGTTCAGGAGAACGCCGAATGACTGAAGTCATCGCCTCAACCATTCACCGTGTCATGCACGAAATCAAACGCCGTCGCCTGGAAGTGTTGCGGGTGGTCGACCTGACTCCGCGCATGCGCCGGATTACTTTGGGTGGCCCTGAATTGGCAGGCTTTGTCAGCCTCGGCACGGACGATCACGTCAAACTGTTGTTCCCGCAAAATGCCGAACAGGCCGCGGCGCTGGAAACCCTGGTGCTGGGCGCCGGCAAGGACAATGGTCCGCTGCCTGAGATGCGCGACTACACCCCGCGTCGCTACGATCTGGACGCCCTGGAACTGGACATCGACTTCGTACTGCACGGCGACGGCCCTGCCTCGACCTGGGCCGAACAGGCCAAACCGGGGCAGTTCCTGCACATCGGCGGGCCACGGGGTTCGATGATCGTGCCTGACATGTTCGACAGCTATCTGCTGATCGGCGACGAAACCGCCCTGCCCGCCATTGCCCGACGCCTCGAAGGCTTGGCAGCCAATCGACGCGCATTGGTGATTGTCGAAGTGGAAAACGGCAAGGAGCAGCAAGTGCTGGAGAGCGCTGCCGAAGTCAATGTGATCTGGGTGCTGCGCGAAGGGGGCAAAGATCATTTGTTGAGCACGGTGCGCCAGATCCAGGTGCCAGCCGGCAGCCTGTACGCATGGGTGGCGACCGAGAGCAAAGTGTCGCGGCAGATTCGTCGGGTGCTGCTGGATGAGCACGGGCTGGATGAGCAGTTCGTCAAGGCGGTGGGTTACTGGAAACTGGGGGACAGTAACGAGGAGTGATCTGCTCGCTCAATCGCTGGTTGAAGACTTTGTGGCGAGGGGGCTTGCCCCCGTTCGGCTGCGAAGCAGTCGTAAAATCTGCTGATGCGGTGTTTCAGATAAATACTCATTGCAGCTTTTAGCACTGCTTCGCAGCGCAACGGGGGCAAGCCCCCTCGCCACAATCAGCGTTCACTTCCGGGCGGCACGCCACCGATCCAACCCAATCACCAGCAAGGCAATCACCACAAACCCCGTCAACAACCCGCCGGCATTGATGAACACCTGTGGATAACCCAGTTTCTCGACATCAATGAACGGGTAGGGATAAACCGCCAGCAAATGCCCGCGCAGCAGCGAATAGGCGAAGTAGACCAGCGGATAGATCACCCACAACCCGATGTGTCCCACCCGCAGCCTGCCCTTGGGCACGCAACTCCACCAATACACCAGAAACAGCAGCGGCATGACGTCGTGCAACAGTTCGTCGGCCAGCCATTGCCAGCCCTCGGGATGCCACAAGTGGCGCAGCAGCAGGTTGTAAGCGAGGCTCACCACGGCGATGCTCACGGCAATGCCACTACTGACCCACGGCTGCAAGAACCAGCGACGCGCCGCCGACTCGCGGGATGTCACTGCACAGGTCAGCACGGTCGCCACCAGGGTGTTGCTCAGTACGGTGAAGTAGCTGAAAAAACTCACCAGCCCGCCGATCAGGCTGGCGCCCAGCGTCCAGCGCGAATGGAAAATCAGGTACATCTGGATGCTCAACCCCGCCCAGCCGAGCATGGCAGCCACGACCACAAAACGACGGCGTAACACAGACGGGTTGACCATGTTCAAAGCGGTCGTTTGGTGCGCATCAACTTCACATACAGGCGCTCGACCTTCTCCCGCGCCCACGGGGTTTTGCGCAGGAACGTCAGGCTCGACTTGATGCTCGGGTCGCTCTTGAAGCAGCGGATATCGATGCGCTCGGCCAGCCCCGACCACTCGTAGTGTTCAACCAGCGCGTTGAGGATCTGTTCCAGCGTCACGCCATGCAGCGGATCAGTGTTGTGTTCGGTCATGCCGGGCCTTCAGCGATGTTGGAATGGGAAAGCCGCGCACCTTAGCCGAGGGCTTCTTCGGGTGGAAGCGGTCTGTTAAATGTAGGTGATCTTGGAGTCCTGGAATCCTGTAGGAGCGAGCTTGCTCGCGAAAAACGCAACGACGCCGCTGGGTATCCGGTTTGACGCGTTATCGTTCACGACCATCGCGAGCAAGCTCGCTCCTACAAAGAGCTAACTGTTACAAAATCCGAAACGATGCATGTCATCAAAAGCCCTTTCTCTATTTGTAACGGAACATTATCCTTGCGCACGCTTTAGCTGAAACGCTTCTGCCAGTCACTTCTTCCGCTCATCCCCCAGAAAAAGATCAAGAATTTCTTCCCTATGCCTGATTTGCGATTTTCGAAAGACAGCGCTGTCTTTAAGACTGTCTCTTGCCACAACGCCCTCAAACTGATCGGCGGTTTCACCGCGTTCGGCCTCGCCACCTGTGTCCAGGCCGCTCCGGCATTCGATAGCGACTCACCGTGGATGCTCGGCGACTGGAACGGCACACGTACGGAGCTGGCGGGAAAAGGCTATGACTTCAAACTGGATTACACCGGCGAAATGGGCAGCAACCTTCACGGCGGCTACGACCACGACCGCACCGCGCGCTACAGCGACCAGTTCGGCCTGGGCACCCACCTGGACTTGCAGAAGATCCTCGGCTGGGACGATGCCGAATTTCAGCTGACCATCACCGAACGCAGCGGCAACAACATCAGCAACGACCGCATCAACGACCCGCGTGTCGGCGGCTTCACATCGGCCCAGGAAGTCTGGGGCCGCGGCCAGACCTGGCGCCTGACGCAGATGTGGTATCAGCAGAAGTTCTTCGATGAAAAGCTCGACATCAAGGTCGGCCGCTTCGGCGAAGGTGAAGACTTCAACAGCTTCCCCTGCGACTTCCAGAACCTGGCGTTCTGCGGCTCCCAGGTCGGCAACTGGGCGGGCGACATCTGGTACAACTGGCCGGTCAGCCAGTGGGCGCTGCGGGTCAAATATAACCTGACGCCAGAGTTGTACGCGCAGATCGGCGCGTATGAGCAGAACCCGTCGAACCTTGACCGCGACAACGGTTTCAAGCTCAGCGGCAGCGGCACCCAGGGCGCAGTCCTGCCGGTGGAGCTGGTGTGGACGCCGAAACTCAACGGCCTGCCGGGTGAATACCGCGCCGGTTACTACTACAGTAGCGCCAACGCCACCGACGTCTACAAGGACAGCAATGGCCAGCCTGCCGCCCTGAGTGGCGAAGCCTATCGCAGCGCGTCGAGCAAACACGGCGCGTGGCTGGGCCTTCAGCAGCAAGTCACCAGCCTCGCCAGCGACCACTCTCGCGGCTTGAGCCTGTTCGCCAACGGCACGATGCACGACAAAAAAACCAACGCCATCGACAACTACGTCCAGGCCGGCCTCGTCTACAAAGGCCTGCTCGATGCGCGCGCCAGGGACGACATCGGCTTTGCCATGGCCCGCGTCCACGTCAACCCGGCCTATCGCAAGAATGCCGAGGCGACCAACCAGGCCAATGTTGTTTTCGACTACGACAATCCGTCCTACCTGCCACCTCAGGACACCGAATACAGCGCCGAACTCTATTACGGCGTGCACGTGACCAACTGGCTGACCGTGCGCCCGAACCTGCAATACATCCGCCATCCCGGAGGCGTGGACGAGGTCGATGACGCGCTGATCGGCGGGATCAAGGTCCAGTCGTCGTTCTAAAAAACACCACAACCCCCCCTGTAGGACCGAGCTTGCTCGCGATGGACGTCAACGATAACGCTGCGAGCCTGACACCACACGGCGCTCTCAGGTTCTTCGCGAGCAGGCTCGCTCCTACAAGGGACTAACCCGTTTTATATGAACCCTGCCCGCACAAGATCGTCATCTACAGTGAACTTGCGCGGGACTACTTGAAACGTCACGGAGAATCACACTATGAGCACTGATGGTGCCTTGAGCCGAAGCCGTCTATTGCCGACCCTGCTCGGCATATTGCTTCTGCTGATGGGCCTGGCCATGCTGGCCGGGGGGATCAAGCTGAGCATGCTTGGCGGCTCGCTGTATTACCTGCTGGCCGGTATCGGCATCGCGCTGAGCGGCGTCCTGCTGATCGCTGCCCGCCGCGCGGCTCTGGGCCTGTACGCACTGGTACTGTTCGCCAGCACTGTTTGGGCGCTGTGGGAAGTTGGCCTCGACTGGTGGCAACTGGTGCCGCGCCTGGCGCTGTGGTTCGCCCTCGGTGTGGTGATGCTGCTGCCGTGGTTCCGTCGTCCATTGCTGATCAACGGCCCTGTCCCTATGGGTACTGGCGCCTTGAGCGTGGCCGTGGTCCTGGCCGGCGCCACCGCCGTGGCCAGCCAGTTCACCCATCCGGGCGAAACCTTCGGCGAACTGGGCCGCGACACCGCGGACATGACCAGCACCGCGCCGCAGATGCCCGAAGGCGACTGGCAGGCCTATGGCCGCAGCGAATTCGGTGACCGCTACTCGCCGCTCAAGCAGATCACCCCGACCAACGTCGGCAAGCTGCAAGAAGCCTGGCGTATCCAGACCGGCGATCTGCCAACCGCTGATGACCCGGTGGAACTGACCAACGAAAACACCCCGCTCAAGGCCAACGGCATGCTCTATGCCTGCACCGCCCATAGCAAGGTGCTGGCGCTGGACCCGGACACCGGCAAGGAACTGTGGCGTTTCGACCCGCAGATCAAGAGCCCGGTGGGCTTCAAGGGCTTCGCCCACATGACCTGCCGTGGCGTGTCGTACTACGACGAAGCGGCCTACGCCAAGTCTGAAAGCGCTGCCTCCGCAGTGATTTCCGAGGCCGGCAAAGCCGTTGCCCAGGCTTGCCCGCGTCGTCTGTACCTGCCAACCGCCGATGCACGCCTGATTGCACTCAACGCCGACACCGGCAAGATCTGCGAAGGCTTCGGTAAAAACGGTGTGGTTGACCTGACTCAAGGCATCGGCCCGTTCACCGCCGGCGGCTACTACTCCACCTCGCCAGCAGCGATCACTCGTGATCTGGTGATCATGGGCGGCCACGTCACCGACAACGAGTCGACCAACGAGCCATCCGGCGTGATCCGTGCCTTTGACGTACACGACGGTCATCTGGTGTGGAACTGGGACAGCAACAATCCCGACGCGACCGAACCGCTGCCAGAGGGCGAACACTACAGCCGCAACTCGGCCAACATGTGGTCGCTGGCCAGCGTCGACGAAAAACTCGGCATGGTCTACCTGCCATTGGGCAACCAGACCCCTGACCAGTGGGGCGCAGACCGCACCCCGGGCGCCGAGAAGTTCAGTGCCGGCCTGGTCGCGCTGGATCTGGCCACCGGCAAGGTGCGCTGGAACTACCAGTTCACTCACCACGACCTGTGGGACATGGACGTCGGCAGCCAGCCAACCCTGCTGGACATGAAAACCGCCGACGGCGTGAAACCTGCGCTGATCGCCCCGACCAAACAGGGCAGCCTGTACGTCCTCGACCGTCGTGACGGCACGCCGATCATCCCGATCAAGGAGATTCCGGCTCCGCAAGGTGCCGTAAAAGGTGACCGCACCGCGCCGACCCAGGCTCGTTCGGACCTGAACCTGCTGGCCCCGGAACTGACCGAAAAAGCCATGTGGGGCGCCAGCCCGTTCGATCAGATGCTGTGCCGCATCCAGTTCAAGGAACTGCGCTACGAAGGCCAGTACACCCCGCCGTCGGAACAGGGCAGCCTGATCTATCCGGGTAACGTCGGCGTCTTCAACTGGGGCGGTGTTTCGGTCGACCCGGTTCGCCAGATGCTGTTCACCAGCCCGAACTACATGGCTTTCGTCTCGAAGATGGTGCCTCGTGCCGAAGTCGCAGCCGACAGCAAGCGCGAGAGCGAAACCGCGGGTGTGCAACCGAACACGGGCGCACCTTACGCGGTGATCATGCACCCGTTCATGTCGCCGTTAGGCGTACCGTGCCAGGCGCCGGCCTGGGGCTACGTGGCCGGCATCGACCTGACCACGAGCAAAGTCGTGTGGAAACGCAAGAACGGCACCAGCCGCGACAGCTCGCCATTGCCTATCGGCCTGCCACTCGGCGTGCCAAGCATGGGCGGCTCGATGGTCACCGCCGGCGGCGTCGGCTTCCTCAGCGGTACGCTGGATCAATACCTGCGCGCCTATGACGTCAACACCGGCAACGAGCTGTGGAAATCGCGCCTGCCGGCTGGCGGTCAGGCTACGCCGATGACCTACACCGGCAAGGACGGCAAGCAGTACGTGCTGTTGGTCGTCGGTGGTCACGGCTCACTGGGCACCAAAATGGGTGACTATGTGATTGCTTACAAACTGTCCGAGTAAGTTTTAGCGGCAGTCAGAACAAAGGCGACGCCCTCACAGGCGTCGCCTTTTTATTGCCACCACCGCCGTCCCCTGTAGGAGCGGGGGGGGGGGGGGGGGGGGGGGGGGGGGGGGGGGGGGGGGGGGGGGGGGGGGGGGGGGGGGGGGGGGGGGG